>NZ_AP028031.1:1362500-1737500 GCF_030296915.1 Anaerostipes hadrus ATCC 29173 = JCM 17467 | reverse complement strand
ATTAGCTGAAAAACATGTAATTTAGTGAAAAGGAAAAGTGGTGAATAAAATGGGTTTAGAAGAATATAGAGGCGTATACGTCTTTGCACAGCAGGTAGATAACGAATTAAGCGGAATCGCATTCGAATTACTTGGAAAAGCAAAAGACTTAGCAAAAGACTTAGATACAGACGTAACTGCTGTTCTTGTAGGTTCTGACGTTAAAGGATTAGTAGATGATCTTGCAAAATACGGTGCTGATAAAGTTATCGTAGTTGACGATCCAGAATTAAAAGAATACAGAACAGAACCATATACACATGCATTAGCATCTGTGATCAATGAATACAAACCAGAGATCATGTTAGTTGGTGCGACAGCAATCGGTCGTGACCTTGGACCTCGTGTATCTGCACGTGTTCAGACAGGTTTAACAGCTGACTGTACAGTTCTTGAAATCGGTGATTTCCCATTAAGAGCAATCCCAGGAAAAGAACAGAAACACAATCAGTTATTAATGACTCGTCCAGCATTCGGTGGAAATACGATCGCAACAATCGCTTGCCCAGACAACAGACCTCAGATGGCAACAGTTCGTCCTGGTGTTATGCAGAAGATTGATCCTATTGAAGGAGCAAAAGCTGAAGTTATCGAATACAATCCTGGATTTACTCCAGACAACAAATACGTTGAAATCATGGATATCGTTAAATCTGTTACAGATACAGTAGATATCATGGATGCTAAGATCTTAGTATCTGGTGGACGTGGAGTTGGAGAAGAAGGATTTGGAATGTTAAAAGAATTAGCTGAAGTTCTCGGAGGAGAAGTAAGCTGTTCTCGTGCCGTTGTTGATAACGGATGGCAGCCAAGAGATATCCAGGTTGGACAGACAGGAAAAACTGTACGTCCTAACGTATACTTCGCAATTGGTATTTCTGGAGCAATCCAGCACGTTGCAGGTATGGAAGAATCTGATATCATCGTTGCAATCAACAAAGATGAAACAGCTCCTATCTTTGATGTAGCTGATTACGGAATTGTTGGAGACTTAAACAAGATCGTTCCAGCTTTAACAGAAAAATTAAGAGCAGTTGTTAAATAATCATTTTTTGAGAATTTAATTTTTAAAGAGTCCGCGGATCAATACTTCCGCGGACTTTATGTATTGTTAAAAATAATTGACAGATTATGGAAAGTGTGATATTCTATATGCATAGTTAAAAGTTCATATTTATTCATAGGGCAAACCTGTTGAAAGACAGGGACGCAAAGTCAGAAGGGTCTAAGGTCTTATTGGACTATGACAGCCGGTTGCCACATTTAGCATTAAGGGAATGTGATATGGGTATTTAATCCAGATAGAGGCAGCCGTTATAGAAGAGATAATTCTATGAATGGTTTTTTGGTGTCAGGAAGTAGGGAGCCAGATAATAGAATCTGCCATACCGAGAGAATATCAGAAGTTGGTCCTATTAGAATATGAAATTTTATGTTTTCCACAGATTTTATTTGTGAAGGGCTTCACAGTAAGATTACCGGCAAGGGGTTGCCGATTCTTCATTGGTGGGAATACATGGGGATTTTTCATATTAGAAGAAGTCATGGTGTAGGGAACCATGACTTTTTATTTTCGTAGAAGAATTCTGTATAGCAGGATTCTTTCTTTTTGCGTAAAAATGATCGATATGATAAAATGATACACAATGGATAAAACAAAAAGGAGACAATCAATCATGGAACATATACAGAAAGATGATATTATTATCAGAAAAGGAATTTTACATATTTTGGACAGCCACACAGGATATCTTGGCTTATCCAGTCAGCTTTTGGAGATGGGACCAGATTTAATGGAATTTGTCAGAGGACATATTTTTAAGATCATGGAAAGTGATGATGCAAAAAGATGTCAGTTCAATGGAAGTGTTTCGCCAGTATTAAGTTTGTTAGAGAGCATGGAAGAATCAGATGATGAGAGCTTTATAGAGGCGACAAGAGTTTTAGGAGAAAATCTGTTTGATATCATGTGTGATAGTGTAACGATTCCTGCAGCGGATCTTCTTTGTGTGACTTTTCAGGTACAAAGTGTAATTCATATCGCACTGCTTAAGATGAATTACAAAGTGACTTATGTACATCGAGAAGAGGAAGATGCAGAAGCAAATGATATCGTGAAACAAAGAGTTATGCCAACGGATTCGGCAAAGCTTACAGAAGCAGTGATCATCGATCTGACAGAATACAAAGTACGTCTTGTAGAGAAAAAGTATGAGATGTTGAACGGGGATAAGATCAACTATCTTTCTGAGAGATTCTTACAATGCTATGCAGATCTGGCACCAAAGAAGAAATTTCAGATTCTAAATAAAGTTATTAACGATATAAACAACCATTATCCAGAAGATGGGATTGCGAAACGTTTGGACATGAAAAGCCGATTAAGAGAAGAATTTACGGAAAATCAGGCGTTTAAGGTGAATGAGATCGGGGATAAACTATTTGGAAATCATCAAGGTAAGAAGCAGGAATTTGATGAGAAGATTGAACGATATGATATGCAATATGATACATTTACAGTAGCAAAAGAAAATACAGTCAAGAAACTGGAATATCAGATGTTAGAGACGGATACAGGAATTGAGATCAAGATTCCGATGGAAGAATATAATACCAAAGATAATGTTGAGATCATTGAAGAGCCAGGCGGAGGCAGTACGATCATCATTAAGAATATAGAAAATGTAAAAATTAAATAATCAAATAAAAATCCCGAATCTGTAAAAGGTCCGGGATTTTTATTTGGTTTGGAAAATTTAAAAAACAATTATTAAAATAATTGATTGTTAGCTTATTTGTTGGATCTTCTCCAGATATGAGCAGTTTCCGCATCTTTGATCAGCTGATCTCTGAAATCTGGATGAGCGATATTGATCAAGGCTTCTGCACGTTCCCATGTAGACTTACCTTTTAAGTTTGCCATACCATATTCTGTAACGATGTAATGAGCATTCGAACGAGTATCTGTAACGACAGATCCATTATGTAATGTAGGAAGGATTCTTGAGAATGTTTCCCCTTTCTTATTTGTGAAAGTAGAAGATAAGCATACAAAACTCTTTCCACCATTAGATAAGTAAGCACCCATAACGAAATCAAGCTGTCCACCGGCACCACTGATCTGACGGATTCCTGAAGACTCAGCACTAATCTGTCCATATAAGTCAACATCTACCGCATTGTTGATAGAGATAAAGTTATCGATAGATGAAATCGTAGCGATGCTGTTTGTATAATCAACAGGAGCGCTCATGCACTCTGGGTTATCATTTAAATAATCATATAATTTTTTTGTACCTGCTGCGAAAGCATAAGTCTGACGGTAACGGTCGATGTTCTTGTGAGCACCTGTGATCTTACCGGCTTTTGCAATATCAACGAAAGCATCAACATACATTTCTGTATGAACACCAAGATCTTTTAAATCGGATTCTGCGATCAAAGATCCTACAGCGTTAGGCATACCACCGATTCCAAGCTGTAAGCAGGCTCCGTCAGGAATCTGATCAACGATCAGTCTTGCAACTGCCTGATCCACTTCTGTAGCAGCTCCGCCACCACCTAATTCGTCAATAGCAGGATTGTTTCCTTCAACGATCATGTCAACTTTGGAAATATGGATACCTTCTTCGAAACCACCAAGGCAACGAGGCATATTTTCATTAACTTCGACGATAACGCATTTTGCTTTTTCAAGCATAGCTGCTGTATGAGAAGCACTTGGACCAAAGTTAAAATATCCATGAGCATCCATAGGTGCAACCTGCATCATAACAACATCTGTTCCTGGAAGACAATCACGGTAATAGCTTGGTAATTCAGAATAACGGATCGGAGCGTAGAAAGAGAATCCTTCGTTGATCCATTTTCTTTCTAAACCACCCATATGCCATGAATTCCATGTAAAATGATCTGCTGGGTTTTCAATCTGAGTGATTGCTAATGGACGCATAACGATACCACCATGAATCTGAATATTTTCAAGATCAGGCATACGTTTTGCTAAAGCTTCGTCTAAAGCAACTGGAGTAGTAACACACCATCCATATTCCAGACGATCTCCGGATTTTACGACTTTGACAGCTTCATCAGCAGTTGTTAATTTTTTTTGATATTCTTGCGTGAATGACATAATAAGTCCTCCTAAAAATAAATTCCATGAAACGATAGTTTCATTGTTAACACACTAGTTATATTCTAACATTTTGTATCAGTAAGTACAAGAGAAAACGTTAAAAAATTATCAAAGCAGTTTAAATATTTGATGAAAAATTGATTTTATAAAAGTACAAAAAAAGTGTAGTTATTTTACAAAGATTGTACTATAATATGAAATTGTATTTAGGAGGGATAAAACAAATGGAAAATAAAAAACTGACGTGGAAACATTACCTTGGAATCGCAGTTGTTGCGGTATTGGTAATTTATTTAGTGATTGGTTTTAGTTTCAGTAATAAATTCTTCTGGGGAACTAAGATCAATGGAATGAATGTTGCTGGTAAGACAGCGGATCAAGTGATTGAGATGTTTGATAAGAAAGCAAATGACTATTCATTAACGATCAAGGAAAGAAAAGACAAGACAGAGACATTAACAAGTGATCAGCTCAGAACAAAGTTTGAAGGTGCTGATGAGATTAAACAGATTAAGGAAGATCAGGGGTCTTTTGGATGGATCAAGGGCTTATTTGGTTCAGAACATTATGATAATGTGACAATGTATTCATATGATACAAAGTCTTTCACAAAAGCCTATAAGAAACTGGATGCATTTAACAACAAGAAGATGATCAAGATCGCAAATGCAAAACCAGTATACAAAGATGGCAAATTCGAGATTCAGAAAGAAGAAGAAGGAACAGAACTTAAAAAAGATGTAGCAGCTAAGAAGATTGGAGAAGCAGTGAAAGATGGTCTTTCTACTATCTCACTGGATAAAGAAAACTGCTATGATAATCCAGAGTATACTTCTGACAATGATAAATTAATCAATCTGACAAAAGATATGAACAAAAAATTAAAAGGAAGTATTACATATAAATTTGGAAAACAAGTGGTAGTTCTTGATAAGAATACATATAGCAGCTGGTTGAAGATCAAGAAAGACTATTCAGGATATACAGTAGATAAAAATGCCATGGAAAACTGGGTATTGAAATTCATGTACAAATATAATACACAGTATGGATGGCACAAGTTTAAGACACATGATGGACGTACAAAGAAGATTTACGGTGGACCTTATGGATGGCGTATCAGCAAGGATAAAGAAGTGGCTTCTGTGAAGAAGATGTTAGCAAATGGAACAACAGAGACACGAGAGCCATACTGGAGAGAAAAAGGAAAAGTTTACGATGGTGTCAATGGGGATATCGGAGATACTTATGTAGAAGTAGATATGGGAGCACAGACGGTTTACTATTTCAAAAAAGGAAAACTTAAATTCGCAACATCCTGTGTTACAGGTAAGATGACAGCAGACCGTAAGACACCGGAGTGTGTTGCATATATCCTTTATAAACAGCCAAGTGCAACATTAAGTGGACAGGGATACAGTTCTGATGTTAAATACTGGATGCCATTCATTGGAAATGTAGGTTTTCATTCTGCACCATGGAGAGGTTCTTTTGGAGGAAGCGAATATATATCCAATGGATCTCATGGATGTGTCAATCTTCCAACATATGCTGCGGCTACATTATACAAACTTGTAAGTCAGGGAGACCCGGTTGTAACATATTATTAAAAAGGAATCAAAGAAATGAGAATTACTATGACAGACTGGATTCATCGAGTGCTAGATGAATATATCAAAGAAGGAGACTGCTGTATTGATGCAACGATGGGAAAAGGTGGAGACACTTATTATCTGTGCAGTAAAACAGGAGAAAGCGGAAAAGTCTACGCCTTTGATGTGCAGGCAGATGCATTAAGACAGACCAGAGAAAAACTGGATAAACATAAAATGAATGCAGAACTGATTTTAGATGGCCATGAGCATATGAAAGAATATGTCAAAGAAATGGCAGTATCTTGTATTATGTTTAATCTCGGGTATCTTCCAGGTGGGGACCATCATCTTGCAACAAAGACCAACACGACGATTCAGGCAGTTGAAGCAGGACTTGGGATGCTAAAGACAGGTGGGATTATGAGCATCTGTATTTACAGTGGCGGTGACAGTGGTTTTGAAGAACGTGATGGGGTGCTAGAATACCTAAGTCAGCTAGATGACCGTAAGTATTTTATTGCAAGACAGGACTTCCCCAATAAGAAAAATAATCCGCCAATGCCGGTATTTATCATAAAATTATAATAAAGAGACAATGGATTCCATATACTTGTATTAAATTGAACCTTAAAGTAAGCAAAAAAGAAGGGTACAGGATATGAAAACCATTGTTTCTGTTTTTTTATATGTGATAATATGCAGTATACAGATATATGCAGTGTCAGCAGAAGAAATAAACTTAAATGCAAAGGCAGCTGTGATCATGGATGCTGAAAGTGGGAAAATCCTCTATGAGAAATCCAAAGATCAAAAAATGCCGAATGCCAGTACAACAAAGATTTTAACATGTTTATATATTTTAAAGCACTGTGATCTTGATCAGATGGCAGAAGTTTCAAAGAATGCAGCGATGCAGCCGAAAGTAAGATTAGGGGTGAGAGAAGGGGAAAAGTATAAAGTCAAAGATCTGCTCTACGGATTAATGTTAGAGTCCTATAATGATTGTGCAGTTGTATTAGCAGAACATGCAGAAGGAAGTGTGGAAAAATTTGAAAAAAGAATGAATCAGATGGCAGAAAATCTAGGTACTTTGAATACCCATTTTGTAACACCAAATGGTCTGGATGGTATAGATAAGAAAGGACGGCATGAAACGACAGCACAGGATCTGGCAAAGATCATGGCGCGATGTATTAAGAATCAGCAATTTCTTGAAATCACGCAGACAAAACAATATACATTTACAGATGGCAGCAGAAAGAGAAGATTTATCTGCAATAATCACAATGCCTTGTTATCCAGCATGCAAGGAGTGATTTCTGGGAAGACAGGATACACTTCAAAAGCAGGATATTGCTATGTGGGGGCTGTAAAGCAGAAGAATATGACGATGACATTTTCTGTTCTTGCCAGTGGGTGGCCGCCGCACAAGACCTATAAATGGAAGGATGTAAGGAAACTGGTTCAATACGTCACAGATCATTACGAGAGACGAGAGATCATTGCAGATACAAGCAAGATCAAAGAAATAAGTATAAAAAATGGTCTTAAAGAAAAAGTCTTGCTAAAAACAGGAAATCTCAAGGCAGCATTTCTGGTAAAGAAGACAGATAAGATAAAGATTGAGAGTATCTTACCCTCTTTCATTGATGCACCCGTGAAAGAAGGACAGAAAGTCGGGGAGATCAAATATTTTATCAATGGAAAAAATCAAAAGAGCGTTCCAATCTACGCAAAGCAAAGCGTAAAACAAAAAGACTACTGGTATTATTTTGAGAAAATAATTCAAAGATTTACGCTGATAGCCTAATGTGCTATGATAAAACAGATAAGAAAACAAGGGAGGCGAAACAATGCTGTTTTTAGAATATCCAAAATGCAGTACCTGCAAGAAGGCAAAGAAATGGTTGGATGAACAAGATATATCTTACGAAGACCGTCATATCATTGAAGACAACCCAACGGTCGAAGAGTTAAAAGACTGGCACGAAAGAAGCGGATTGCCACTGAAGCGATTTTTTAACACAAGCGGTATGAAATATCGTGAGTTAGGGTTAAAAGACAAATTGCCAGAGATGTCAGAAGAAGAACAATACGAACTGCTTGCAACCGACGGAATGTTAGTAAAACGCCCACTGGTTGTAGGAGATGATTTTGTGTTGATCGGGTTTAAAGAAGCACTATGGAAGGAGACATTAGCATGAATCGAGAAAATGCATGGACAACATATGAAGAAGCAGATATCAAGGCATTAGAAGGACTTTGCAAGGAATACAAAGATTTCTTATCCAATGGAAAGACAGAACGTGAATGTGTAGCACAGTCGATCGAATTGGCAAAGAAAGCTGGATATCAGGATTTAGAAGAACTGATCAAAAACCAGACACCATTAAAAGCGGGTAACAAAGTATACCGCACATGGATGGAAAAAACGATCGCATTATTCCAGATCGGAGAAGATGCGATTGAAGATGGATTAAATATCTTAGGAGCACACATCGACTCACCAAGACTGGATCTTAAACAGAATCCATTATACGAAGACACAGAGATGGCATTATTAGACACCCACTATTACGGTGGAGTTAAGAAATATCAATGGGTCACACTTCCAATGGCATTACACGGTGTTGTTGTGAAGAAAGACGGAACAAAAGTCAATATCTGTATCGGTGAAAAAGATGAAGATCCAGTAGTGGGGATCACAGACCTTTTAATTCATTTATCAGGAAAACAGATGCAGAAGAAAGGAAATGTGATCGTAGAAGGAGAAGATCTTAACGTCCTGATCGGAAGCAAACCATTAAAAGGCGAAGAAAAAGAAGCAGTCAAGAAACAGTTGTTACAGTTATTCGATGAAGAATATGGAATCGAGGAAGAAGATTTCTTATCCGCAGAGATCGAAGTCGTACCAGCTGGAAAAGCAAGAGACTTTGGATTAGACCGCAGTATGATCATGTCTTATGGACAAGATGACAGAGTCTGTGCATATACATCCTTAGCAGCTATGTTAAATGTAGAAGCACCAAAGAGAACATCTTGTTGCATCTTAGTAGACAAAGAAGAAATAGGAAGTGTTGGAGCAACAGGAATGCACTCCAGATTCTTTGAAAATACAGTTGCAGAAATCTTAGCTTTAACAGGAGATTATAATGATCTGAGGCTTAGAAGAACGCTGCAGAATTCTTACATGTTATCATCTGATGTAAGTGCAGCTTTCGATCCAAACTATCCAAGTGTAATGGAGAAGAAAAACTGTGCATATTTCGGAAAAGGATTAGTATTAAACAAATACACTGGAGCCAGAGGAAAATCAGGGTCAAATGATGCAAACCCAGAATATATCGCTCAGTTAAGAAAGATCTTTGATGAAGCAAAAGTAGCCTTCCAGACAGCTGAACTTGGAAAAGTTGACGAAGGAGGCGGAGGAACGATCGCCTACATTCCTGCTGCCTACAGCATGAACGTCATCGACTGCGGAGTTGCAGTGTTAAGCATGCATGCACCATGGGAGATCACAAGCAAATCCGATATCTATGAAGTGGAAAAAGGATATGAAGCATTTTTGAAAAACTGCAGATAAGATTTGAAAAATTGCAGGAAAATATAGTATCATAATAAAAGAAGCAGATTCAAGTAGTGATCGGGAAATTGAATCCCGGCCAAACGCTTGGATTTGCTTCTTTTTATAAAAATACCTAAAACATAGAATATCTTTCAATATACTATTTCGCAGGGATGATCTCAATCCAATATCCATCTGGATCATTAATAAAATAAATCCCCATATCATGATTCTCAAAACAAACACATCCCATTTTCTCATGGAGTGCGTGTGCTTTGTCAAAATCATCTGCAGTCAAAGCCAGATGGAACTCTTCATCCCCAAGATTATAAGGTTCTTTCTGGTCACGCATCCAAGTAAGTTCTAATAAGAAATCAGAAGATCCATCCCCGAGATAAACGATTTTAAAACTTCCGTCGGAAGCATCCTTTTCACGAACTACATCAAGTCCGAGAGCTTCTTTATAAAACTCCAAACTTTTCTCAAGATTTAAAACGTTAAAATTAAAGTGATTAAATTGAAACATATGTATATCCTTTCTTACAATTCTTAAGTTTTTTTTAAAATTATAATAACAACAAATTTACGTGTTTACAAGAACAAAATGCAAAGATATAATGATAAGAAGAATGAACGAAAAGGAAGGAGCAATATGAAAACATTTCGATTAAGATGTAAAAAACTTTGTGCAGTGGTATTAATGATCGTGACAGCATTTGGATTCTCATTTGCAACACCAAAGACTGCACAAGCGGCCAATACAAAGTATTGGATCAAAGTCAACAAACAGGCCAATGTAGCAACCGTATACCAGTTAAAGAATGGAAGATACAAACCAATCAAAGCATTCCTGGTATCTTGTGGAGGTGCCAATACACCAGCAGGTACATTTTATACACCAGCCAAGTACCGTTGGCAGACACTAATGGGACCAAGTTATGGGCAGTACTGTACAAGAGTCCATGGAGGAGTCTTATTCCATTCCGTGTGGTATTATGAAAAGAATCCTTCAACACAGTCTACGGTTCAATTTAATAAACTTGGACAGACTGCATCTCATGGATGTATCCGTTTATCAGTAGGAGATGCAAAGTGGATCTATGATAATTGTGCATTAGGAACGAAAGTTACTGTATATAGCAGCAGTAATCCTGGACCTTTAGGAAAACCAAAAGGGATCAAGGTATCTACAGCAAGAAGACAGTATTGGGATCCAACAGATCCAAGCAAGAAGAACCCATACCGTAAACAGAAAGCTACATTGACAGTAGCTAAGAAGAAAGCTCAAACAGCAGAATATGGAACTTCTTATAACGTAAAATCAGGAGTTACAGCCAAAGACAAGATCACAAAGAAGAGCTTAACAAAGAACATTACATATACAACAACAAAATATGTAAAAGGTAAATACAGAAAAGCAAAATTTTCAACAAAATCTTTAGGAACATATCGTATTAAGTATACAGTGAAATCTTCTTTAGGAGTTAAAACAACAAAGACGATGGTTGTAAGAGTTGTTGATACATTAGCACCAGTGATCACAGCAAAGAACCGTACAGTGAAAGTTAATACAGCAAACGCGGTAACAGGTGTAACAGCGAAGATGAGAAGTGGAGCTAACAGAACAAGTGCAATGACAGTGAAGATCAAAGCACCTGGAGCATCTGCTTACACAACTTATACATATGCAAAAGCCAAAGCATATAAGTTTAGTAAACCTGGACAATATGCGGTACAGTACAGTGTGAAGAATACAAACAAACCATATAGAGCAGCAACAAAGAAGATTACGATCACGGTAACAGGAAATGTAAATGCCCAGATCAATACATCTGCTGAAATTGTAACAGCACCAGCAGCAAGTACAGATCAGACAGTGATCAATGCAGTTCGTGCAGTTGTAACAATCAATGATAATGGAACGGTTGTGGCAGGAACGAATATAACAGTTACAGTTGTTCTAGTCAAAGATCAGGCAGGAACAGTCACAGCAGCGAATGTTTCTTACAAAGGTAAGAATGGAGTGACAGTGACAAAACAGATCAAAGTTCAGTTTGAACAGGCAACAACAGGAACGACAGAACAGCAAACAACATCAACAGAGTCAACAGCACAGCCACAGCAGTAAGGAATCTTAAAAAGAAGGATGTATTTTAACGATACATTCTTCTTTTTTTCGAAGTTTTTTGACGGGAGAGTTGACACGGCATTTCAGTATGATAAAATAAATAAGATTAAAGAATTTATCAGCTGTTTTCACAAAGCATAGAAAGAAGACGGCCAGAGATAGATACGGCTAGGAGGAATAAAATATGGCAACACCTTATAACCATAAGGCAATCGAACAAAAGTGGAGAAAACACTGGCAGGAACATCCTGTCAATGTAAATGACGGTAAGAAACCTAAATATTACTGTTTAGATATGTTTCCATATCCATCAGGAAGTGGCCTTCATGTAGGACATTGGAGAGGATATGTGATCAGTGATGTATGGAGCCGTTACAAATTATTAAATGGATACTATGTCATTCATCCAATGGGATGGGATGCATTTGGACTTCCAGCAGAAAACTATGCGATCAAGATGGGAACACATCCTCGTATTTCTACAGAAGCCAATATTAAGAATATCAAACGCCAGATCAATGAGATTTCCGCAATCTATGACTGGGATATGGAAGTTAACACAACAGACCCAGAATTCTACAAATGGACACAGTGGATCTTCGTAAAGATGTTCAAGAAAGGCCTTGCATACGAGAAACAGATGCCGATCAACTGGTGTCCATCATGTAAGACAGGACTTGCGAACGAAGAAGTAGTAAATGGTAAGTGTGAACGCTGCGGTGCAGACGTAACCAAGAAGAACTTAAGACAGTGGATGTTAAAGATCACAGCATATGCAGATCGTTTGTTAGCTGATCTTGATAAACTTGACTGGCCAGAGAAAGTTAAGAAGATGCAGGCAGAGTGGATCGGTAAGAGCCACGGTGCAGAAGTTAACTTCAAAGTTGATGGAAGAGATGATGAGATCACAGTTTATACAACTCGTCCAGATACATTACACGGAGCAACATTTATGGTATTAGCTCCAGAACATGAATTAGCGAAAGATCTTGCAACAGATGAGACAAGAGAAGCAGTAGAAGAATATATCTATCAGGCATCCCTAAAATCATCTGTAGACCGTATGCAGGATAAAGAAAAGACAGGTGTATTTACAGGAAGCTATGCGATCAACCCGATCAATGGAGCAAAAGTACCAATCTGGTTATCTGATTATGTACTTGCAGATTACGGTACAGGAGCGATCATGTGTGTACCAGCGCATGATGACCGTGACTTTGAATTTGCTAAGAAGTTTGACATTCCGATCATTCAGGTTATCGCTAAAGATGGTAAAGAGATTGAGAACATGGAAGAAGCTTACACAGAAGCATCTGGTATTATGATCAATTCCGGAGACTGGAATGGAAAAGAATCTTCTGAATTAAAAGAAGAAGCACCAAAGATCATCGAAGAGATGGGAATCGGTAAGAAGACAACAAACTATAAGTTACGTGACTGGGTATTCAGTCGTCAGCGTTACTGGGGTGAACCAATTCCTATCGTTCATTGCCCAGACTGTGGAGCAGTTCCAGTACCAGAAGAAGAATTACCATTGACATTACCAGAAGTTGAGAAATACGAACCAACAGGAACAGGAGAATCTCCATTAGCAGACATCGAAGACTGGGTAAACTGTAAGTGTCCTGTATGTGGTAAGGATGCGAAACGTGAGACAAACACAATGCCTCAGTGGGCAGGATCATCATGGTATTTCTTAAGATACATCGATAACAAGAATAATGAAGAATTAGTATCTAGAGAGAAAGCAGACAAATACTTACCAGTAGATATGTATATCGGTGGAGTAGAACATGCTGTATTGCATCTGTTATATTCAAGATTCTACACAAAATTCTTATGTGACATCGGAGTGATCGACTTTGATGAACCATTCCACAAACTGTTCAACCAGGGAATGATCACAGGTAAGAACGGTATCAAGATGAGTAAATCCAAAGGAAATGTCGTATCCCCAGATGATCTTGTAAGAGATTATGGATGTGATTCCTTAAGAATGTACGAACTGTTCGTTGGACCACCAGAATTAGATGCTGAATGGGATGAAAGCGGTATCGATGGAGTGCATAGATTCTTAACAAGATTCTACAAACTTATCATGGATCAGAAAGACAAAGGTGTAGAAGCTGATAAAGAATTATTAAAAGTACGTCATAAACTGATCTACGATATCACAACACGTTTAAATAACTTCAGCTTGAATACAGTTGTGAGTGGATTTATGGAATATACCAATACATTAACAGCAATGGCTAAGAAATCTGGAGTTGACAAAGAAACTTTAGAGACAGCAATTGTATTACTCGCACCATTTGCACCACATATTGCAGAAGAATTATGGGAAGCAATGGGACATGAGGACAGCGTATTTGCTCAGACATGGCCAACATATGATGAAGAAGCTATGAAAGAGGATGAAGTAGAGATCGTTGTTCAGATCAATGGTAAAGTAAAAGGAAAACTTGTCATCGGTGCAGAAGAAGACAAAGATTCTGTTCTTGCGAAAGCTAAGGAAGTTCTTGGAGATAAATTAAACGGTAATATCGTGAAAGAAATTTATGTACCAGGAAGAATTGTAAATATCGTTCAGAAATAGAATAATAAAATGGCGCAGATAACGATAACAGTGTCTGCGTCGTTTTTTTCTCAAGATCAGTAAGGATATATGAAGATCAGAAAGGCTAAAACATGTATACATTTGACAGCAGAATCCGATACAGTGAAATAGACAGAAGTGGCAGATTATCGATTCCGGCAGTGGTTGATTATTTCCAGGACTGCAGTGCATTTCAGTCTGAAGAACTTGGTGTTGGAGTAGAATATCTTGCCAATAAGAAACGTGCATGGATCCTGAATTCATGGCAGATCGTTTTGGAAAGAAGACCAGAGGAATGTGAAAAGATCACAGTTGGAACATGGGGATCTGGATTTGACAAGTTTCATGCAACGAGAAATTTTATCATGAAGACAACACAGGGGGAACGATTAGCTTATGCCAATTCTATCTGGGTATATATAAACACAGAAACAGGAATGCCAGTCAGACCAACCAAAGAAGAAATTGATGTCTACAAATTAGAAGCCCCATTAGAGATGGAATATGAACCAAGAAAGATTAAACTTTCCAGAGAATGGGAAGAAAAAGAACCAGTGAAAGTACAAAGAAGCTGGATCGACAGCAATGATCATGTCAATAACAGCTGGTATGTCAAAACAGCATTTGAACAGCTGCCACAAGATTTGGAGATCAGACAGCTGAGGGTCGAATATAAAAAACAGGCGTATGAAGGAGATATTCTATATCCAAGATATGCAAGGGAAGAACAAAGGATACTGGTAGCATTGTGTGATGAAAAACAAAAACCATATGCAGTGATTGAATGTAGATAGATATTAGATGGAAGGAAAAGCAGATGAAACAGACGAAGATCGTAATTTTAGGAGCGGGACATGTCGGAACACACTGTGCATTGTCATTGATGTTTCGTAGTCTTGCAAATGAAATTGTTTTAATCGACATAGATGAAGAAAAAGCAAAAAGCCAGGCATTAGATCTTGATGATATGGGAGCGTGTCTTCCTGCGAAAGTTGTGATTCGTTCAGGCAGTTATGAAGATCTTGACGATGCGGATATTCTTGTCAATGCGATCGGACGAAGCCGCAAGGAGGGAGAGACAAGACTTGACATGTTCGGAGATTCCATGGAACGATTGAAAGATATCATTCCAAAGATTCAAGATACAAAGTTTCGAGGAATTCTGATCAGTATTACAAATCCTGCGGATGTAGTAGGAGAATGTTTGAGGAAAGCGTTAGGTATCGAGAGATTCCGTTGCTTTAGCACAGGAACGAGTCTTGACAGCTTAAGGATCAAGAGAATTTTAGAAGAGAAAACAGGATATCACAGAAATTCCATAAAGGCATTCTGCATGGGTGAACATGGGGATTCTCAGATTGTTCCATTATCCCGTGTGTCTGTCGGAGGGAAACCATTTGCAAAACTTCAAAAGGAGTATCCTGATACGTTAGGCAAGATTACGATCGAAGATCTACAGGACGAGGTTCGACAGGCGGGCATGACAGTGATCATTGGTAAGAAAAGTACAGAATTTGGAATTGGGATCGCGTTAAGTGAGATCGTCAAATCAATCGTATACGATGAGAAAAGGATCTGGCCGCTTTCTGTCCATCTGGATGGGGAGTATGGACAGAAAGACGTGGCAGCAGGAGTTCCGGTCGTGATCGGAGCAGACGGAATAGAAGAAATTGTAGAAATGGATCTTACAGAAGAGGAGAAAAGCCAATTTGCGCATTCCTGTGATGTGATCCGCGGTTATTTAAAGAAAGCAAAAGAAATGCTTTCTTAAACCTAAATTACATGATCAGTGGACGGATCATATCGATCCGCTGCTGTTCTTCTGGAGACATGGATTCTTTCAGACCATCGATGATCATGGAAATTTCTTCGTTTGTAAAAGAAAGACCTTGTTCTGAAAGACGGCTTGAAGCCGCCATAAGGTCTGGGAGAATTAATTCAAGAGGTTTTCCGTGGCAGCTGGAGATCACAAATTTTATGATTTCCAGCTTTTTTGGGTCAAGAGAAGATAAATGATCGAATGAAATAGGATCGTCAGACATAAAAAACTCCTTTATTTTTTAAGAATCTGGTTTAACTGGTTCATAAAGTCAGAATTTGGTTTTGCTGTATTAGTACAAGGACTGTCTTTTGCCATCATCATAGGCATTAGTTTTGAAAATAGATCATTGTTTTGGCTGTCAGAAGATGAGGGAGATGAATGGTTAGTCGTATCGACAAAACGCTGATAATTTTGATAGACTTCAAACATTTGCATCATCTGAAGAATTTGTTCGATCTGCATAGCGGTTTCCTTCGGGGCGCGAAGTTTCAGAGCATTTAGTAATAATTCCATAGAAGCAGGATCTTGATCAAAACCACAGGCAGAAAGAGTCTGTTCGTTGTCAAATTCAGAAGAGATTTTTGAAAGTTCGGTTAATTTGATATAAATGGCAGCAACCTTTTTTAAGTTTGGTGGGAGATATGGAAGGGCATCTTCTAACATATTAGAAGAGTCATTACGGAAAAAATTTTCCCAGGAAGTTTGATTTTGTTCCATGATTGTCACAACCTTCAGATTTTTTCTCATATCCTATAGTATTAGGAGGTGAAAAAAATTATGAATGAAATTTTGGTAGAAGAAGAAAATACAGTTTATGAACTGGATCCTGAGTGCTTAAGGCACAAAGAAGAACAAAGACAACTGGAAGAAAAGAGGAAACAGGAAAAACA
Organism: Anaerostipes hadrus ATCC 29173 = JCM 17467; assembly: GCF_030296915.1. NCBI lineage: Bacteria > Bacillati > Bacillota > Clostridia > Lachnospirales > Lachnospiraceae > Anaerostipes > Anaerostipes hadrus. The sequence goes on along the minus strand of NZ_AP028031.1, from coordinate 1,720,730 downwards.
AGAGAATGATAACTATCGGATGCAGAAGAGACCAGAAAAAAGGAATCAGAACAATATGTGGATCATCTGTTTGCTGTTACTGGTGATCTGCCAATAAAAAAGAGGATGCCGGATCAAAAGGCATCCTCTTTTATCAGAAATCATTAAATTCAGCATCCACATCCGCAGCCATTGTTGTTGCCACATCCAAAGCTGCCGTTACCACAGCAGCAGAGGATTAAGATGATCCAGATCAGGCTGTCACATCCGTTTCCGCATCCGCAGCCATCATTATTTCCGCCTCCACAGCAGCAAAGTAAGATTAAAAGAAGCAGACAGCTGTTATTTCCTCCAAAGCAAGATGAACCACAAGATCCTCCACAGCCAGTTGCAGCTAAATCACTCATGTTAAAACCTCCAAAAGATTTATTTACAGTTTATAGTATTCTGGGAATTATAAAGTGTGAGAAAATTCGCCAGTATACCTTTTTTAATATTTGTGGTATAATCTGCAATGAATGCAGGAGACAGGAGAAAAGAAGGAATCAGATGAAGAGAATAGATTTTGAGAGAATTTTTGATAATATCAGAAGAGATCAGACAATGGTCCATTGTATTACAAACTATGTAACGATCAATGATGTTGCGAATATGATCCTTGCGATCGGGGCTTCACCGATCATGGCAGATGACTGGATGGAAGTTAGAGAGATCACAGCAATGTGTGACAGTCTCGTGATCAATATGGGAACTTTAAAACAAAATACAGTGAGATCCATGCTTCTTGCGGGAAAAGAAGCGAATCAACGGGGTCATCTGGTCGTGTTTGATCCTGTGGGAGTCGGTGCTTCCAGATTCAGAAAAGAAACAGCGGCGAAATTGCTTAAGCAGATCCACTTTAACGTGATCCGTGGAAATATATCAGAGATCAAAACCTTATATGAGGGCAGTGATGATGGTTATGGTGTTGATGCGAAGAAAGATGATGCTGTGACAGAAGACAATTTGGAATATGTGATTCAAATGGCAAAGAATATGGCGAAGAAGACCAAAGCAGTGATCGTGATCACAGGAAAAACAGATCTAGTGACGGATGGACAGCAGATCTATTTGATCGATAACGGTGTTTTGGATATGTCAAGGATCACGGGAACCGGATGTATGTTGGATGGCGTGATCGCAGGATTTATCGGAGCTAATCCAGATCAGATCTTAGAAGCAGTGACGACAGCAGTTAGTGCGATGGGAATCTGTGGAGAATATGCAAAGGAGAAAGCAGAAGGAACAGGTACATTGAAAGTGCATCTGATGGATGCGATGAGTAATATGAATGCAGAATGGATGGAAAGGAGCAGTCAAATTGAGAGTAAATGCTGATGCAATGACTTTATATGCAGTAACAGACAGGACATGGGTAGAAGACACTACCTTGATGGATCAGGTGAAGGAAGCTTTGGAGGGTGGAATTACCTTTTTACAGCTTCGTGAAAAACATCTTTCCAAAGAAGAATTTATAAAAGAAGCAAGAGAAATGAAAGAACTGTCCAAGGAATACAAGGTGCCATTTGTGATCAATGATAATATAGAAGTGGCTTTGGCAGTTGATGCTGATGGAGTTCATATCGGGCAAGATGACATGTCAGTAGAAGAGGCAAGAAAATTATTAGGAGAAGATAAGATCATTGGGGTTTCTGCGCACAATGTAGAGGAAGCAATAAAAGCACAAAAAGGCGGTGCAGACTATTTGGGAGTTGGTGCAGTTTGTGCAACATCAACCAAGAAAGATGCCAATGTTGTCTCTAAGGAAGAAATTAAAAAAATCTGTCATACAGTAGAGATTCCAGTGGTAGCGATCGGCGGGATCAAAAAAGAAAATATCAAGACACTAGAAGGAACGGATGTTGATGGAGTGGCAGTTGTTTCAGCAATCTTTGCTGCAAAGGACATTAAAAAAGATACAAAACAGCTGAGAAGCCTCGTAGAGGAGATGAAGCAGAAATAGAACAAAACACGCGGAGTTTATGAAAATAAGAATTGCAATATTTTAAATCCGTGATATACTAGATAATTGTGTGATAAAAAAGAGTATACTAAAAAGATAATTAGGAGGAATACCAATGTTAAATATGATTGCCGGAAGTGTTTTACCGATCACGGCATTTATCGGAGTATTTTTTGCATTTGCTGCAACCTGTATCCTGACATCCTTTTTAAATGATTGGCTGCCAAGAGATATGGGAAGAGAATTTGCACATAATGGAAAGTTATCCGCAGGAAAACCAAGAGGTGCAGGGATCATTTTTATTTCTGTATTTTGTATCGCAGCATTGTTGTTTGGAGAGATGTCTGTGGAGATGTTTATTTATCTTGTTCTTGTTTTTGTTGAAATGTTAACAGGATTTATGGATGATGCAGCAGATGAGCCATGGGGAGAATACAAAAAAGGAATTCTTGACTTTTTGGTAGCAGCAGTTGCAGCACTTAACTATATTCATTTTAATTCTACTTATGTAGAGCTTGCAACGATCGGCGTGAAATTCTATATTCCACCAGTGTTGTTCTTTATTCTTACGATCATTCTTGTATGGGCAGCGATCAATGTAACAAACTGCTCTGATGGAGTCGACGGACTATCTGGAACATTAACGATCATTACACTGGTAACGATCTATGTGATCGATCAGATCCGTGGAAATGAAACACAGTTTCCATATATTATTTTATTGTTTGTTGTATGTATTCTTGGATATTTATGGTACAATGCAACACCAAGCCGTTTGATGATGGGAGATGCAGGAAGCCGTGCCATGGGAATTTTTATCAGTTTGGCAGTGCTTAAGACAGGAAGTCCTTTCTTGTTCTTATTAGTTGCATTGATTCTGATCCTGGATGGTGGATTAGGACTTGTGAAAGTAGCATTACTTAGATTCTTAAAGATACATATTTTTGCGAATACAACGATGCCGTTACATGATCACGTTCGTAAGAAAATCGGTTGGTCTAATACACAGACTGTTTTCAGATTTGCGATCATTCAGATCGTTATTTCAATTGCAACAGTATATATGATCCTTATTTAGAATAAATAAAAATAAAATATATAGGGTGCAGAGCCTTGGTGTCTGCACCTTTTTAACGTTTTACTTCCATAAAGTGTAGAAGTATGTTATAATAACTAGAAAAATGCATTGCAGGAGGACAGATACATGATTCAATTATTTTCAGAAGGTGCATATCTGGTAGACGGAATAACTTTGGTAAAAGAATCTGAAGCCGAAGCATTAAAGCAGCTTGCAGGTGAAGTGGTATCTAAGGAAGAAGCTTCTAAGAACACCATAGCATATGGTATTTTAAGAGACCACAATACATCTGGTAACATGGAGAAACTTCAGATTAAATTCGATAAATTAACATCTCATGATATTACGTTTGTTGGAATTATTCAGACAGCAAGAGCATCAGGAATCGAGAAATTCCCGGTACCATATGTATTGACAAACTGTCATAATAGTCTGTGTGCTGTTGGGGGAACCATCAACGAAGATGATCATATGTTTGGTTTAACAGCTGCAAAGAAATATGGTGGAGTTTATGTACCACCTCATCAGGCAGTGATCCATCAGTTCGCAAGAGAAATGTTAGCTGGCGGTGGAAAGATGATCCTTGGATCAGACAGCCATACACGTTATGGAGCACTTGGAACCATGGCAATGGGAGAAGGTGGACCAGAGCTTGTAAAACAGCTTCTTAACAGAACTTATGATATCAATATGCCAGGTGTGATCGGAATTTATTTAAAAGGAAAACCAGTCAAAGGTGTCGGACCACAGGATGTTGCACTGGCGATCATCGGAGCAGTCTTTGAAAAAGGCTATGTAAACAATAAAGTTATGGAATTTGTTGGACCTGGTGTATCTAATTTAAGTGCAGATTTCAGAATCGGTGTCGATGTTATGACAACAGAGACAACTTGCCTGTCTTCTATCTGGAGAACAGATGATAAGATCAAGGAATTTTACGAGATTCATGGAAGGTCTGAAGACTTTAAGGAATTGAATCCTGGAAAAGTAGCATATTATGATGGAATCGTGGAAGTAGATTTAGATAAGATCAAACCAATGATCGCTATGCCATTCCATCCAAGTAATACATACACGATCGAAGAGGTGAATGCAAACCTTGACGATATTCTTGCAGATGTAGAAAAACGTGCATTAGTAAGTTTAGATGGTGCAGTTGACTATTCTTTAAGAGATAAAGTCCACGATGGAAAACTTTATGTAGATCAGGGAATCATTGCAGGATGTGCAGGTGGTGGATATGAAAATATCTGTGCAGCGGCTAATATCTTAAAAGGAGCAAGTATTGGTTCTGATGAATTTACATTAAGCGTATATCCTGCAAGTACACCAATTTATATGGAACTTGTGAAGAATGGAGCAGTTGCAGATCTGATGCAGACAGGTGCGATCGTTAAGACAGCATTCTGTGGACCATGTTTTGGTGCTGGAGATACACCTGCAAATAATGCGTTTAGTATTCGTCATTCAACAAGAAACTTCCCGAACCGTGAAGGTTCTAAACTTCAGAATGGCCAGATTTCTTCCGTTGCATTAATGGATGCACGTTCTATCGCAGCAACAGCAGCGAATAAAGGATATTTAACACCGGCAACGGATGTAGAAGCAAGTGATTTTATTCCAAAATATCACTTTGACAAGACAATTTATGATAATCGTGTATTTGACAGCAAGGGTGTTGCAGATCCATCAGTAGAGATTCAGTTTGGACCAAACATCAAAGATTGGCCAGAGATGTCTGCACTTCCACAGAACATGTTATTAAAAGTTGTATCAGAGATTCATGATCCTGTTACAACAACAGATGAATTGATTCCATCTGGAGAAACTTCATCTTACCGTTCTAATCCATTAGGACTTGCAGAATTTGCGTTATCAAGAAAAGACCCTGCATATGTAGGACTTGCAAAAGAAGTACAGAAAGCACAGAAAGCGATCGAAGCTGGAGAAGATGCAGCGGAAGCATTCCCAGAAGTTAAAGATATCCTGGAGACAGTCAAAGAATCTTACGCGGATGTAACTCAGGATAATTTAGGAATCGGAAGCACGATCTTTGCAGTGAAACCAGGAGATGGTTCTGCACGTGAACAGGCGGCTTCTTGCCAGAAAGTATTAGGTGGATGGGCAAATATCGCAAACGAATATGCGACAAAGAGATACCGTTCAAACCTGATCAACTGGGGAATGCTTCCATTTACGATTGATAAAGGAGAACTTCCATTTAAGAACAAAGATTACATTTTTGTTCCAGATGTCCGCAAAGCAGTGGAAGACAAGCTTACAAAGATTCCAGCATATGTGGTAAATGAAGGAATGAAAGAGATCACCTTAACACTAGGTGAATTAACAGATGATGAGAGAGAAATCATTTTAAAAGGATGCCTCATCAATTATTACAGAGATTAAAGATTAAGGAGTAAATATACATGACAGGTACATTTTGGGCGATTCTTCCGCCAGTGATTGCAATTGTTTTAGCATTAATAACCAAGGAGGTATATTTATCGCTGATGATCGGAATTGCATCGGGGGCTCTGATGTATCATAATTTTCATCTGATCAAAGCAATGGATACCATTTTTGCAATCATGGGAGAGAAAATTGGAGCTAATTGCGATATTTTGATATTTTTAGTATTATTAGGAATTCTGGTAGCACTGATCACCAAATCAGGTGCTTCCAGAGCCTATGGAAAATGGGCAGCAAAAGCGATCCGCACAAAGAGACAGGCACTTTTTGCAACGATCTGTCTTGGAGTTGTGATCTTTGTTGATGATTATTTTAACTGTCTGACAGTTGGAACGGTTATGCGCCCTGTGACAGATAAACATAATATTACAAGAGCAAAATTGGCTTATGTGATCGATGCAACTGCAGCTCCCGTATGTATTATTGCGCCAATCTCAAGCTGGGCAGCAGCTGTAGGATCATCTCTTCCAGCAGGATGCAATATTGATGGATTTACCTTATTCTTGAGAGCAATTCCATTTAACTATTATGCATTGCTCACACTTGTATTTTTGGCATTTTTGATCATTACGAATATTGATTATTCAAAGATGAAACAATATGAATTAAATGCACATTTAGAAGAGATTGTTGAAGATGAAGAAGAAGTACCGATCGTTGGACATGGAAAGGTAAAAGATCTGATCTTGCCGATTTTATTTTTGATCGCTTCTTGTATTGGATTTATGTTGTACACAGGAGGCTTTTTCAAAGGGGTTCCGCTTGCAGAGGCCTTTGCTAATTGCTCCAGTGCGAGAAGTTTGGTATTAGGATCATTTTTAACACTGATCTTTACATTTATTTTGTATATTCCAAGAAAAGTTCTTGAATTTGTAGATTTCTGTGGAAGCTTTGCACAGGGATTTAAAGCAATGACATCAGCGATCATGATCCTTTGTCTTGCATGGACATTATCAGGTGTTTGTGGAGCAGAGTATTTAAATATTCAGGGATTTGTTAAAGCAGCTGTTGGTGGAAGTACAATGGCGATCGCTGTGATGCCGGTTATCTTCTTCCTGATTTCATTAGGACTTGCATTTGCAACAGGAACATCATGGGGAACATTTGGAATTTTGATCCCAATTTCTGTTACGATCTTAAGTGCTAATTATATGATGATGTCAGTTTGTGTAGGAGCGATTCTTGCAGGAGCTGTTTGTGGAGATCATATTTCACCGATTTCTGATACAACGATTCTTTCGTCTGCGGGAGCGCAGTGTAGGCACATAGACCACGTGGCAACACAGATGCCATATGCATTAACAGTGGCACTTTGTGCAAGTGTTGGATATATTTTGTCAGGAATTACAGGAAATGGATATATTGGACTTGCAGGAGCAGCAATAAGCCTTGCACTTGCTATGATGATCATTGTTATAACTGCAAAACGAGGAAGATAAGATGGATAATTTCTTTATGTACAAAAAAGCAGTCAGAGCAATGGATGAGATCAACCGTGTTATGGAAGGAAAAGGTCATACGGTGCATCAGATCATGACAGCGATTCTTGCAGGAGGACATATCTTGATCGAGGATATTCCAGGTGTAGGAAAGACAACACTTGCATTAGCCTTTTCAAAGGTATTGGGACTGGATTATCAAAGGATTCAGTTTACTCCGGATATCATGCCAACGGATATTGCAGGATTTTCTATCTATCATCAGGGTAGTGAAGAATTTGAATTCAAAGAAGGAGCAGCGATGACGAATCTTTTGCTGGCGGATGAGATTAACCGAACCTCACCGAAGACACAGTCGGCACTTCTAGAAGCAATGGAAGAAGGACAGATCACGGTAGATGGTATTACGAGAGATCTTCCAGATCCGTATATCGTTATTGCAACGCAGAATCCTTTTGGTTCTATTGGAACACACTCGCTTCCAGAATCACAGTTAGACCGATTTATGATCCGGACATCTCTTGGATATCCGGATATGGAGAGTGAGATCAAGATGTTAGCACAAGGAAGTGTGGATATGACGACCTCTGGGATCGAAGAACAGATCTCGGTGGAAGAATTGCGAAAAGCAAGAGAAGAAGCTGCACGATTATTTGTGCATGAAGATATTTTAAGATATATTGTCGAGATTGCGAATGAGACAAGAAGATCCAGAGACTTAGAACTTGGAATCAGTCCAAGAGGAACGATCGCACTTTTATCGATGGCAAAAGCAAATGCATATCTTGAGGGACGTGATTATGTAATACCACAGGATGTGAAAGATGTTTTCTTTGAAACTATCGAGCATAGGGTGATCAGAAGCAAGGAAGCGAAGGTTCAGAGGAAAACGAAAGAAGAGATTTTAAAAGCGATTCTTTATAAGATACCACTTCCAAAAGGAAATCAGAAAGGATAAAGATGTATTTTTTTGTCATAATATTTGCGCTTATATATTGGATCATTTATGGAAATTTCATTGGAGGGTGCCTTATGGCATCCTTATTTGTTGTGCTGGCTTATTCTGTCTGCAGGTGTCAGTCAGAACAAAAACAGATGATATTAACCATAGAAATGGATTCATTAGTACTTACAGAAGGCGATGAAGCAGAGATACGATTGAGGATTCATGGAATTACATCAAAGATAAACAGCTATACATTCCGATTGGAATATGAAATGACATCCAAGTTTCGAAAACAAAGAATGCGAAAGAAGAAAAATATCGTATGGAATCCACAAGAAGGAGATTCGATCACACTGTCTGAAATGATCACGGAATGTGACAGTTATCATATTCAGATTTGTTCAGTTTCGTGGGAAGATCTTACAGGAATGTATAAAGTAAAAAAAGAATTTAACAAACAAATATCTTTTCTTGTTATGCCAAAACGATATGAAATGGGATTTATGCAGGAAAAGATCGCAAGAAGAGATCTTATGGAACAAGGTTTTGAATACGATGGAGTCAGGAAATATCAGGAAGGAGACCGAATTTCAAGAGTTCATTGGAACCTCTATGCTGCGACAGGTGGACTTTGGGTGAGAAAAAATGAAGAAGAGGAAGAAGAACGCGTGAAAATCGGATTATCGTTGGATGATATAGAAAAAGACCGTATTTCTGATTATATGGCAGCTTTTTATTCTATTTCTTTCTTTTTGAAATCGCAGGGAGTTATACAGGAAATCTATTATGGGGAGCATAAATATCTGCTTTGCCATATAGAACAATATGAAGAATTGTTTACGGATATTTTTTGTGGAAAATATGAATTGTCATCGGATCCGATGGAGCATCTTTATAAGATTCCACTTTGTGAAAAGGGACAAGATCTGCAGAAATTTTTATATGATATGGAGTTATAATGTGTGGATATAAAAAAATAAAAATTGAATATATCATGATGGCAGTGGCTTTTGCATCTGTTGTATGGAGTATATTTGCTGGATTTCGGATTTCAAGGTTTCAGTGGCTTTTTGTGATGGGAAGTGTCATTTGGTTTCTCGGAATGTGTAGATTGCTTGATCAGAATAAGAGAAATATTGTAGTCATGGTTGTGATATGTATCATATACTGCATGCTTGCACACAGACAGCTGATCAATGGATTTCAGATCATCAATAATAAGATGGCAGAAGCATTAAATCAGAGTATGGATCTTGGATTTTATTATTACATTTCGGTGACGTTAGAACATAGTCGAAGGGACAGCGTACTGGCAGTTTTGTTTTTTGTGTTGGTGGCAGGAATTGTGCTTGGAATATTAAGATGTCGTCCATTGACTTTGTTTCTTACAACCGGTCTTATGGAAATGGCCGTTTTAATGATCGCGCCATATGGAATTTCAGCAGCGTTTTTCTTGTTTTTAGGTTCATGGATTGTTTATTTTAGTATACGAAAAGGAAAAAAAGGATTTGCGGCAGGATTGTATATTATGTTTCTGGCTGCCGCAGTACCTTTGTTTTTTTATGATCAGACGAATGTACCCACAGATACGATGATAAAACGAAATATTCTGATACAGATCAGGGAATGGACACAGGGGAAAGGCTATCTTGCAGTCGGGGGAATTGGGAATGGAAAGCTTCGAAGTGTAGGAGAAGTTTCTCCAAAAGGAGAAAAATTATTTCTGGTGTATGCCCCGGAAAATGCAGATCTGTATCTGAAGGGATTTGTTAGTGGCAGATATAAAGATGGAGAATGGACAAAGGAAAAGAAAAATACCTTGGTCTACGGTGGAGAAATGGCACAGGAACTGCCATATTTATTTCCAGATCTCTCTATGCAGGATTTTGCTGTTTATCAGAAAGGATATATTCAGACACCAAAAGATATTGCATTTTCTGAAAAGAGAGAAATAAAGATTCATTATCAGAAGATGCAGGAGAGTTTCTTATTAATACCATATTTTTCAGATGCGAGCAGAATTAATGGAAATGCAGCTGGAGACAGTGTGATAGAACGTAATACAGCAGATACGGAGTATACAACTTCTTATTATCAGATCAAGAATAACAAGAACCTGTTAGATATCAGTCAGAGATTTGACGTGATGTCTGTGTTAAAAAATGCGGGAGAGCTTGAAAAGAATTATGTTCGTTCTATGCAGGAGTATGGAACTTATGTACAGCAGAATTATCTTGAGATTCCAGAAGAGATAAAGAAGACAATAAAGCAGCTGAGTTGCCATGTAAATAAAGAAAATAGTATCTTATATAATATAGAAGAAATTCAAAAATTTTTAAAAAATAATTATCAATATACTTACCGACCAGGTTTAACAGGGCAGGATAAGGATCCGGTAAATGAATTTTTAACGGAGAGAAAAAGAGGGTTTTGTACCCAGTTCGCATCAGCGGCAGTTTTTTTGTTCAGGGAAGCAGGAATTCCGGCCAGATATGTAGAAGGATATAAGATCCGTGCAGATCAGTGGAGACTTGGAAAAGCACAGGTGACAGATTATGAGGCACATGCATGGACAGAAATTTATATTGAACATATCGGATGGATTCCGGTAGAAGTAACGGGAAGAGATACTGGAGAAAGTGTATATAAACATGTGGAACAGGAAGAAAAACAACGAAATGCAATTGTACCAAATAAAAAACAATTCGTAACAAATGTAAAGAAAATGTTTCAAATGATTCCAATCGTCATAATATTAGCAGTGATTTTTGCGTTCATAAAATTGTTACAAAAGAAAAGAAAATGGAATCAAATGACAAACAAAGAAAAAGTACTTTTTTATGAAAAACAGTTAGAAAAATATGCTGAAAATGGCGTAAAATCAAGGAATAACAGAAATTCCATGACATCAGAGATTATAGAGAAAGCAAGGTACAGTAACAAAGATATTACCAGACATGAACTAAATCTTGTAAAACGACATCTTGATTTATTAAAGAGAAAAAACGGAAATGTTACAAAAATATTAACAAAACTGAAATAATCTTAAAAAACTATTGACAATTGTTGCTCTTTATCGTACAATATCAACTGTTGAAAGAAATATTTGAAATAAATTTAAAATTGTAATATATCAGGAGTTAATATGAAACGAGTTATTTTAAGAGTGATGATGTTAGTAGCAATGGCATCGGCCGCAGTTACAATGAGTGTACATACAAGTTCAAAAGAAGTAAAAGCATCAGAAAAAGGAGATGCAGTTGTTAAATATGCAAAAAACTTTGTAGGGAATAGATACAGATACGGTGGATCAAGTCTTACAAAAGGAACAGATTGTTCAGGATTCACGAGAGGAGTTTACAAGAAGTTTGGAAAACGTCTTCCACATTCCTCAAGTGCACAGAGAAGATATGGTAAGAAAGTAAAAGGTGGAATCAAGAATGCTAAGGCAGGAGATTTAATCTGCTATAGCGGACATGTTGCAATCTATATGGGAAACAACAAGATCGTACATGCAAGTAATTCAGCACCATATCCAAGAGGTGGAATTAAGATTTCAAACAATGCAAGATACAGAAGAATCGTAACAGTACGAAGAATCGTTAAATAAAGAGGATAAGAAGAAGGTATTTTTTAGAAAAAGAAATACCTTCTTCTTTTGATGCTGAGAATAAAGTTTTGAAAACCTCCCAAGATAACCAACAAAATTTGAAAAAGTGTATTATAAAAATTTGACAGATAAAACCGATACATATTATAATTTGAAGGAATAAGTTGATAATAAACAATACACCTGTATAGGATGCAGATGTTTTTAAAGGAGAAAAATTTATGATCATTAAACCGAGAGTCAAAGATTATTTATGCTTAACAGCACATCCAGAAGGATGTAAAAAGAATGTGGAAGATCAGATCGCGTATGTAAAAGATCAAGGAGAGATTCCTGGAGATGCGAAGAAAGTGTTAGTGATCGGATGTTCTACAGGATATGGACTGGCATCAAGAATCGTGGCAGCTTTTGGATGTCATGCAGATACCCTTGGAATCATGTTTGAACGTCCATCTAATGGAAGAAAGACAGCAAGTCCTGGATGGTATAATACAGCTTCATTTGAACAGTTTGCAAACGAAGAAGGAGTTTATGCCAAGACGATTAATGGAGACGCGTTCTCAAAAGAAATCAAAAATCTTACGATCGAAACGATCAAGAAAGATCTTGGAAAAGTGGATCTGGTTGTATACAGCCTTGCAGCACCACGAAGAACAACACCAGATGGAGTGACATATCGTTCGGTATTAAAGACAACAGGGGAGGAGTTTACAAATAAGAATCTGAACCTTAAGGATAACAGTATTGGTATGAAGAGCATTCCTGCAGCTACAGAAGAGGAAGTAGAGGCTACAGTCAAAGTTATGGGTGGAGAAGACTGGAAGTTATGGATGCAGGCATTAAAAGATGCAGATGTGTTATCAGAAGATGCAAGTACTGTCGCATATTCTTATATCGGATCTGAACTTACGTATCCAATCTATTTTGAAGGAACGATCGGTGCGGCAAAGAAACATCTGCATCAGACAGCAGATGAGATTACGAAAGAAGTTGGAGTAAAAGCGCTGATCTCTGTTAACAAAGGATTGGTAACACAGGCAAGTGCTGCGATTCCTATTGTTCCATTGTATATGTCTGTATTATATAAAGTCATGAAGGAAAATAATGTCCATGAAGGATGTATTGAACAGATTGAACGTCTGTTTAAAGAAAAGAGATTATTAGCCGATACGATCACGGATGAACACGGATGGGTTCGTATGGATGATCTGGAACTTCGTGATGATATTCAGGATGAAGTGAAGAAACGTTGGGAAGAGATCAATACAGATAATGTTTCAGAACTTGCAGATGTTGATGGTTATTGGGAAGATTTTTACCGTATGTTTGGATTTAAAGAGGAAGGAATCGACTACGAAGCAGAAACAGATCCTGTTGTAGAAATTCCAAGCATCAAAGAATAATGGCATATACAGAGATTGTGATCACAAGGTTTGGCGATCATCTGGTCAGTATGTTATTAAAAGATGGTCATCCGGTAGAATTTCAATGTGTAAGTGAGAAGAATAAAGTTGATATTGGGAATATTTACATAGGAGTCGTAAAAAATGTTGTCAAGAATATCAATGGGGCTTTTGTTGAGTTCGATCAAGACGAAATAGGCTTCCTTTCCATGAGACATAGGCAATATAAAGCGGGTGATGAAGTGTTGGTACAGATAAAGAAAGAAGCGACAGAAGAAAAACGTCCGATGCTATCAGATCAGATAGAATTAACAGGGAAATATCTTGTGCTGACTTCAGATAAGCTGTCTGTAGGAATTTCCAATAAGATTCATCAGAAAGAAAAAAAACAGGAATTAAAAGAAATGGCAGAGCCTCTTGTGACACAGGAATATGGCTTTATTCTCCGTACAGAAGCTGCAAAAGCCGACAAAGAAGATGTTCTTATGGAAGCAGATCAGTTGTCTGCGAAATATCATGAGATCGTATCTAAAAGGCAATACCGCAAAGCTCCTCATCTTGTTGATACAAATTACGATGCATTGGAAGTGTTGGTTCATGATATCAAACCAGGATCGATCGATCGTATTGTGACAGATCAGGAAGAAGTAGGGGAACAGCTGAAAGAAAAAGGTTATGAAGTATTCTTATGTTCTTATATGGCAGGAGACATTGAACGAAGATATCGGTTTCGTCATTATCTTTCAGAGGTATTTAAACGTAAAATATTTATGAAGTCTGGAGGATTTCTGTATATCGAACAGACAGAGGCAATGGCAGTCATTGATGTGAATACGGGGAAATCCATTGGAAAGAAGAACCAGGAAGCACATATTAAGAAAATAAACTTAGAAGCAGCCAAAGAAGCAGCAAGGCAGATCCGCTTAAGAAATTTATCAGGGATCATCATGATTGATTTTATTGATATGAAGTCCAAAGATGATGAGAAAGAATTATTACAGGTAATGCAGCATTATCTAAATGGGGATTCTAAGAAAGCAGTTGCTGTAGATATTACAAAGCTCGGAATTATGGAGATCACAAGAAAAAAAGAAAAAAATCCAATTTTTCGACAAATAAGTATTGACATATTGAAATAGTGCTGTTATTATATATGAGTATGCCGCACAGCGAGGTTAAAGAATGCGAGAATCACCAAAGCTGGCGAGATTTGATAATAGGAGGTGCCGTGATGTACGCAATTATCGCAACAGGTGGAAAACAGTATAAAGTAAGCGAAGGCGACGTGATCAAAGTTGAGAAACTTGACGCTGAAGTAGGAGCTAAAGTAACATTTGATAATGTACTTTTAGTTGGTGGAGATACTGTTAAAGTTGGAACACCTACCGTTGATGGTGCGAAAGTTGAAGCTTCTGTAGTAAGCGAAGGAAAAGGTAAGAAAGTCATCGTTTACAAATACAAGAGAAAAACTGGATACCATAAGAAAAACGGTCATAGACAGTTATTTACACAGGTTAAGATCGATAGTATCGTTGGATAATATCCTGAGGATAGAGTTATGACAAAGATAACATTCTATCAGAGAGTCGATGGAACCTTTCAAGGTTTCCACTCACAGGACCATGCAGGTTACAGTGCGGAAGGACAAGATATTGTCTGTGCCGCAGTGTCTGCTCTGGTAATTAATTTTGTGAATTCTCTGGATGAACTGACAGATGATCACTATCAGATTGATGTGAACCAGGAAGACGCAGAAATTGACGTAGTATTTACGGAAGAGCTTTCCGAAGAGGGGAGCTTGTTATTAAGATCACTGATCCTTGGTCTGACTTCAGTAGAAGAAGAACATGGACAGTATTTAGATGTAATCTTTAAGGAGGTGTAACAAAAATGATGAAAATGAACCTTCAATTTTTCGCTCATAAAAAAGGAATGGGTTCTACAAAGAACGGTAGAGATTCCGAATCTAAGAGATTAGGTGCGAAAAGAGCTGACGGACAGTTTGTAAAAGCTGGAAATATTCTTTACAGACAGAGAGGAACAAAGATTCATCCAGGCGTTAACGTAGGACGCGGTGGTGACGATACATTATTCGCATTAGTTGATGGTATTGTTCGCTTCGAAAGAAAAGGTAAAGATAAGAAACAGTGTTCTGTACATCCAGTAGCATAATTTAATTGCATACAGGAACAGATCATTTGAGATTCAGTAATTACGGCTTCAAATACATATTTGAGGCCGTTTTTCATTATAAGATAATGAAATATTTTTGTGACTGGAAGTTGTTTTTTTGACACAGAAAGGAAAAGACAATGTTTGCAGATAGAGCTAATATTATAATCAGATCCGGAAAAGGTGGAGATGGCCACGTAAGTTTCCGGAGGGAACTTTATGTACCAAACGGTGGACCAGATGGTGGAGACGGCGGCCGTGGCGGTGATGTGATCTTTGTTGTAGATGAAGGAATCAATACTTTATCTGATTACCGTCACAGAAGAAAATTCAAGGCAGGAGATGGTCAGGAAGGTGGCAGAAGAAAATGCCACGGTGCTGATGGAGAAGACATCATCCTGAAAGTTCCGGCAGGAACCGTTGTAAAAGACAAGGAATCAGGGAAAGTTATCCTTGATATGTCTAATAAGAAGGAACCAGTTGTACTATTAAAAGGCGGTCGTGGCGGTAAAGGAAACCAGCATTATGCAACTCCAACCATGCAGGCACCAAAATATGCCCAGCCAGGTGGGAAAGCGCAGGAACTCGAAGTTATGCTTGAGTTAAAAGTTATTGCTGATGTAGGTTTGGTTGGATTCCCAAATGTAGGAAAATCTACATTTTTATCAAGAGTAACAAACGCAAATCCAAAGATCGCAAACTATCATTTCACAACATTAAATCCAAATCTTGGAGTTGTGGATATGGATGGAAGCAAAGGATTTGTCATTGCAGATATCCCAGGAATCATTGAGGGGGCGTCTGAAGGTGTTGGTCTTGGATTTGAATTTTTACGTCATATCGAACGTACAAAAGTTATGATCCATATGGTAGATGGAGCTTCAGTAGAAGGAAGAGATCCGATCGTTGATATCCATGCTATCACAGATGAACTTAAGAAATACAACAAAGAGATTCTAGAGAAACCACAGGTGATCGCAGCGAACAAGATGGATGCTATGTCTGAGACAGACAGAGAGACTGTGATCGATTTATTAAAAGAAGAGTTTGAACCAGAAGGAATCAAAGTATTCCCTATTTCTGCGGTAAGCGGGGAAGGTGTTAAAGAATTATTATGGCATGTACAGGGATTATTAGATGAATTACCAGAAGGTGCAACAGAATTTGAACAGGAATACGAATTAAACTTCGGAGAAGAAGAAGGTGGAATCTTTATCGGTCATCCAGAAGAAGGATTATATACCGTCGAAGGACCGAAAGTAGAGAGAATGCTTGGATATACTAATCTGGAATCTGAGCGTGGATTTGACTTCTTTCAGAAATTCATGAAAGAAAACGGTGTCATTGAACGTTTAACAGAAATGGGAATCGAAGAAGGAGACACTGTACGTTTGTATAATCTGGAGTTTGACTACTATAGATAGATATAATTGAATGGAGGATAACATGACAAGCAAACAGAGAGCTTATTTAAAGAGTCTTGCAATGAAGATCGATCCGATCTATAACATTGGAAAAGGAAGTATTTCACCAGAACTTGTACAGGGTGTCAGAGATGCTTTAGAAGCAAGGGAATTGATCAAGATCGGTGTTCTTCAAAACTGTATGGACGATCCAAAAGAACTGGCAAATGTTCTTGCAGAGAGAACAAGATCCCAGGTTGTACAGGTTATTGGTAAGAAGATCGTATTATATAAGGAATCAAAGAATCATAAGAGAATTGAACTGCCAAAAGCAGGGAAATAATATCGGAGGACAGCCATGAAGAAGATAGGAATTCTTGGCGGGACATTCAATCCGATCCATCATGGACATCTGATTCTTGGACAGGCAGCGAAAGAAGAGTTTGGATTGGATGAGATTTTGGTTATGCCAACAAAGAATCCGGCATATAAAAAGATCAGTGGCGGTGTCAGTGAGAAAAACAGAGTCGATATGATCAAGCTGGCGATCAGGGATTTTCCGTATTTCAAATTTAGTGATATCGAATTAAAACGTGAAGGAACAACGTACACAGTTGATACGTTAAGAGAACTTACAAAACAGGATACAGATTGCAGATATTACTTCATCATGGGAGCAGATTCGCTTTATCAGATCGAGACATGGAAAGATCCAGGACAGATTTTTACCATGGCAGATATATTAGTAGCTACAAGAAATGACTCAAGAAGTGCTCTGGATGCTCAGATTGATTATCTGGAAGAGAAATACGATGGCAAGATTTATCATTTAAGCAGTCCAAGCATTGAGATTTCATCCAATGATATCAGAAAAAGATGTAGCAATGGATCAAGTATTCATTTCTTCCTTCCAGAAGATGTGATTGATTATATAGAAAGAAATGATTTATATGGAAGTACAGCAGATAGAAGAAAAGCTTAAAACAGCGTTAAAACCATCCAGATACCGGCATACACTAGGAGTAGCTTATACAGCTTCCTGTATGGCAATGGTGTTTGGAGTGGATGTTCATAAAGCATATCGCGCAGGTCTTTTGCATGATTGTGCCAAAGGCTTTTCAATGGAGGAGCAAAGAGCGTTATGCAAACGATATAATATCAGTCTGGAGGGAACTTTAACCAAAAGTCCGCAGCTGATGCATCAAGAGATCGCTCCATTTCTTGCAAGCGATGAATATAAGGAACAGGATTCGGAAGTTTTGTCAGCAATCGCATGTCATACGACAGGGAAGATCGGTATGACACCGCTTGAACAGATAGTTTTTATTGCTGACTATATGGAACCAAATCGAAAGATGATTCCAGGACTTTCAAAAGTCCGTAAGCTGGCATTTGAGGATCTTGATAAATGTACAAAAACAATTCTTAAGAATACGATAGAGTACCTGACAGAATGTGGACAGGAAATTGATGAGCGGACAGTAGAGACTTATAAGTATTATAGAGACAAAAAGGAGAATTAAGATGGATCAGTCATTAAATATGGTAAAGATCGCATATGATGCGTTAGATGACAAGTTAGCAGAAGATATCAAGATTATTGATATTCGAAGCATTTCTGTTCTTGCAGATTACTTTATCATTGCAGATGGTAATAACAAAAACCAGGTACAGGCAATGGTAGATAATGTACAGGAAGAACTTTTTAAAGCTGGATATGAGATGAAACAGATGGAAGGGTATAGAGAAGGAAACTGGATCTTACTTGACTTTGGTGATATCATCATCCATATCTTTGATAAAGAAAACCGTTTATTCTATGATCTTGAAAGAATCTGGAAAGACGGAAAAGAAGTATCGATCGAAGAATTAAATTAAAAAGAATCATATGAAAAAAAGTCAGCTATGGGAATGCTTTGAAAGCATCTCGCAGCTGACTTCTTTTTATTTCATTGAACGATAAAGTCCAACGACTTTACCAATAATAGATACTTCTGATACGATGATCGGATCCATAGTATCATTCTCTGGCTGGAGTCTGTAATATCCATCTTCTTTATAAAATCTCTTAACAGTTGCAGAATCTTCGATCATTGCAACGACAATATCACCATTATCAGCAGTTGGCTGTTGTTCGACAATAACCATATCACCGTCAAAAATTCCGGCATTGATCATACTTTCTCCACGGACATGGAGCATGAAAGTATTCTTATTGCTGATATGATTTGGAAGCATTGGAAAATATTCTTCAATATTCTCTACCGCTAAGATCGGTTCACCGGCAGTGACGGTACCTACGACAGGGATATTGATGATCTCGCGGCGAGCCAGATTAAAATCATCATCGGTGATCTCGATCGCACGAGGCTTGGTAGGATCTCTATGAATGTATCCTTTTCTCTCCAAAGTCTCCAGATGGGAATGGACAGAGGAAGTAGAACGAAGATTCACTGCCTCGCAGATCTCGCGTACGGCAGGTGGATAACCTTTATCCAGGATGCGTCGTTTGATGAATTCAAGGATCTGTTGTTGTTTGTCACTTAATTGTTCTTTGGCCATGTATCATATCCTCCGTGTCTGTTTATAAACTATTCTTATCATAACATAGATCCGAAATGGAAACAAGTGTTCTCGAACAAAGTTTCGGAAAAAGCTTGACAAACAAATGTTCGAGAACTATAATACAGACATAAACAAAACAAATGTTCGATTATAGTTTGCGGAGGATGATATTATGAGAAGTAAGAGAAGAGTGATCGGAATTATCATAGCAGTAGTTTTTGTTTTTCTAATGAGTACTTTCCTTTTAAGTAACAACCTGATCGAGGCCCAGGAAACAAAAGACAAGCAGTTTACCAGCATTCAGGTGCAGAAAGGTGATACATTATGGAAGATCGCAAAGAAATATATGGGGAATGAATATTCGTCTGTTGACGATTATATTGAAGAGGTATGTCAGACAAATCATATATATGATGGAAAGATCACAGAAGACATGTATCTGGTGATCCCATATTATAAATAAACAACTGGCAGTCATACGGTTGATGTATGACTGCCAGTTGTGAATATAAATACTTTAATACAATATTATCGCCCAGTTGGGTTTTTACTAAAAGATGCTTTTGTGCTGTTATAGACAGCTTTTCCATAGTTTGTAAGATTAGAGTTCATTTTCTTTGCTTCAGATTTGTTAGAGATGAATCCAATCTCAGTTAAGGTAGAAGATGTCTTCGTATGACGGAGAACAGCTAATCCTGTACGGTTTACAAGACCTCGGTTTGTAAATCCTGTGGCAGAACGGATATAAGGATGAATGGTTGCTGACCAATTATAGCTTGTTAGTCCTGTAGAAGATTTATATCCTTTGGAATTGTATAAGGTTTCAGTTCCTGTAGCAGAAGATCCGGCAGAATTGATATGAACACTGTAGAATCTGTCTGCGCCAACTTCATTGGCAAGATCAGAACGCTCAGTAAGGCTTGGGTATGTATCAGATAATCTTGTATAGTAAACTTTGATATCTGGATCGTCATCAAAGTATGACTTTGCAGCCTGAACGATCTTTAATGTCATGTTTTTTTCTTTATATCCATTGGCAACTGCTCCAGAGTCTGAACCACCATGTCCTGCATCAAGTACAACGATCTGTTTGTACATTGCCTTTGGTGAATCATAGCGAACCTTGATATAAGAATCTGTCTGTGTTACTTCGAATCCTTTGATCGTAGCTTTTCGAGGCCTGATATATATCTTTGTATAGCCATTGCTGTAAGCTACAGAATAAGAATAGAAGCTTGAATCACCAACAACACTGCGATGTGACGCATCGGAATAATAAGAAGAATAATTTCCTTTAATGTTTACGATCAGACGATAGTTATTGTAATCGTCAGTTGTTGAGATGTCGCTCTCGGATAAGCCCTCTGGTTTATCAAGTTGTACATAATGTTCTCCATTTGTTGCTGGAAGCGTTGTAACGGAAGAAGATGCCTTATTACTGTTACTTGTTGAGAAAGTACCAGCATAAGAACTACTGCTCCATGAATAAGAATATCCAAGATGTTTTGCACAGAACTCACCAGGAACATAGATGTAATTTTTTTTCTGTTTATAGGAATATACACGGCGTGCAGGTGTTGGAAGTTTCTTTTTCTTTCCATTGACATAAGCATATTTGCTGCCACGTTTCATGGTGATCGTCTTAGAACCTTTTTTTAAAGTGATCTTCCATGTTTTAGAAGAGTAAGAATAAGAAACGCCTAATCCCTTCTGGAATACATAGCTTGCGGAATACATGGTTGTATCACCACGTAAGAAGCCAGGTGCTTTTGTTTTGATCGTCTTACCATTATAGATTGCACCGCGAGCTTTCTTTTTCTGCTTTTTACCAGCAACTTTTAAAGTGTATGTGCGTTTTGTCGTTGCATAGGATGCGGCAGATACATTTGCAGGTATTGCCGTACCAATGACTGAAACTGATAATAGTGTTGTAATAAATAACTTTTGTAATCTCATTGTTTATCTCCCTTTCTCATAGATTAAATCGTAACATATTTGTAATATTAATGCAATAAAAAGACTGTATCTCTTTGGATTTCCTGAGATACAGTCTGATATTATTAGATAAAATTAATTAAAAGAATTACAGAGTGACTGGTAAAGAGCAGATCCGATCGCCTCAGATCTAGCGTCAATTCTTGCAGATTCCGTGCTGTTAGAGATGAATCCCATCTCGGCAAGGGCACTCATCATTTTTGTTCCTCGAAGTACTGCAAGTCCAGGACGGTATACAAGGCTTCGGTCATAAGAAGACCCTTTTGTATACCCCATTCCACTTAGCGAAGAGGAATGAATGACATTGGCATATGTTTTGTAATCCTTATATAATGTTTCAGTTCCTTTTGCACTGGCAGAGTCTGCAGAATTGATATGTACACTTAAAAAACGGTCAGCATTGACGGTGTTAGCCAGATCATAACGTTCGGTAAGAGTAGGATACCAATCAGAGAGTCTGGTGTAATAAACCTTATACAGCGGATCAGAGTCAAAATTTGTCTTGATATTCTGAACGATCTTTAAGGTCATGTTCTTTTCAATATAACCGTTTCCAGTTGCGCCGCTGTCTTTTCCACCATGTCCGGCATCAATAACAATGATTCTGTAGAACATATCCTTTGGTGCCGCATACTTGACATAGATATAAGAATCTGTCTGAGTAACAGAGAATCCTTTGATTGTAGATGTTATCAGATTGATATAAGTTTTTCCATTTAGATAAGAAACTTTATAAGTTAAAGAATCTTTGATCGTGCGGTTAGAAGCTGTGTTAAAAAAGTTGCGGTAATCTCCGTCAATGATGATCTGTAACTGCTTATTCCAGTAATCATCGTTGGAACTTATAGAAGACGATGAAAGACCATCAGGTTTTTTGATCCGGATAGAATAATCAGATTCAGATGCTGTGATTTTTGTTGTACTTCCAGAAGGATTGGAAGTCTGAGGCTTTGTATTTGATGGAGTGGAAGGAGCAGGTTTAGCAGTACTGCCCTTTGAGATCACTCCTGATAACAGACGATTGTTCCATGAATAATTTAAGCCTAGTTTTTTTGCAACGATATCTCCGGGAACCATGATATAATTTTTCTTTTTTGCGATATAACGGATTTTTCGAGGTGCAGATGGAAGGGTGAATTTCTTCCCATTCAAGGTAGCTGTTCTGCTGTTTAAAGTCATCACAAGTTTCTGAGAATTTCGTTGTAATGTAACTCTTTTTTTGGAACTTGAATATGAATATTTTGTTCCAAGAGAAGAACAGTGACCGAAGATCCAGTATGCAGAATACATAGAAGTAGAACCTTCAATATATCCTGGAATTTTTGTACTTATAACCTTATTATTGTATCTGGCATTGATGGCTTTCTTTTTGACTTTTTTCTTAGAATGTATGTACTGAATCTTAAAATATTTCCCTGCAGCTATAGAAGCTGGTGTGGTTATTACACTTGATAGAAGAAGTGCAAGAGATAATCCAGTACATAAAATTTGTTTTTTGTTCATATATAATACCCCTCATATTCATTGTCGATTGTTAGTGCCATTATAATATGTTTTGTGTAGTTTTTCAACGAGAACATATTTTCTGTGAGATTAGGTTAGAATGTTGTGAAATTTCTGAAAAGTTGAAAAGAATTCTTTTATAAAATGAAAAATAGTTTCCAATCTGTCTAAGAATGTGGTATTCTAATATATAAGCTCGATTTTTGGGGGAAATTTTCTATATTTTTACAGGAATCGAATTATTTTGAACTATAGGAGCAGATAATGAAATCAGACAATGAATTTCGAAGAGGATTAATTGATGGAATTCCAATCGGACTAGCATATGTGGCTGTTTCGTTTGCATTTGGAATTTCAGGAGCGTCTAAGGGAATTCCTGTATGGGCACTTACTTTGATCTCAGCAACCTGTGTAACTTCTGCAGGACAGTTTGCAGCGGTCATAACAATGACGGCAGGAGGATCTTTGGTGGAATTAGTTTTATCACAGATCATTATTAATTTAAGATATTCGATCATGTCAATTGCGATCGGACAGAAATTAAGTGAGAAGTCGACATTGTGGAATCGGATCTCAATGGCATTTATGGTAACGGATGAGATTTTTGCAGTATCCTGTGCGGGGAGACATGAGATTACGCCTAGATATTTTTATGCTTTGATGTCAATTCCATGGATCAGCTGGACCATTGGAACTCTTTTAGGAGCGACGGCCAATACATTATTACCATTGATCTTAAGGAATGCACTTGGACTTGCAATTTATGGAATGTTGATCGGGATTATCATTCCACCAGCCAGACAAGATAAGCATATAACTATCGTGATCATTCTTTCCATGATCGTTAGTTTATTATTTAAATATATCAAAGCGTTATCTTTTATATCCAGTGGGTTCGTGATCATCATTTGTACCTTGATCGCAGCAACATTTGGAGCAATTTTATTCCCAGTAGAAGAGGAGGAGACTCATGAAGCTTAGCAGATTATTAGTTTATATTGCAGTCACAGCAGTTTCTACATATCTAATACGAGTCATCCCATTGGTTGCAATACAGAAGAAGATAGAGAATAGATTTTTTCGATCATTTTTATACTATGTTCCATATGCAGTACTGGCAGCAATGATCATGCCAGCAGTGTTTTATGCGACAGGAAATTTGATCGCATCGACAATTGGATTTGCAATTGCGATGATTTTTGCATATAATAAAAAAAATATTGTTACAGTTGCATGTGCAAGCTGTATCGGAGCATTTATTGCATTAGTAGTTTTAGGGTAAATTAATCTGCCAATTCATTGACAGACATAAGTAATATCAAGAAGAAATGAGGAAGAAGATATGAATTGTAATTTAGCAGTCATTAAAGGTGACGGGATCGGGCCAGAGATCGTCACAGAAGCAATGAGAGTTTTAGATGCTGTAGGAGAAAAGTATGGACATACATTTTCTTATACACAGATACTGATGGGTGGAGCATCCATTGATGTTCATGGAGAACCATTAACAGAGGAAGCTTTAGAGATTGCTAAGAAGAGTGATGCAGTATTAATGGGTTCGATCGGTGGAAATACAAGTACATCTCCATGGTATAAACTTCCAGCACAGTTAAGACCCGAGGCAGGCTTATTAAAACTTCGTAAATCCCTTGGATTATTTGCTAACATCAGACCAGCATACTTATATGATGAATTAAAGAAAGCATGCCCACTTCGTGATGAGGTGATCGGTGATGGATTTGATATGGTCATCATGAGAGAATTAACAGGTGGTCTTTACTTTGGAGAAAGACATACAGAAGAAATTGATGGTGTAAGAACAGCCGTTGATACATTATCTTACAATGAAAATGAAATCAGAAGAATTGCGATCAAAGCATTTGACATTGCAAGAAAACGTAAAAAACATGTGATCAGTGTTGATAAGGCAAATGTACTTGATTCTTCCAGATTATGGAGAGCAGTTGTAGAAGAAGTAGCCAAGGACTACGAAGATGTTACATATGAACATATGTTAGTTGATAACTGTGCAATGCAGTTAGTCAATAATCCACGTCAGTTTGATGTGATCTTAACAGAGAATATGTTTGGAGATATTTTATCAGATGAAGCAAGTATGATCACAGGTTCTATTGGAATGTTATCATCCGCAAGTCTTGCAGAAGGTAAGTTTGGATTATATGAACCAAGCCACGGATCAGCTCCAGATATCGCAGGACAGGATATTGCAAACCCAATCGCAACAATTCTTTCCGCAGCTATGATGCTTCGTTATTCATTTGATTTAGATAAAGAAGCAGATGAGATCGAAAAAGCAGTCAAAGCAGTTTTAGCAGATGGATACAGAACAGTTGACATTATGTCAGATGGAATGAAGAAAGTC
The DNA here is from genome assembly GCF_030296915.1 of Anaerostipes hadrus ATCC 29173 = JCM 17467. Classification (NCBI taxonomy): domain Bacteria; kingdom Bacillati; phylum Bacillota; class Clostridia; order Lachnospirales; family Lachnospiraceae; genus Anaerostipes; species Anaerostipes hadrus. The sequence goes on along the minus strand of NZ_AP028031.1, from coordinate 1,695,783 downwards.
GGATGTAAAGAAATGGGACAGCTGATCATTGATCAGATCAAATAAGAATTCGATGCTCACCATAGATAGAATGAGATATATTATACTAGGAGGTTAGTTTTATGAGTAATACATTTACAGAGGGAGAAGCATTTGCACCTCAAAGATCGTTATTTAACGCATTAGGTTTCACAAAAGAAGAGATGAGAAAGCCATTGGTCGGAATCGTAAGTTCGTATAATGAGATCGTGCCAGGGCATATGAATATTGACAAGATCGTAGATGCAGTAAAACTTGGAGTTGCTATGGCAGGTGGAACACCAGTTGTATTCCCAGCAATCGCAGTATGTGATGGAATTGCCATGGGACATGTTGGAATGAAATATTCACTGGTGACAAGAGATCTGATCGCTGATTCTACAGAATGTATGGCATTAGCACATCAGTTTGATGCTTTAGTTATGGTTCCAAACTGCGATAAGAATGTACCAGGACTATTAATGGCCGCTGCACGTGTTAATGTACCCACAGTGTTCGTCAGTGGCGGACCAATGCTTGCCGGACGTGTAAAAGGATGTAAAACAAGCTTATCAAGCATGTTTGAGGCTGTTGGATCTTATGCAGCAGGTAAGATCACAAAAGAAGAATTAGATGAATTTGAAAACAAAACATGTCCTACATGTGGATCATGTTCTGGTATGTACACAGCAAACTCTATGAACTGTTTAACAGAAGTTCTTGGTATGGGATTACAGGGAAATGGAACAATTCCAGCTGTGTATTCTGAAAGAATCCGTCTTGCAAAACATGCAGGTATGAAGGTTATGGAATTATTAGAGAAGAATATCCGCCCAAGAGATATCTTAACAGAGAAAGCGTTTGAGAATGCCTTAACAGTTGATATGGCACTTGGATGCAGTACAAACAGTATGCTTCATTTACCAGCAATCGCACATGAAGCAGGTGTTGATCTGAATCTTGAGAAGGCAAATGAGATCAGTAAAAGAACTCCAAACTTATGTCATCTTGCACCAGCAGGACATACATATATTGAGGAGTTAAATGAAGCTGGTGGAGTTTATGCTGTTATGAATGAATTAAATAAGAAGAATCTTCTTCATACAGATCTTATCACCGCAACAGGTAAGACAGTAGCAGAGAACATTGAAGGATGCGTAAACAAGAATCCAGAAGTTATTCGTCCGATTGACGATCCATACAGCCAGACTGGTGGAATTGCTGTATTAAAAGGAAATTTAGCACCAGATTCAGGTGTTGTAAAACGTTCTGCAGTTGCTCCTGAGATGCTTAAGATGGAAGGACCAGCCAGAGTCTTTGATTGTGAAGAAGATGCGATCAAGGCGATCAAAGGTGGAGATATTAAACCAGGGGATGTCGTAGTGATCCGCTATGAAGGACCAAAAGGTGGACCAGGTATGAGAGAGATGTTAAATCCTACATCAGCGATCATGGGTATGGGACTTGGATCAAGCGTAGCCCTGATCACAGATGGAAGATTTTCCGGAGCTTCCAGAGGAGCTTGTATCGGACATGTTTCTCCAGAAGCAGCAGTTGGAGGACCGATTGCATTAGTAGAAGAAGGAGATATTATTGCAATTGATATCGATGCCAATACATTAAATGTAAAAGTTTCTGACGAAGAATTAGCAAAGAGAAAAGAAAACTGGAAACCTAGAACACCTAAGGTTACAACAGGTTATCTTGCAAGGTATGCATCGTTAGTTACATCTGGAAACCGCGGAGCAGTTTTAGAAATCAAACAGTAATTAAGTAAGAAAAGAGGATCAAATGATGAAACAATTGACAGGTGCTCAGATTGTTTTAGAATGTTTGAAAGAGCAAGGCGTGGATACTGTTTTTGGGTATCCAGGCGGAGCAATCTTAAACATTTATGATGAATTATATAAACAGAAAAAGGATTTTACACATATCCTGACATCTCATGAGCAGGGAGCTTCTCATGCAGCAGATGGATATGCAAGATCTACAGGAAAAGTCGGAGTGTGCTTTGCAACCAGTGGACCGGGAGCGACAAATATCGTTACAGGACTTGCAACAGCGAATATGGATTCAGTGCCAGTTGTTGCGATCACATGTAACGTAGGAGTCAGCCTTCTTGGAAAGGACAGCTTCCAGGAAGTTGATATTTCCGGAGTCACAATTCCGATCACAAAGCATAACTTTATTGTAAAGAATATAGAAGAACTTGCAGACACGATCCGAAGAGCGTTTAGAATTGCAAAGACAGGAAGACCAGGGCCTGTTTTGATCGATATTCCAAAAGATGTGACAGCAGCAACGACCCTATATGAAAAATACAAACCAGCGAAGATCATACGTTCCAGTGAATATATCAAAGAAGTAGATATCCAGAATGCGATCAGCATGATCAGAGAAGCAAAACGACCATATATCTTAGTTGGTGGTGGAGCTGTGATCTCTGATGCAGCAGATGAATTAAAAGAATTTGCAGAGAAAGTAGATGCACCAGTATGCGATACCCTCATGGGAAAAGGAGCATTTAATGGTACGGATGAACGCTATAGTGGAATGCTTGGAATGCACGGAACAAAAGCATCAAATCTTGGAGTATCTCACTGTGACCTTCTGATCGCAGTCGGAACAAGATTTAGTGACCGAGTTTTAGGAAATCCAAAAACATTTGCAAAGAATGCAAAGATTTTACAGATTGATGTTGACCCAGTCGAGATCAACAAGAATATTTGTGTATCAGCTTCTATCATCGGAGATGTAAAAGCAGTATTAACAGTGATCAATCGCCGTTTAGAAGCCCAGGAACACAAAGAGTGGCTTGATACGGTCAAAGAATATAAAGAAAAGTATCCATTAACTTATGATAAAGGACGATTAACATGTCCTGAGATCATGGAAGCGATTTATGATATTACAAAAGGTGAGGCAGTCATTACAACGGAAGTTGGACAGCATCAGATGTGGGCCGCTCAGTTTTATAAATATGATAAACCACGTAAATTCTTGACATCTGGTGGTCTTGGAACAATGGGATACGGCCTTGGAGCCAGCCTTGGAGCCAAAGTTGGTAATCCAGATAAGATCGTAGTAAACATTGCAGGAGATGGATGTTTCCGTATGAATTTAAATGAGCTTGCGACAGCCTCGCGATACAACATTCCAGTGATCGAAGTTATTATCAATAACAGCGTGTTAGGAATGGTAAGACAGTGGCAAGATCTGTTTTATGAAGAAAGATATTCGTATACAACACTTCAGGACAAAGTAGACTTTGTGAAAGTTTCAGAAGGACTTGGGGTGCAAGCTAAGAAGATCACGGATATCGAACAATTCAAAGATGCATTCAAAGAAGCTTTAAATGCAGGAGAACCAGTAGTTCTCGATTGTCATATTGACTTAGATGACAAAGTATGGCCGATGGTTAATCCAGGAGGTTCTATTGAAGATGCATTTGATAAATCGGATCTTGAGGCGCAGGCAAGGTAATTTTTAATTTATTTTCATATAAAGGAGAGAAAAGAAATGGCAAGAGTATACAACTTTTCAGCTGGACCGGCAGTACTTCCGGAAGAAGTGTTAAAAGAAGCAGCAGAGGAAATGCTTGATTACAGAGGATGTGGAATGTCCGTTATGGAGATGAGCCACAGATCCAAGATGTTTGATGATATCATCAAAACTGCAGAAGCAGACTTAAGAGAATTAATGAACATCCCTGATAATTACAAAGTATTATTCCTTCAGGGTGGAGCATCCCAGCAGTTTTCAGCGATCCCTATGAATTTGATGAAGAACAAAGTTGCAGACTTCATCATCACAGGACAGTGGGCAAAGAAAGCATACCAGGAAGCTTCCAGATATGGAAAAGCAAACATTTTAGCTTCATCAGAAGATAAAACATATACATATATTCCAGATTGTTCTGACCTTCCTGTATCAGAAGATGCAGATTATGTATATGTATGCTATAACAACACGATCTATGGAACAAAATATCAGCAGATTCCAAATACAAAAGGTAAAATCCTTGTTGCAGATATGTCTTCCTGCATTTTATCTGAGCCAGTTAATGTAGAAGACTTTGGAGTGATCTATTTTGGAGTACAGAAAAACGTTGGACCAGCAGGAGTTGTAGTTTGTATCGTACGTGAAGATCTGATCACAGATGATGTGTTAGAAGGAACACCAACCATGTTAAAATGGAAAACACAGGCAGATGCAGATTCACTGTATAACACACCTCCATGCTACGGAATCTATATCTGTGGAAAAGTCTTCAAATGGTTAAAGGACCAGGGTGGACTTACTGCAATGAAGAAACGTAACGAAGAAAAAGCAAAGATCTTATATGATTTCTTAGACCAGAGTGAAATGTTTAAAGGAACAGTTGTGAAAGAAGACCGCTCTTTAATGAACGTTCCATTTGTAACAGGAGACAAAGATCTGGATGCCAAATTTGTAGCTGAAGCAAAAGAAGCAGGATTTGAGAACCTAAAAGGACATCGTACAGTTGGTGGAATGCGTGCAAGTATTTATAACGCAATGCCAAAAGAAGGTGTTGAGAAATTAGTAGCATTTATGAAGAAGTTTGAAGAAGAGAACAAATAAGGAGGAGCCATGTATACAGTAAAATGCTTAAACCCGATCGCAAGTAAAGGACTAGATTTATTTACAGAAGATTTTAAAGTGATCGATGACTTAGATAAAGCAGATGCAGTTTTAGTAAGAAGTGCAGCTATGCACGATCTTGCAGTTCCAGAAAGCCTTCTTGCAGTTGCAAGAGCTGGAGCAGGAGTTAACAATATTCCATTAGATGAATATGCAAAGAAGGGAATCGTAGCATTCAACACACCAGGAGCGAATGCTAATGGTGTAAAAGAACTTGTTGTTGCAGGACTTTTACTTGCATCTCGTGATATCATCGGTGGATATAACTGGGTTAAGGAAAATGCATCCGAAGAGAACCTTGCAAAACTTGTTGAGAAACAGAAAAAACAGTATGCAGGTAACGAATTAAAAGGAAAAAGTATCGGAGTTATCGGACTTGGAGCAATCGGTGTTTTAGTAGCAAATATCTGTAATCGTCTTGGAATGAAAGTTTATGGATATGATCCATACGTATCCGTACGTTCTGCATGGAGCTTATCAAGAATGGTAAAACATATCGCTTCCATTGACGAATTATTTGAGACATGTGATTATATTACAATTCACGTTCCATACATGGATTCTACAAAAGGAATGATCAACAAAGAAGCTATCGATAAGATGAAAGACGGAGTTACATTATTAAACTTCGCCAGAGGAGAACTTGTTGATAATCAGGCAGTGATCGAAGGATTAGCATCAGGAAAAGTAAAACATTATGTAACAGATTTCCCAAGTGCAGAAATCGCTGGAGTAGATAAAGTGATCACAATTCCACACTTAGGAGCATCTACAGAGGAATCAGAAGAAAACTGTGCAGAGATGGCAGTGGATCAGTTGATGAATTATTTAGAGAATGGTAATATTGTCAATTCAGTAAACTATCCAAACTGTGATCTTGGAGAAGCAAGTGGAGCAGCTCGTATTACAGTACATCATAAGAATCTTCCAAATATGATCGGTCAGTTAACAGCGATCTTGGCAGCAGATGGACATAACATTTCCAATATGTTGAATAAATCCAAAGGTGAATGGGCTTATTCTATGTTTGACATGGAAAAGAAAGCACCAACAGAAGAGACAATCAAGAAAATGGAACAGATCGACGGAGTCGTTCGTGTTCGTGTACTATAGGAGAGAAAAAATGAGTGAAAAATTAAGAGTTGGTATTTTAGGTGCAACTGGAATGGTTGGACAGCGTTTTATTTCATTACTTGAGAATCATCCATGGTTTGAAGTTACAACATTAGCAGCAAGCCCACGTTCTGCTGGAAAGACATATGAAGAAGCAGTTGGTGGACGTTGGAAAATGGATACTCCAATGCCAGAAGCAGTAAAATCTATGATCGTAAAAAACGTCAATGAAGTAGAAGAAGTTGCTTCTCACGTAGATTTTGTATTTAGTGCAGTAGATATGTCTAAAGACGAGATCAAAAAGATCGAAGAAGACTATGCAAAAACAGAAACACCAGTTGTATCTAACAACAGTGCTCACCGCTGGACACCAGATGTACCAATGGTAGTACCTGAGATCAACCCAGAACACTTCGAAGTGATCGAAAGCCAGAAGAAACGTTTAGGAACAACAAAAGGTTTCATAGCAGTAAAACCTAACTGCTCTATCCAGAGTTATGCACCAGTTTTAACAGCATGGAAAGAATTTGAACCATATGAAGTTGTTGCTACAACATATCAGGCAATTTCTGGAGCAGGAAAAACTTTCAAAGATTGGCCAGAGATGGAAGGAAACATCATTCCATACATCGGTGGAGAAGAAGAAAAGAGCGAACAGGAGCCTCTTCGTTTATGGGGACATATTGAAGACGGTGTGATCGTGAAAGCTGAAACACCAGTGATCACAACACAGTGTATCCGTGTACCAGTATTAAACGGACATACAGCAGCAGTCTTCGTTAAATTCAAGAAGAAACCAACAAAAGAACAGTTGATCGAGAAATTAGTAAACTTCAGCGGACTTCCACAGGAATTAGAACTTCCAAGTGCTCCAAAACAGATGATCCAGTACTTAGAAGAAGATAACCGCCCACAGGTAAGAGAAGATGTTGATTACGAAAATGGAATGGGAATCTCTGTTGGACGTTTAAGAGAAGATACTGTATACGATTACAAATTTGTAGGACTTTCTCATAACACAGTTCGTGGAGCAGCAGGTGGAGCTGTTTTATGTGCTGAGACATTAAAAGCAAAAGGATATATTACAAAAAAATAAGTATTGTAATGAATAGATAAACTTGCTATGATAAGAAACACGTAGAAATACGTGTTTCTTTTATGTTAAGCATATGTGTAAAATGAATATCAAAAGAAACACAAGAAAAAAAGAGGAGAGTTTATGTTAGCACAAATACAAGCGATGTTCGCAGTAGTGGACTTGGGCAAGATTAACTGGAATCAGTTTTTAGAAAAATATCTGGAAATTGCAATGAGTATCATAGGAAAAGTCATAGTATCATTTTTGATCATTGCAATTGGATTTAAATTGATCAAGATCTTAATTAAATTGTTAAAAACAACCCTTGAGAAGGCAGAGATCGATTATGGAGTTATCTCATTTTCCTGCTCCTTCATAAGGATTGGATTGCGTTGTATTGTAATCTTTATGGCAGTTGCACATATGGGGGTAGAGGTAAGTTCTTTTATCGCATTATTAGGATCTGCAGGTGTAGCAGTAGGTTTAGCATTACAAGGAACACTTTCTAATGTAGCAGGTGGAGTTTTACTATTAATCCTGAAACCATTTCAGGTAGGAGATTACATCGTATTAACAGGAACCGACTGCGAAGGAGAAGTTGCAGCGATGGATATTTTTTATACAAAGCTTAAGACAATTGATAACCGAGTGATCGTCATTCCTAACGGAACATTAAGCAATTCAAATCTGATCAACAACACAAAACAGGAACGAAGACTGATCGATATTGAAGTTGGGATCTCTTATGATGCAGATATCAAAGAAGTAAAAAGAATTCTTACAGACATAGCAAAAAATGAAAAAAGAATTCTTGATCAGGATGGAGTTAAGATTTTTGTGAGCAGTTTGGCAGACAGTTCTGTCATGATGGGGATCAGATGCTGGGTTTCAACATCTGATTATGTAGCAACTAAATGGGCGTTAAATGAAGAGATTAAGATTCGATTTGATGAGGAAGGAATCGAGATACCATATCAGAAATTGGATGTTTGTATTAAAAATGAAGTGTAATAATGTTCCGTGCGCAGCCGAGAACAGAACTTAGTAAATTTATCAATGCTTATAAAAGTGCCAGTAGCAGGCACTCCAGTAGAAGTGATCCGTCAATACATTGAAACCCAGGGAGAGAAAAAGTATTGAACATAGCATATCGTTTCCGGATCTATCCGACCGAAGAACAGAAGATACTTCTTGGCAAAACATTTGGCTGTTGTCGTTTTCTGTACAATCAGATGCTTGATGATAAGATTCGAGAGTATGAAAAGACAAAGAAAATGTTAAAAAACACACCGGCCATGTATAAAAGGGAATATCCATTTCTGAAAGAAGTAGATTCGCTGGCACTGGAAATGTCCAGCTTCATCTGGAAAAGGCATATCTATCACTGTGAGTGTGGAAATAAGATGGACAGAGATCATAATGCAGCGATCAACATCCGTGAAGAGGTAAGAAGGATGTTGACAGCATAAACTGTCCGTATCCGGACAATTGGATAATAAGAAAACATGCCCGTGTCCGGGCAAAAGAATCGCGGAGCACGCGAGGATAGCTTGTAGATACTTGGCTCAGTAAAGCCATTGAGCAAGAAGCCCCCACTTCAAAATCAGGGATTTAAGTGGTGGGAGCATGTCACATAAAATACCAGAAAATTAATTTCGTCCTCTAATCTAACTTTGGATTGGAGGCTTTTTTATGTTTAAATGTACTCATTCGCTGGATGCAAAAGCATCTACATGCGGTACAGCATGCCTATGGTTACATCCCCGGGTGGTTGACATACATTTCCAGATAAGATTTACGAAGCTGATTTGTTACCGTTCGTTCTTTAAAAGCCACATTTTCAATCTGAAAAAGAGGCATAATCCCCATCAGTGAATTCGTCAGAAAGCACTCATCAAATGTCACAAGATCTTCCGGATAAAGGATGGTCTCTTTGACATCATAAGTTTCCAGTATGTATGCCCGAAGGATTCCCGGTAGCAGGCCGCAGGAGAGTGTAGGCGTATAGAGTTTCTTTTCTTTTACAAAGAAAATGTTGCTCACTGTGCCTTCACAGATCTGACCCTTCGTGTTCAGAAAGATTTTCTCATTGATGCCAGCATTTATGGCAGCTCTTTTTTCTAAAATATTATCGCCATAATTTAACGTTTTATGAAACGTGAAGGGGGATGTTTCGTTTCGTCTTATGCTACTTATTGCGGAAGTAAAACCATTTTCATAATGAGCACTTGTATAAGGTGATTTTCGGTCAGAAAAAATGACATTTTCTTTCGTTAATATTATCTTCAGTGCACCATGTTCAATATAAGTACTGTTCAAATAATCTTCAATGGAATTTACGGTAACCTGGCGGTTTTCTAAATTTCCAAGATCAAATACATCGGCTGCGTGCTGAAGCCTTTGTAAATGTCTTTCAAGAAAAACAGGTTTGTTTTTCTCCACTGCGATCGTCTCAAAGGCACCCAGTCCGAATTGTACTCCGTCATCTATATGCAGATTCATGTTAGTTTCCTTTCGTATTATCATTTCCATATTACTGCAGGGCATCAAGGATAGCTTTTGCCTTCTGCAATGTTTCTTCGTATTCAAATTCTGTCTCCGATTCCGCTGTAATGCCGCCGCCGACACCTAAGTGATAGTGACCATCCACGTGCAAGACAGTCCGGATGACAATGTTAAAATCACAGTTTCCATCCAGAGAAAGATAACCAATCGAGCCGGTGTAAAGATTTCGCTTTCCATGTTCCAGTTCGTCAATCACTTCCATGGCGCGGTACTTTGGTGCACCAGTAATAGAACCACCTGGAAATGTCGCCATAAGAAGATCGGCAAAGTTTTTCTCGTCCGCCAGATCACCTTCAATCCTGGATACGAGATGAAAGACTGTTGCGTATTCTTCGATGGTAAATAAATCAGTTACTTTCACGCTGCCACTTCTGCAGATTTTATTCAGATCATTTCGTTCCAGATCGACAATCATAAGAAGTTCACTTTTATCTTTTTCAGAGTTTTCCAGTTCCTTTCGCAAACGCAGATCCTCTTTTTCGGTTTCTCCTCTTTTGCGGGTCCCTTTGATCGGTCTTGTCTCTACATGACCGTCAGTGAGTTTTAGAAAACGCTCCGGTGAAGCACATACAATCTGATAATGATCAAAATCCAAATAGCCGCCAAAGGGAGAAGGGTTATTTTTACGGAGATTGTAAAATACATCCTGTGGTGCTTTTTTGCTTTCAATCGTCAGTTGCTGTGTCATGTTGGCGATATAAATGTCTCCTTCGTAAATGTAGTGGATCATATCGCTGATTGATTTTTTGTAATCCTCTTTTTCAAAGTTTGCATGAACCTGGATCGGATATTTTTCTTTGACAGGCTTTACAGGTTCACTGTCACTTGTTTTTAAAATGGCATCTTCCAATTTTTTTAAAAGTATATCAGCAGGTTCGGTAATTCCATTGGTAATGAGGTAACTCTCTTTTTTGTGACAATCTTCAATAATAAATGCATCGTAAAATATGAGTACTGCATCTGGAATAGAGATTGTGTCTTTGTGGGAAGATGGAATTCCCATGAGCCTACGGCCATATTCGTAAGAAAAATATCCAAGTGCACCTGACGCAAGTGGCAGGTGGGAAGAATTCGCAGTTTTCTGTTTATCCAGATAAGATCTCAGATAATTTTCGAAAGAAATCGAGGTTTCTTCTGTATCATTAATATAAAAACGATCTTCACGTTTTTCAAGCTTCAGATAAGGTTTGCGGCCGATGATGGAATAGTGACCAAGCTCATTTACAAGAGAAGAATCGAGAAAAATCGCATTTTCTTCGGAAGGCAGTACTTGAAAAATCTTAGCTGCCGGAATGTACATATCTAGTTTTTTAATTATTGTATTCGTGTTCTGCATGAAAAAAATCCTCCATTATCCTCGCTGCTCTGCGATTTTGCAAAAGTTATTTAAAAGTGCATGTCCATATTCGGTACATACTGCCTCCGGGTGAAACTGTACGCCGTATAGTGGAAGCGTTTTATGAGAGATCCCCATGACAACACCGTCCGCGGTTGTGGCATCGATGCTGTAGTTATTGGAAATAGTGTCTTTATTTACGACGAGGGAATGATATCTTGTTACATTGAATTTCGTCGGAAGACCGGCGAAGAGACGAAGCCCATTGTTGGAAATCTCAGAGATTTTCCCATGGATCGGAAATATCCCTTTTTCCACCGTTGCACCAGAGCAGAGTCCTAGCACCTGGTGACCTAAGCAGACGCCAAGTATCGGTATTTTCTCTTGGAATTTTTCTACAATATCGATGCAAAGCGTCGCGTCCTGCGGGCGTTTTGGCCCTGGCGAGAGAATAATCCCGGAAGGCTGCATATCTTCAATCTCTTCCAGCGTGATCTTGTCACAGCGGATGACGGCAATTTCCTTTCCAAGCTCTTCAAAATAAGCTTTCAGATTATATACAAATGAGTCATAATTATCAATCATTAAATACATGTCTCTTTCCTTCCTTTTCTTTAATATGTGCACAAAAAAGGGACAACGACAGGAGCACAAAAAATGTGCCCTACAGTCGTTATCCCTTTCAAATGGTCCGTAATCTGTGAAACTAAACTTTATACTATCATAGATGCCTTTTCTCCGTCAAGAGTAAAGGAAAAGAAGCCATTGAAAATTGTGAGTTGAGAGCCTATAATCATAGTTAGGAAACTAGAGTGGGAATCCTCGGTCATATGATGAAGGGAAACTTGCAAATGTTTCTCACAAAAACAGCGGAGAAACAGCTTCCGTAGATCAGGCATATGCTTATGGAAGTAATGGGAAGATGAGCAAGATCATTGATGCAAAGAAGAACGGGTACCAGATCACTTATACAGGAGAAAAAGCAGAAAGATTTATCCGTCCGAATGGAGAATACCAGCAGCTTTCTTATGGAGATGGAACAACGACGGTATCTTCCCACAAGGCAGACGGAATCAAAACAGCACAGGATTCCATGAGTTTTGACAAGAATACAGGAAAGATCCTGAAAAAGAAGGATGCCAATGGAATTGAAAGCAGTTACAGTTATGATGATGGAGGAAAAGGCGGAGAACAAAATGGCTGGGTAAATGAATATCTTGTAAGAAAGATCAAAACGGAAGTGGATTATCAGGAGCTGGATGCTGCCGGACTGGTGAAATTTTTGAAAACAGACAAGGAAAAAGAAGAAACCAAAACAGTCACATCCTATGATGATCATGGACAGCCAACAACAGTCACGACAACAAAGGAAGGAGCCCATGATTCTGTAGAACAAACGACATGTCAGGATACTGTACAGGGAACGACACGGACAACAACAACGACACAGGGAGAAGAGAAAGAGACATCTGTGACAAAAACAGATGCCATGGGACGTGAAACAGAAAATACCAGTAAGGACAGGAAAGGAAATATCTTAAGCAGTACGGAAACATCGTATGATTTCATGGGAAGAGCGATACAGACGAAAGTAACATCCGATGGCGTGACACAGACAGAATCCAAAACATATGATGATAACGGAACGGTGGCAACAGAAACCAGTGCATCAGGAATAAAGACAGCGTATCGTTATGATTCACTAAACCGCGTGATCAAAGCAACAGAATCAGTAGACGGGACAGATACCGTCACGGAAACTTCCTATGGATATGAAGATGCACAGATCCATACGCTGAATGGAACGAAAGACTATCAGGATCTGAGCGTTCAGACAACAAAGACCAATGGACGTGTCAGTGAAAAGTCATGGACAGATGCAGCGGGGCAGATCGTCAGAAGTTTCAGCCATGGATTATATACGGATCATGTGTTCACCAGTGACGGAAAAGAGATCGCAACGATCAGTCTTGGAACAAAGACTTCCGGAGATGGAAAGATTGCCTTGCAGTTATATGACAAAGAAGGAAAACAGACAGCTGCGATCCAGAATCCAGAGATTACAAAAGGGACTTCTGATGCCACAGTAAAGGTTGGAAACAGTTCCATCTTACAGAAAACAGAGTATGACACAAAGGGAAATGAGACAACAAAAACCGATGGCAATGGAGATCAGATATCTTATGCTTATGATGACCAGAATCGTGTAACCGAGATCACACAGGGAGGACAGAAGACAAAAGTTTCCTATCAGGTGAATTCAGACGGATCAACGACAACAAGCGTTACAGATGCGAATGGACATGTCAAGCAGGAAACAGCCAGTGCATCCGGATCAGTGACAACAACATCGGATCTTGGAGACGGCAGTGAATCCATTACAACAAAGTATACCTATGATGACCGTGGAAATAAGATTTCAGAAGTCTATGCCAACGGGGCGAAAAAGACCTATGAATATAACAGCCGGAATCTTGTTGTAAAAACACAATCTTATGACAAAGAAGGAACAAAAACACTGATCAGTCGGTATCGTTATGATGATTATGGGCAGTTGCTGGAGATGACAGATTACAGGGTATCATCTGAAACAGAGACTGCGTATCGTTATACAGAATATACTTATGATCAAAGAGGAAGGATCACAGCATTTGCAGAGATCAGTCAGAATGCTCAGCCAACGGCAGATGATATCAAAGCACATCAGATCCGGTATACTTATAATGAGGATGGAAATCTCAGTAAGGTATCCTATCCGACAACCAAAGACGGAATCCAGTCATTATCTTATATTTATGATGAAAACGGATGGCTGCAGGAGATCAAAGGAGAACTGCATTCCAATGGGCAGACAACAGAGAAAGTCCTCAGAAGTTACAGTTACGATGCGTATGGAAAGGTCAAAGAGATCAAGGACTACAGAAATCGGTTAAAGAACGGTGCTCAGGCAGTTCAAAAAATCTATACCTATGACAGTTTTGACCGTGTCAAAGAGATGACCTACACAGATCTTGAGACAGGCAAAGTGATGGAATCCTACCGCTACAGTTATGACAAGAATTCCAATATCACAGAGAAAACAGAAGTCAACAACTATCCAAAAGAAGAGAAAGACAAAGTCAATGAGACAAAAGCCTATACTTATGATGCACTCGGACGACTGACAAAGACTGTGACAACCGATCATAAGAATGATGACAGGACAAAGACCGTTACCTATACTTATGACAAAGCTGGAAACAGAACCAAAGAAGATGATGGAACCACACAGACAGCGTATACCTATAACGGACTGGATCAGTTACAGACAGCAACAAAAGAAAAAGGAACCGCAGTTGACGAAGTCCGCCAGTACAGCTATGATGCCAATGGGAATCAGACAGATGTCAAAAACACAAAGACTGGACAGACAGAATCCTATACTTATGATGCAGAGAACCGCTTAAGCAAAGTAGCGGTAACTGACAAAGATGGAAAGACAGCTGTGATCCAGCAGAACCGTTATAACGGAGAAGGACAGAGGATCCAGAAAGTGGAAGGAAGCAAAACGACGAACTATTACTATCAGGACGGAGTAGTTTCTTACACAACCGATGGAGAGAACAGCCAGACATCCCAGAACCTGATCGGAACCGACGGAAATATCCTTGCAACACAGAGATATGGAAGTGACCATACGGACTATCTGTTGTATCATAAAGATATCCAGGGAAGTACCACAAGTCTTGTAAAAGAAGATGGAAGTGCTGATGCAACATACCGGTATACAGACTTTGGAGAGACAACGATCAACGGAGATAACAAAGCAGAGAATGAGGTTTGTTATACTGGAGGAATCTATGATCATAGTACAGGGCTTTATTATCTGAATGCAAGGTATTATAATCCAGAAGATGGACGGTTTGTGACAGAGGATACTTATCGAGGAGAGACTGCTAAACCAGAGACAGGACATTTATATGCTTATTGTGCGAATAATCCGGTGAATTATGTGGATCCTAGTGGACATAAGGCTAAAACAGTAATTTATTATAATAAAAAAGGGAAGGGTTTTAAGAAACAAGCAATGCATTCTCCATATTATAAGAATAGTCAAGTTACATTTAAATCTGTGATTAAAAAAGCACAATTTAAAAAAGAGTGGGATAAAATACCAAAAGGAACATCTGAATTATATTTATATTTGCATGGTGGGGTTAGTTGTTTGTATTTTGATGGTTCTGATATGAATTTAAAAGAGTTGTTAGCTTTAAAAAAGAAAAAAATAAAAAAGAAGATAGTATTGCTTTCATGTAAGGGAGGAATAGGAGACAAAAATAGTGTGGCTAAAATTATGGCTAAAAAATGTCAATGTGTTGTGTATGCATCTAGTTATCCATATGGATTATCTTATAGATATGATAAAAAGAAAAAAGTGTATTATCCTAGATATGGAGGAAAGCAAAATTATTATAATCATGAAAATCCATTAAAAAAATATAAACCTTAATGATGTTATTGAAGTATAAAAAAGAGGAGATATAGAGATGGAGAAAATTGTAATGTATTTAAAAAAAGTAATTATTTTGTTGTGTGGAATTGTACTAGGATATTTAACATCAAGAAGAACAGATATGTCAATCAGTTTAGAATGTATTCTAGGTGATGGCGTTTTTATTGTGTTAGTTATTACGATTATTATGGTAATAACTAAGGAGAAAATAAAATTAGGTATAAACTGTGCCATATTTGGATTATCATTTGTTATTGGTTCAACATGGATTAAGAATATAGAACTTTTTTTTGAATTTGGAAAACAGAATTATGATTATATTTTATGTGGATTAGGTGAAGCGATTATTATTCCTGTGATTTTTGGAGGACTAGGAATAATTCTATATTATTATCATAAAGAAGGCATTTTATCATTAATTTTATCAGGATTACCTGTTATGTATTGTTCATTTACTTTGATTTCTTATCAATGGGAGAACCAATTTTTGTTAGCAATTATTATCAATTTATTAATTTTAGTAATAGTTTTTTGCCTTACAGGTAAGAAATATATGAAATATAAAATACTTTTTATAGTTTTAGGAGGAGTGCTAGGTTTTTTCTATTTTGTTTGAATATATTAGTTGCTTTTTATGTAAAGAAAATAGAATAGATTTTATGAAATAGGTAGGATACAAATTTAAGGTCTCGTGGATCTTACGAAGTCGGAAAAAAGAGGTGCAATAAAACAAAGAAACATAGTTAAATGAAAAGATACGGTTATCAATAAGACGGCAGATGATGGGAACAGAAATGTCACAACCTATACTTATGATGACCAGAACCGTGTCACAGGTGTCAGCAGAAAGAATGGACTGGAACAGACATTAAAACTTATAGGAGCCTTCTCATTTTGTGGAAAGAGTAAGAAGGATGATCCCGCAGTCTTTTGGCTGTGGGATTTTTAAAAAAATATTCTTTTGGTGCAAAGAGATTAATTTTATTGCACAAAAATAAAATTAATGATAAACTGTAAATGAACTGATTATGGTTCATCTGATAATTTATACGTTTATTTAACAAACAAATAATAAGGAATCTCTTACTTCTAGGTGTAAACATAGGTAGGAGAGGAATTATCAAAAAGAAATGAAACGGCAGTAGCGGGCGGAGAGAAATCGGTATCCCCTACGGACATAAGGTCAAGCAACGTCGGTATTCCCGACATGTTGGACTCTGTGAAATTACCAACCGTGGATTGAAACAAATAACCAATAAAAACAGTCACATTCCCAAATGTTATGGCAGTGTGACTCTTTTATTGCAATGATATAAAGGAGTCTATTGATAATGTTGCGTACAATCGAAATGTACACAAATGAATATAAAGATACAACACAAAAGGAAATCCGAAAGAAAAAAGGACAGTTTTTTACACCGGCAGAGGTTTCAATGAGAATGGCTGCTGTAGAAAGTGAATATCCGAAGAATCAATGGATAAGGGTATTAGATCCAGGAGCAGGAAACGGCATTTTATCTTTTGCTGTGATTGATAAATTACTAAGAAGTGGGTATAAACGGCTTGATATTACACTGATTGAAACAGATAAAGAGATTTTGCCAGTCTTAGAATATACAATTACTAAAATTAGGCAAATCTGTGAATCATATCATGCAGAATGTTTCATTCATTATGTTGATCAAAACTTCATATTATGGGAATCCTCCTATTTATACGATATTGTCATATGCAATCCTCCATATATGAAAGTAAGAAAAGATTCTGTAGAAGCAACGGCAATGAAGACATATGTATATGGACAGCCTAATCTGTATGGATTGTTTATGGCGAAAGCAATTGAATTGTTATGCGATAATGGACAGTACATTTTTATTACTCCTCGTTCATGGACTTCTGGAAAATATTTTACAAAAGTAAGGAATTTCTTACAAAAAGAATTGAACATAAAAGAAATCGACCTTTTTTCAAGTCGTGATGAAGTTTTTCAGGGAGAGAAAGTTCTTCAGGAGACAATGATCTTATATGGAGAAAAAGGACAGATTCAAAATGAGAAAATTAAAATTAATATTCTTAAAGACGGAACTTTAGATATAGGAAACAGTTTTTGGGCAGCAGCAGATCAAATTAAGTTTAAAGGATCAGAACAATATCTGCTTTTACCAGAAAATGAAAATGATCTTAAAATTATAGATATAATGTCTGATATGACAGATTCTTTTGAGTCCAGTGGATATCATTTCAAAACGGGACCAGTTGTAGAATTTCGAAATTTAGAGCATATTCATGCACAAACCCATATATAAAAATTGAGATAAAGACGGGAAAGGTTTATTTGATGATTACTATCAGAAATAGTTCAACTGTGCTTATAGAGGATTATGAAAAAACATAATGACCAAAAAACAGGATAAAAAAATCATGGTATAGGACTTAGAAATGTGCGTGAAATAGTGTGTCGAAATAATGGAAGATTTTCTCTAGAAGGTAATGGAGAAGAAGTATCTACAAAGGTAATATTAAATTTAAAATCGACCGTTGACGGAGTTATAGTGGAAAATATGCAGAATTATGATATTCTCTTATTAAAGGAGGGTACTTTTTATGATTGCATGTTTGGTTACTAGTAATTCAAAAATCAAAATACAATCGTCAGACTCAAAAAATATCAAAGAAATAACAAAAGTAGACTTAGATGAAATTCTTGCGAGTCATTCTACGGAATGGGTATATATAGGGCGACCATTGAGATGAAGTTGCCCATTGAGGCTAGTGATGATGATGGGATATTGACTAAGAATGGAACAATGATATATGGTAAAGAAGATGATGCAGTAACAATAGGTGTGCAACCGCTAAAAGATGAAACTGGTAATGTTTCTTTTGAGGGAGTAAGGACACTTATTACTATTAATGAATCTACAGCATCTAAAGAATATACTTTTGCTTATGATCTACCAGAGGGATATTCATTGATAACTGCAAAAGATTATTATTGTGATATAATTGACAATGAAGCGGTAAATGAAAATGATTATGATACAGGTGAAGTTTACATTGTTAATAAAGATAACGTAATAGATACAGTTATTGATGCAGCATGGGCTGTTGATGCAAATGGGAATGATGTGGATACCTACTATGTTGTCAACGAAAATATTTTAACACAGGTTGTTAATTTTGATGAAAAAACGACATTTCCTGTTATTGCAGATCCATCTGCATGGAAAATTGCAAAATGTGCAGCTGCAATCGGTTTGATCGTTGCGGGTACAGTTATTGCGGCAGCGAAAGTTGCAAAAGTAGTAAAATACATTAAGACCCTAGGCGGAGTTAAAAAGGCTGCAAAATTGGTTGTGTTGGCTTATGCCGCAGGTGATGCGAAGAAGTATGCTCGGCATATAGGAGGCTCATTTAAAAATCTGTGTGAAATTATACTTGGAATAGATACCATTAAATCGCAATGTAAATTTTAGAAGGAGTTTATGGAATGTTTAGGATTTTAGAGAGTTTTCTATTGTTGGTTTTCGGAATTGGAATTTTATGTGAACAGTATACCCAATATCGAAACAACGTATCTAAAAAGAATTTATTCTTGTTTATAACAGCAATTATATTGATGATTTGTGTTGTGATTGTGGTTCTATGACAAAAAACTGTTTGTGATACACGTTTCTAATGGGTGACTGATTGTGTTGAAGTGAGGTATGCCTGTGAGAAACAGGTGCTGGAGAGGGCTGTCGTTAACGGCAGCCCAGTAAATGATTTAAAGTATGTGCGATACCATCTTCATTATTTGTAAGTGTTACTTCATCAGCAGCATCTTTTAAAGCATCGCATGCATTTCCCATAGCGACACCATGACCTGCAAACTGGATCATTTCCAGATCATTTTCTGCATCACCAAAAGCAATGACCTCAGATGAATCAATGCCAAGACCTTTGCATACATTGGAAAGACCAGAAGCTTTGCTGGTACCCACAGGAATTGCTTCAATATAATAAGGAGCAGTACGGACAAAAGTGACCTGATCTCTAAATGGCATTCCGATCGTTTCTAAAACATCATAAGTTTTTTGAGGATCGACAGCAGTAAGGATCTTATTTAAATGAAAATCAAGATGTTCTGTCAAGGAAGGAACCTCAACATACTCCATAGAATCATTCAATGCCTCTTCTTTGACGCGATATCCATTCTTGTCTGTGACATAAAGAACTTTCCCATCATCAATGATCGGATTTACAGGATAATCTTTCAAATGTTCTAAAAGCTCCATTGCGAGATCATCTGGGATGTACTTATCATATAAAACTTCATTTGTAGTAGTATCTACAACCTTTCCGCCATTGTAAGCAACGAGCATTCCATGATGTTCATTTAGTTTCAATAAATCTCTGGCATGAAAAAGACCAGGGAGAGGACGACCAGAAGCAAGAGCAATGCGGATACCCATTTCCTGAGCTTTAATCATGGTATTTAAAGTATCAGAAGTAATTTTGAGTTGGTCGTTATAAAGAGTTCCATCTAAGTCAACGGCGATTAGTTTGTATTTCATAAATTGTGTCCTTTCTATATGTTTTAATCCGTTCTTGTTGTTTGGTTCGTCATTGAATATAAATTGTTTATTTGTGTAGAAACAAACGGAATTTATACTAGTGACACTTATAATATATTATAACTAGAAAGAAAGTAGGTTGTAAAGTGTCAAAAATGGACGAGTACTGTATACAACATACAAGTTTAAAAATATCTATAAGGATATAATAGAAATCTATATATTAAAAATTAAGAAAAACTTAAATAAAAAGTAATTCTTTTGCAACATATACTGTATACAAAAGGAGTATAATGCCAATAATCAGTTCAAGAAAGTTTTTGAAATCGTTCAATGATTTTAAACACAGTATGTGAAAAGGAGAACTTTAAAATGATAAGAATGAAAGAAAATTATTATATAAAAAAATATTATGGAGATTTTGTATTACTAAAACGCGCAAAGAATAAAGAAAATTGCAAAAAAGTATTGGAAAAAGTTGGAGTATATGGTACTCTAAGAGAGGTAAAAGAAGCGATCATCAAAGAGATGATCAAAGATGAAGTTAACCATCGTAAGACGGAACCACTTTATAAACTGATTCCTTTGATGCGACAGATGTATAACAGATTTTACGAAGAGAATATGGAGTGTTGTTTCGTCGGATAGTCAGGAAGAACATGTCTTTGTTGGCATATTCGAATAATAAACAACCGAAAGAGCAGAAGGTTTATGGAGTGCCTTCTGCTTTTTCAATTTTTAAAAAAATTTTAAAAATGTTGTAAAAACAACGGATTTCCCAAATCATATCTATTATACTAACGATACAGTAAAGAATATGAGATCAAGAAAAGGAGAATAGATATGATTCGTAGAATTATTGAAATTGATGAAGATAAATGTAATGGATGTGGACTGTGTGCAGATGCATGTCACGAAGATGCGATCGGGATAGTTGATGGAAAGGCAAAATTATTAAGAGATGATTATTGTGACGGCTTAGGAGACTGTCTGCCAAATTGTCCAACAGGAGCGATCAGTTTCGTAGAGCGTGAGGCAGCTGCGTATGACAGAGAAGCGGTAGAAGCAAACATGAAGAAGAAAGCTGAAATGACAGCAAAAGATAAAATAGAAGAAAAGCCGGTATTCCACGGGTGCCCTGGAACAAGAATGAAGATCATGGATCATAAGGCAGAAGAGGTAGCGACAGAGCAGACAGCAACTGTATCTTCTCAGCTGTCTCAGTGGCCGGTGCAGATTAAATTAGTACCTGTTAATGCCCCATATTTTAAGGATGCGAATCTATTGATCGCGGCAGATTGTACAGCTTATGCTTATGGAAATTTTCATCAGAAATTTATCAAAAATAAAGTGACATTGATCGGCTGTCCAAAACTTGATGAAGGAGATTACAGTGAGAAACTGACACAGATCATTGCGAACAATGACATTAAGAGTGTAACGATCGTTAGAATGGAAGTTCCTTGTTGTGGCGGGCTGGAAAATGCGGCGAAGAAAGCGATTCAGGATTCCGGCAAATTCCTTCCATGGCAGGTTCACACAATTTCCATTGATGGAAAGATTTTAGAAGCATAGATTCATCATAAATACAGTTTGCGTATTAAGAAGATAGCGATGAAAGAGAGTTCCGAAAGACGACGGGATTCTCTTTTTTCTTGTATTCCAGCTTTTTGTATGATACACTAATTAATTGATATGTTATGAATACGAAATAAAAATATAAGATAGAAAGAGAAAGGAAATACAGTGTCATGGGATGGAATAAAATTACAATTGATACATTGACATCAGCAGAAGACATGATCAGTTATGAACTTACAGAACTTGGTGCAACTGGTGTGGAAGTTGAAGACCATGTATCATTGACAGAAGAAGAGATGAAAGTCATGTATGTGGATCTATTGCCAGATGATATCGCACCAGACGATGGAAAAGCAAAGATCAGCTGTTATTTTGATGAGAATGAAAATTTAGAGCACATTACAATGCAGATTCAGGCAATGCTTGAAAGACTTCGTGGATTTATGGATATCGGTGCTGGAACAATTTCATTTGATAAGACGAAAGAAGAAGACTGGGTCAATAACTGGAAGAAATTCTTTAAACCGATCCGTCTGGATGAACAGATCGTGATCAAACCAACATGGGAGACATTAGAAGACCAGACAGAAGATATGATCGTTGTAGAGATCGATCCGGGAACAGCATTTGGAACAGGTTCTCATGAGACAACAAAACTTTGTATTGAAGGAATGAAACCATATATTAAGGAAGATACAAAGATTTTGGATGTTGGATGCGGAAGTGGAATTTTGTCGATCATCGGACTGAAACTTGGGGCAGGTCATGCGGTTCTTACAGATATCGATCCACATGCAATCTCAGCTTCTGAGGAGAACTTTGAAGTAAACCATATCAGCAAAGATCAGTTTGAAGTATATCAGGGAAATGTTTTAGATGATAAAGAGTTTGCAGCATCCTTAGGATCAAAATGTTATCCGGTTGTTGTTGCTAATATTTTAGCAGATGTTATCTCACCACTGATCGAGATCGTAGATCAGTTTTTGGCAGAAGATGGTGTTTTTGTAATCTCTGGTATCATTGATACAAAAGAAAAAGAAATCGCAGACAAATTAAATGCATATGGATTTGATGTCATTGAGACAAGAAGAATGAAAGACTGGGTTTCTATGACAGCGAAGATGAGGTAAGAGATGTACCGTTTTTTTATAAAAGAAGAACAGATTCATGACGGAATGATCGAGATTTGTGGAAGTGATGTCAATCATATTAAGAACGTTCTCCGCATGAAAACAGGAGATAAAGTTTATTTAAGTAACGGATCAGATTTAGAATATGAATGCAGCCTTTTGGAATGGACGGACGATACGATTCTTGCGAAGATCGAAGATGTTCATGGCATGGAAACAGAACTCCCAGTAAAGATCACGCTGTATCAGGGACTGCCAAAAGGCGATAAGATGGAGATGATCGTTCAAAAAGCGGTGGAACTTGGGGTGGCAGAGATCGTTCCAGTTGCCATGAAACGTTGTGTTGTGAAACTTGATGCGAAGAAGGCAGCAAAGAAGGTAAGTCGTTGGAATACGATCGCATTAAGCGCAGCAAAACAGGCAAAACGAGGGATCATTCCAGAAGTTCGCGAAGTGAGAAATTTCAAAGATATTTTAGAAGAAGTACAAGATATAGAATTCATGCTTGTTCCATATGAAGAGGCAAAAGGGATGCAGGCATCCAAAGAACTGATCAGTCAGGCAAAAGGGAAGAAATCAATCGGGATCATCATCGGACCAGAAGGCGGTTTTGAAAAGGAAGAGATCGAACAGCTTAAGGCAGCAGGCGGTCAGACAATGAGCCTTGGAAAGCGTATCTTAAGAACTGAGACAGCAGGAATGACAGTTTTATCTATTTTGATGTTTACGATAGAAGAATAGAGGGAGAAAGCGACATGATTTATTTTGATAATGCAGCGACAACCTGCGTATTTCCAGAAGTTGTAGAAGCAATGCAGGATGCAATGCAGGTCACATATGGGAATCCATCTGCAAAACATATGAAAGGTATTGAAGCAGAGAATAAAGTAAAAGCTGCACAAGAATTAATTGCGAAGACATTAAGAGCAAAACCCAAAGAAATCTTATTTACATCTGGGGGAACAGAATCAAACAATACAGCGATCAGTGGAACAGCAATGGCAAATCGCCGCAAAGGAAAGCACATTATTACGACAAAGGTAGAACATGCTTCTGTATATGAACCAATGTATCATCTGGAAGAAGAAGGATATGAAGTGACATATCTTGATGTAGATTCAGAAGGAATCGTAGATCTTGATCAGTTAGAAGAAAGTATCCGAGAAGATACGATCCTTGTATCCTGCATGATGGTAAATAACGAGATTGGAGCCATTGAACCAATTGAAGAGATCGCAAAGATCATCAAAGCAAAGAATCCGAATACGATTTTCCATGTCGATGCGATTCAGGCATATGGAAAACTTCCGATCGTTCCAAAGAATATGGGAATTGACTTATTATCCACAAGTGGTCATAAGATCCATGGACCAAAAGGAATCGGATTTTTATATATCAAGGAAGGAACGAAGATCTCTCCGATCATTTTCGGAGGCGGACAGCAGAAAGGAATGCGTTCTGGAACGGAAAATGTACCAGGAATCGTAGGATTAGCTGTCGCATGTGAAAAGATGATCGGTAAAAACTATGAAAATGCTGAGAAGATCCGTGAAGTCAAAGAATATTTTCAGGAAAGGATCAAAGAGATTGAGGATATCAAAGACAATTCCGGAAAAGCACCACACGTGGCAAGTATCAGCTTTAAGAAGTTAAGAAGTGAAGTACTGTTACATGCCTTGGAAGACAGAGAAATCTATGTATCTTCAGGATCCGCATGTTCATCGAACAAAAAACAGGCAGTCAGTGGAACATTAAATGCGATCGCATTAAGTGATGAATTTAAAGATGGAACACTTCGTTTCAGTTTCTCAATTGAGAATACAAAAGAAGAAGTTGATGAAACGATCAAAGCATTAAAAGAATTAGTACCAATGCTTCGAAGATTTGTAAGAAAATAAAGACCACAAGAAAAGAAACAGTAAGAAAATAAAGGAGAATACTATGAAAGTAACCGCATTTTTGATCAAATACGGTGAGATTGCCATCAAAGGTAAGAACCGTTATATGTTTGAAGACGCATTAATGAAACAGATCCGCCATGCAATGGCACCCGTTGGGGATTTTAAAGTAAGAAAAGAATCTGGACGTATGTTTGTCGAAGCACAGGATGAGTTCGATTATGATGAAGCTGTGGAAGCACTGCAGAGAGTCTTTGGAATCGTTGGAATCTGTCCAATGGTCATCGAAGAAAACAAAGATATGGAACATTTGACAGAGACAGTTATCAAATTTATTGATGAACAGTATCCAGTCAAGGATTTTACATTCAAGGTTCATGCAAGAAGAGGAGATAAACAGTTCCCTCTTGATTCCATGGCGATCAATATGGAAATCGGTGGGCAGTTACTAGATGCATTTGAAGGGATCAAAGTAGATGTGCACCATCCACAGGTAATGGTGAATATCGAAGTGAGAAAATATATCTATATCTATTCTCAGGAAATCAAAGGACCAGGTGGAATGCCAGTCGGAACCAATGGAAAAGCGATGCTTTTATTATCCGGAGGAATCGACAGTCCAGTTGCAGGATATATGATCGCAAAACGTGGAGTACACATCGATGCAACATATTTCCATGCACCACCATACACAAGCGAGAGAGCAAAACAGAAGGTTATAGATCTTGCGAAGATCGTTGCAAAATATGCAGGACCGATCAATTTACATGTTGTAAACTTTACAGACATTCAGTTAGCGATCTATGAGAAATGCCCTCATGAAGAATTAACGATCATCATGAGAAGATATATGATGAAGATCGCGGAACATTTTGCAAATGAAGGTGGAAGCCTTGCACTGATCACTGGTGAAAGTATCGGACAGGTAGCAAGCCAGACGATCCATAACCTTGCGATCACAAATGAAGTATGTAATATGCCAGTATTCAGACCATGTATCGGTATGGATAAACAGGAGATCGTAGATATTGCAGAGAAGATCGGAACATTTGAGACATCCATTCAGCCATTTGAAGACTGCTGTACGATCTTTGTTGCAAAACATCCAGTTACAAAGGGTAATTTAAAGAGAATTAAGAAATCAGAAGAACATCTGGAAGATGTGATTGATGATTTAATGAAAGAAGCCATTGATTCTACAGAGATCATTCATGTAAAATAAATGGCTGAAGCTGAGACAGTATAACAGAAGCCTCATCAGAATCAAACGAAAGCTCTAAAGGCTTCGAAAGATCGAGGCTTAGCATACTCATCAGTGATCTGGCATCCACGACATAGTCATTGGCAACGATCTCAAACGTGCCAGAGTGCTTGTCAAGGATGTCGACAAACGAGTATAGGTCTTTGATGGAATTTAGTTTGATCAATGCATCATACATGGGATAATACTCCTTCCAATTAACAAGGATAGTGTACTCGTATTTGTCATAAAAGTCAACAAGAAAGGAATCGTATGAATTTACAAGGAAAAAGAGCGGCCATTGTAACTCTTGGCTGCAAAGTAAATCAATATGAAACGGATGCCATGTATGGAATGCTTAAGGAAGCAGGCGTTACGATGGTCGATCCGAAAGAAGCAGCAGATATCTACATTGTGAATACATGTTCTGTGACAAATATGGCAGAACGTAAATCAAGACAGATGCTTCACCGTGCAAAGAAGAAGAATCCAGATGTTGTTGTAGTAGCAGTTGGATGTTATGCTCAAGTTGGAAAAGAAGAATTATCAAAAGATACAAATATTGATCTGATCATTGGGAATAATAAAAAGAAAGACTTAATCCATATTTTAGAAGAGCATATGGGAGAGAAGGAATCAGCCGCAGAATCGATTGAAGTTATTGATATTGCACATGACCAGGAATATGAATCTTTGCATGTGGAACAATTAAAAGAACATACCAGAGCGTATATTAAAGTACAAGATGGATGCAATCAGTTTTGTTCTTACTGCATTATCCCTTATGCAAGAGGAAGAGTCAGAAGCCGTAAGATGGAAGAAGTGTTAGAAGAGATCACGAATCTGACAAAACATGGATGTCAGGAATTTGTGATCACAGGAATTCATGTTACATCGTATGGAAAAGATTTGGGAGATGTTACGCTGATCGATCTGTTAGAAGAGATCGCCAAGATCCCGGAAGTTAAGAGAATCCGTTTGGGATCTCTGGAACCTGGATTTATCACAAAGGATACATTGGATCGCCTTTCTAAGATGGAAAGTTTTTGCCCACATTTCCATCTGTCCCTGCAGAGTGGATGTGATTCTGTCTTAAAACGAATGAACCGTAAGTATACAACACAAGATATCAGAGAGAAATGTAAGGCAATTCGTGAACATTTCCAATATCCAGCATTGACAACAGATATTATCGTAGGTTTTCCAGGAGAGACAGAAGAAGAATTTGAAGAGACAAGAAAATTTTTAGAAGAGATCGATCTCTATGAAATGCATGTGTTCAAATATTCCATTCGAAAGGGAACGAAGGCAGCAGATATGAAGCCACAGATCAATGATCAGATTAAGGCAAAACGAAGTAATGTCTTATTAGAAATGTCAAAACAACACCAGAAAGAATTTGAGACAAAACAGTTAGGCATGGTCAAAGAAGTACTGATCGAAGAAAAGATGCATGGAAAAGATCATTATTATACAGGGCATACAAAGGAGTATATAAAAGTTGCACTTTACAGTGAAGAACCATTGGAAAATAAGATCGTGAAAGTAAAGCTAAGACAGATCTTAGATGATGGATATGTATTGGCAGAGTGTTAAACAGATGTGAAATTTTATGATTTCCATTGCTATTTCATACATTTTATATTAAAATGGTTAATAAATGAAAGGGACGTGATAATTATGGATAATAATCAAACACAACATTTTTCCGTTGTTAGAGAGGAACTGGATGTACACATGATCTTAGAGCGTGTATATGAGGCACTGCAGGAGAAAGGATATAACCCTGTCAATCAGATGGTAGGATATATTATGTCTGGAGATCCAACATACATTACCAGTCACAACAATGCAAGAAGCATCATCAATAAAGTCGAGCGTGACGATATCATTGAAGCACTGCTTGAGAACTATATTGAGACAAGATTAAAGTAGAGACCGTGGTATTATGAGAAGGATATTAGGGTTAGATTATGGGACGAAGACAGTCGGAGTGGCGTTAAGTGATGAGCTTCATATTACAGCACAGCCATTAGAGACGATTACAAGGAAAGATGCGAATAAGTTAAGAAAGACTTACGCAAGGATCGAAGAACTTGTGAAAGAATATGATGTTGAGAAGATTGTTTTAGGTCTCCCAAAGAATATGAATAATACAGTAGGTGAGCGCGGAGAAGATACTTTATCTTTCCGCGATGCCTTAGTGCGTCGGACAGGATTAGAAGTGATCTTGTGGGATGAGCGACTGACAACAGTAGCATCAGAGAAAGTTCTGATGGAAAGCGGTGTAAGACGCGAAAACAGAAAGAAAGTGATCGACCAGATCGCGGCGTCTATGATTTTACAGGGATATTTAGATTCCCTATAGGAGGAACAGACAATGAGCAAGAAAGACAGCAAGATTCTTTTTCTGGATGACGATGGACAGGAAATCGAATTTAATGTCATAGAACAGACAACGATCGCAGGTCAGACTTACCTTTTGGTAGAAGACTGCGAAGCATCGAGTGAAGATGAGAGCGTTGTATTGATCATGAAAGAAGTGCAGTTAGAGGATGACTATGTATCCTATGAGATCGTTGAGGACGATAAAGAACTGGATATGATCTCAGATATTTTTAACGCACTGTTAGATGGACTTGAAGTGAGTTTATAAAATATATAAGAGTGTTTAAAACAATGGATTGTCAGACCTACGTAGATATGGAGGAAGAAAGTTGAAAGACAATCAAGTA
The DNA here is from genome assembly GCF_030296915.1 of Anaerostipes hadrus ATCC 29173 = JCM 17467. NCBI lineage: Bacteria > Bacillati > Bacillota > Clostridia > Lachnospirales > Lachnospiraceae > Anaerostipes > Anaerostipes hadrus. The sequence goes on along the minus strand of NZ_AP028031.1, from coordinate 1,667,400 downwards.
AGACAGCAGGCAAGACCAAAACGAAATAATTATTATGCAAATGATAACAAGAAATCATACAATAAGAATAATTATCAGGCAAGGGGAAGAAGACCAATGCCTAGAAGAAAGCCTAGCTCAGTAAAGATCATTCCACTTGGCGGACTCGGCCAGATCGGAATGAACATCACAGCATTTGAATGCAATAACCAGATTTTGATCGTGGACTGTGGACTTGCGTTCCCAGATGAGGATATGTTAGGAATTGATTTAGTTATTCCAGATATCACATATTTAAAGGACAATGCAAGCAAGATTCGTGGACTGGTTATCACTCATGGTCATGAGGACCATATTGGAGCGATTCCTTATTTCGAGAAGGAATTGAACGTACCGATCTATGCGACAAAACTTACCATGGCATTGATCGAGAACAAATTAAAAGAGCACGGTATTTTAAATAACGTGGAGCGCCATGTTGTGACACATGGTGACAAAGTAAAACTTGGAATCTTTAATGTAGAATTTATTAAGACAAATCACAGTATTGCAGATGCAGCAGCACTTGCGATCACAACACCAGCAGGTGTGATCGTGCATACAGGTGACTTTAAGATCGACCATACGCCATTATTTGGGGAAGCAATCGATCTTGCAAGATTCGCAGAACTTGGAAGTAAGGGAGTTCTGGCATTGATGGCAGATAGTACGAATGTAGAACGACAAGGCTATACACCATCAGAGAAGAATGTAGGAAAACGTCTGGACAATCTGTTCGCAGAACATTTAAAAGGACGTATGATCATTGCAACATTTGCATCGAACGTGGATCGTGTACAGCATATCATCAATTCTGCACATAAGTACGGAAGAAAAGTTGCAGTAGAAGGACGAAGCATGGTAAATATCATTGCGACAGCGTCCGAATTAGGATACATCAAGATTCCAAAGAACACATTAATAGAAACTGATCAGATTAAGAATTATCCTGACGATCAGATTGTTTTAATCACAACGGGAAGCCAGGGAGAGACAATGGCAGCATTATCCCGTATGGCAAACTCAACTCACAGAAAAGTATCCATCGTACCAAGTGATACGATCATATTCAGCTCAAGTCCAATTCCAGGAAATGAGAAGAACATTTCAAAGATCATGAATGAGCTGGCATTAAAAGGTGCACAGATCGTATTTGAAGATACACATGTTTCCGGTCATGCATGCCGTGAAGAATTAAGACTTATTTATGCACTGACGAAGCCGAAGTATGCGATCCCTGTTCATGGAGAATACCGTCATCTGATGCGTCATCGTGAACTTGCCATCGAGATGGGAATTCCAAAGGAGAATGCATTTGTATTGGCAGAAGGTGATGTTCTGGAGCTCAATAAGAGACAAGGAAAGATCGCTGGAAAAGTACAGGCAGGAGGAATCCTCGTTGATGGACTTGGTGTCGGAGATGTTGGTAACATCGTATTGAATGACCGTAAGTTACTGTCTCAGAATGGATTGATCATTGCAACAGTTACTCTGCAGAAACATGGCAATATGATCCTGGCAGGTCCAGATATCGTATCTCGTGGGTTTGTATATGTCAGAGAATCAGAATCTTTGATGGAAGGTGCAAGAGATGTTGCAAGAGATGCGGTAGAGGAATGCTTAGAACGTAATATCACAGACTGGGCAAGGATCAAGACGAAGATCAAAGACGAGCTTAGTAATTACATTTGGAAGAAGACAAAGCGTAATCCAATGATCCTGCCGATCATTACAGAGGTTTAAGATGAGTCTTTCAGAAGAGAAGAAGTTTTTTCATTCCGAAGGATGGCAACTGTTTTTTAGGACATTAAGCAGAGTATTTTTAATCTGTGCGATCTTCTGTATTTTCTATGGGGCGTATTTTGTGGCAGAACAGACATTTTCGAATCAGCCATATAATGCACAAAGCCATAAGAAAGTAACGGTCATTGTTACACAGAATGAGTCAGATGAGAAAGTTGCCGAAACCCTTGTTTCAAAGAAGCTGATCTATGGAAAGACTAGATTTGTGATCCGCAAATATTTCTCAAAATACAAAGATAAGTCGTTTATTTCAGGGACATATGAATTTACACAGTCTCAGGGAATGGATGACATTATGGGTATTTTATGCGGAGATCATGTATCAGAGGAGATCATACAATGATAGTGGATTTAAATATCACAGAATATATCCGCTCATTGATGAAAGAAGAGAAGAACGATTTAAGCCATATTGAATCAGAGGCCAGAGTCAATCATGTTCCGATCGTCAAACCAGAGACGAAGGAACTCTTAAGGACTCTGGTCCTTTTAAAGAAACCGATGAAGATCTTAGAAGTCGGAGCAGCAGTGGGATTTTCTTCTCTTTATATGAACAGTTACCAGCCGGAAGGCGGAACGATCATCACGATTGAGCGAAATGAAAAAAGAATCAAGAAAGCAAAAGAGAACATCAAAAATCAGGGAAAAGAAGAACAGATCACCTTACTAGAAGGAGATGCGATCGAGATCTTAAAAGGACTTGATGGAAGTTTTGACCTTATTTTTGTAGATGCAGCCAAAGGACAGTATATTCATTTCCTTGATGATGTACTAAGACTTCTGGCACCAGAAGGTGTGCTGGTTTCAGATAACGTACTTCAAGACGGAGACGTTGCCAGATCACGTTATGCGATCGAGCGAAGAGACCGCACCATTCATAAACGAATGAGAGACTATTTATATACGATCAAGAATCACCCACAGTTAGAGACAACGATCCTTCCGGTAGGTGATGGCGTAGCAATCAGTATCAAGATGGGAGAAAGTAATGAGAGACGTTGAATTATTAATTCCGGCAAGTAACTTGGAAGTATTAAAAGTTGCTGTGTTATATGGAGCAGATGCCGTTTATATCGGTGGAGAGATGTATGGACTACGTGCCAAAGCAAAGAATTTCTCCATGGAAGATGTTAAAGAAGGAATTGAATTTGCACATAAACACGGAGTGAAAGTTTATATCACTGCTAATATCGTGGCACACAACGAAGATTTAGAAGGAATCCGCAAATATTTTGAAGAATTAAAAGAGATCAAACCAGATGCACTGATCATCTCAGATCCTGGAGTTTTTATGATCGCAAAAGAAGTTTGTCCAGATATTGACCGCCACATCAGTACACAGGCAAACAGTACCAACTATGCAACATACAAGTTCTGGTATGATCAGGGAGCGAGCCGTGTCGTATCTGCAAGAGAATTATCTCTGGAAGAGATCAAAGATATCCGTGCTCATATCCCAGATGATATGGAAATCGAATCATTTATTCATGGTGCTATGTGTATCTCTCATTCCGGAAGATGCCTGCTAAGTAACTACTTTACAGGAAGAAATGCAAACAGCGGAGAATGCACACATCCTTGCAGATGGAAATACTCTGTGATGGAACAGACAAGACCAGGAGAATATATGCCAGTGTATGAAAATGAACGTGGAACATATATTTTCAACTCCAAAGACTTGAATATGATCGAATATATCGATCAGATCTTAGATGCGGGAATCGACAGCTTGAAGATCGAAGGACGTATGAAGACAGCTCTTTATGTAGCAACGGTTGCAAGAACTTACAGAAAAGCAATCGATGACTGCAAGGAATCCGTAGAAAAATACAGAGCAAATATGGATTACTACAAAGAAGAGATCGCAAAATGCACATACCGTCAGTTTACAACAGGATTCTATTTTGGAAAGACAGACGAAACTTCTCAGATATATGACAGCAATACGTATATTAAGAACTGCACATACATCGGAATCGTTCAGGGACATAATGACAAAGGATATGCACTCTTAGAACAGAAGAATAAATTCTCTGTCGGAGAGACGATCGAAGTTATGATCCCAGACGGAACAAACAAAGAAGTTATAGTGAAAGCGATCGAAGATGAAGACGGAAGACCAATGGAATCCGCCCCACATCCAAAACAGATGATCTATGTTGATTTTGGAGAAGAGATTAAAGAAGGATATCTGCTTCGAAGAAGAGAAGAAGTCGAAGAAGAGAATTAAGATAAGATCGGCAAAAACTTCAGAATAGAAATGGAAAAGCACTTTTCTAAGCAAAGTATCATAGTATGATAAAAAGGCTTAGAAGGGTGCTTTTCTTTTGCAAGAGTTTTTACAACCTTTATTACCAGAGGAAGAACGTCATTATCTGATCCTAAGCCGCCAGGGAGACATGAATGCGAGAAATTTGTTAGTGGAACACAACCTTCGTTTGGTTGCACATATCGTAAAGAAATATCATAATCTGGACAGGGAAAAAGAAGATATGATCTCGATCGGTGTGATCGGGCTGATCAAAGCGATCAATACGTATGATATCAGCAAAGGCCACCGGCTTGTCACGTATGCTGCAAGATGCATTGAAAATGAATTATTGATGATGCTTCGTCAGGAAAAGAAAACATCAAAGAACACATCCCTTTATGAGCCAATCGGGATAGATAAAGAAGGAAACGAGATCCATCTGTTAGATATTCTAGGAACACAGGAAACGGATTTGATCAAAAAGATCGAGCAGAAAGAAAATATCAAAAGAATCTATGAAGAATTAGAGAAAATGGAGATGAATAAGGAGAAGAAAACACTGATCATGCGTTATGGACTTTATGGAAGAGAACCAATGACACAAAAAGAAGTAGCAAAAAACCTTCATATTTCAAGATCCTATGTAAGCAGGATTGAAAAGAAAGCACTGATGTTATTAAAAAGTAAAATAAAGACATGACACACTTATATCTTAGATATTAAGAGAAAATGGTAGTTTTTCTTTTATTAATTTAATAAAGTGAAAAAATCTTCACTATACAAAGAAAATAATCATAAAAATCTTCGAAAACAAAGATGCCATATCAAAAAGTGAAAAATTTTTCATATCATTTCACCCACAAAACAGGTAATATAATTGCATACAAAACACACGGACCGATAAGGAGGATAAAAATATGGACGCAATGAAAATCGCAAATAGTATTCCAATGTGGCTTGCCTGTGCACTTCCAGTGGCATTTGTCATCTTACAGGCAGTCTTATTCGCAAGGGGTGCTTACAAATCAGGAAAGAAACTAGGACTTAACGATAAACAGATGAAAAAAGCAATGAAAAGCAGTGCGGTAACATCGATCGGACCATCCATCGTTGTATTAAGTGCGATGCTTTCTCTGTTAGTATCTGTAGGGGGACCAATCGGATGGATGAGATTATCTATGATAGGTTCCGTTATGTTTGAATCTATCGCAGCAGGACTTGGAACATCCGCTGTCGGGGTACAGCTTGGAACGGACACATTAACACCAGAAGCTTTAGGAATGGCAGTCTGGACCATGATCCTTTGCTCTATCGGATGGGCGTTATTCGCAACATTCTCTGCAAATAAGATGGATAAGATCGAAAAGAAAGTTTCCAGAGGAAATACAGGAACACTGACAACGATTGCTTCTTGTGCGATCATCGGTGTATTCTCAGCAATGTGCGCAAGCCATTTATCCAAACCATTTTATTCTATGATGATGAAAGCAGACCAGATCACAATGAGCGGAGCATGGAAGAATGCCTTAGCATGTGTGCTTGGAGCCGTGATCATGTTTGTACTTACCAAAGTTGCAAATAAAAAAGAGATCGGATGGTTAAAAGAATGGTCCCTGACGATCACAATTCTTGGAGCCATGATCATTACAGCATTAGTTTAAGCAGGAGGAAGATACGATGAACAATCAGGATTATTATAATAAAGAATATGTACCACAAGTCAATAAGATCGGTAAGATCACAGGATACCTTGGAGTTCTTCTTTCCTTTACTCCAGCACTTGTATTAGCTGTTGTCTATGGAATCTTACCAAAACCAGCTGCATTATTAACCGCATTTATCAGCGGAGCCAGTGCCTTTGGAGTGTTATGGTTTGTAGAACCGATCTCTTACTTTCCAGTCGTCGGAGCCGCTGGAACTTATATGGCATTCTTATCAGGAAATATCTCTAACATGAGAATCCCATGTGCAAGTATGGCACAGGTGGCAGCAGATGTAGAACCAGGAACAGAAAAAGGATCTGTTGTTGCAACCCTTGGAATGGCAGTATCTATCGTGATCAACGTATCTGTTCTTACAATTGGAGCAATTCTTGGAACTTCTGTATTATCCATGCTTCCAGATACGATCAAAGCCGCATTAAACTACTTGCTGCCAGCTTTATTTGGAGCTTTATTAGTACAATTTGGAATGAAAATGAAAAAACACAGCGTTATCATGGTTGTATTTGCGATCATCTTATATTTTATGATCGGAATGGGATACTTTAACTGGTTGCCAGGGGCATCCAACTGGCTTGGAACCTTAGGATGTGTCTTCGTAAGTATTGCTGTTGGAATGGCGACATTAAAGAATACAACAAAGGAATAGAAAGCAGGGGATAAAATGATCAAACAGGACGTTTATGATGAGGTGCAAGGGTTAGAGCCGTTGTGTCAGGAAATCTGTCATACTTTATGGAATCACCCAGAATTATCTGGAAATGAAAGAGAATCTGCCAATTTCTTAAGAAAAATCTTGAGTGAAGAAGGATTCACGATTGAGAACAATGAACATTTAGAACATGCGTTTATTGCAGAATACGGAAAAGGGAAACCAGTTATCGCAATTCTTGGAGAATACGATGCACTTCCTGGATTATCACAAAAAGCAGATATTAAAAAAGAAATGGTATCCGAAGATGGTGTCGGACACGGATGTGGACACCATATGTTAGGTGCCGCAGCTACAACTGCAGCCATTGCGATCAAACGTTTCTTAGAAAAAGGGAAACAAAAAGGAACAGTCAGATTCTATGGATGCCCAGAAGAAGAACTGTTAAGTGGAAAGGTAAAGATGGCATATTATCATATGTTTGATGGATGTGATGCAGCAGTGAGCTGGCATCCATCTGATACAAATATGGCACATGATCAAGCATATCTTGCGAATGCATCTGCACATTTTTATTTCCATGGAGTATCATCACATGCAGCATTTGCTCCGGAACAGGGAAGAAGTGCTTTAGACGCCGTGGAATTAATGAATGTTGGAGCAAACTATTTAAGAGAACATGTCATTGACCGCACAAGAATTCATTATTCTACAGACAGCGGTGGATTTGCACCCAATATCGTGCCAGACCAAGCAAGTGCATGGTATTTTGTCAGAGCACCACATATGAAGGATGTCAAAAGCACAATGGAACGATTAAAGAAAGTAGCAAAAGGTGCAGCGATGATGACAGAGACGACAGTGGATATTGAAATGGGATGTGGATGCTGTGAGTTATCCACAAACGAAGCATTTGCAGACCTTGCATATGCGAACCTGATTGAAGCAGATGGACCCAAATACACAAAAGAAGAACTACGATTTGCAAAAGAGTTGCAGAAAACCGTGGAACAAGGTATCATAGAGAAAGGAAAAAATCTTCACCAAGTTTATGATGAAGCAATGATCTTAGGTGTTTCGCCAAGAGATAAATGGAAAGAAGCAGAACTAAGTGCATCTTCTGATACAGGAGATGTCAGCAGGATCATGCCAACCGGTCTGTTTACAACTGCATGCTGGCCGATCGGATGCTCTCCACATACATGGCAGGCAACCGCAAGCGGAGGGACTTCCATCGGAGATAAAGGAGCCTTATATGCATCTAAAGTGGCAGCAGGAATCGTATATGATCTCTTTACAAAACCACAGGTCTTAGCGAAGATCACAAAAGAATTTAGGGAACGAAATAAAGAACCATACACACCGATGTATGAAGAATGATCGATATGCAAAGAAGCATCCGGTTCCTATGAGCAGTAGGAATCGGATTTTTTCTTATATATATGGATGTTTGATAGAAGATGAATGATTTATAGAAAAAACACGATAAAAATGGAGGAAATAAAGAATGGGAATCGCTGTCAAGGAACTACTGACACTAGAATACTTTAAAGACTATCACGTGATCGCAGGGAAATCAGGCTTACACAAAGAGATTCAGGGAACAACCCTCCTTGAAGCACCCGATGCCCTGCGCTGGGCAAAAGGAAAAGAGCTGGTCCTTTCCTCAGGATATGTATTAGCTCAGGAACCAGACTGCCTCGAAGAAGCATTTAAGTCAGGAAGCATGCAGGGAACTTCTGCCATGATGATCAAACGAGGCCGCTATCTTGACGAGATACCACAGCGATTAATAGATTTGTTCGACCAATACGAGATTCCACTGATCAGTATGCCATTTTCTGTTCCATGGATGGAATTGATGAGTCAGATCAATACCGCAGTGATGAACCGAACGATCCGAAGATTCAAAGTCCACAGCAATAATCATCTGCAAGTATCGGATCAATCCTACAAAGTCCAGAAGATCAATAAGATCCTGAGAGCCGTAGAAGTCGAGATGAAATTTCCGGCATTTATCTATGATCTTGCCGAAGAAAAAAGCTACTACAGTTCCCCGGATTTTAAACGAATCACAGAATCCTTCGGATTATCCGAAAGCGATTATTGGGAACCATCAATGCCCTATACGAAACATACCTTATGCGATTACATCAATATGGCAAGGATCCGCCTGATCAATCCTGGCAATTTAGAAGGACCACGTGTCAGCTGGATCATTATTCCGATCGTCATGGAAGATATCGTGCAGGCATATTTTGTCGTAATGGAATCCAGAGAATTTATCGATTACTACGATGAATTTGCCATCCGTATCGCATTTTTAACATTGCAAGGAGTCTACGAACAGATCATGATCGCAGAAAATATGGGAAATATCGGATTTGAGAACTTCATTCATTTAGCCCTCGATTACACAGAAAAAGATGCCAAGAAACTCTTTTATCAGGCAAATATCCAAGGAATTTCCGTAAATACAGCTTATCAATACATTGTATTTCACCAATGCAATGAAGGATACAACGCACGAAATGAAAGAAACACATTTTTGGAAGCCTTCCAGCAAAGCAAGTTAGGGAAGATCGGAAAGATTGCCTTTCTGGATGAAAATGATGGCTTGATCTTATTAGAAGCAGAAAAGATCCACAACAGCACACCCTGGACCAAAGACACGACAACGGAACTATTAAAAGAATTCCAGAGATACATCGGATTAAAATTTGTCGATATGAAACTGGAATTTGGAATCTGTCAGGAAGAAAAGACACTGTTAGAAGTCAGAGAATGTGTCAAGAAATGCCAGAAAGTATTAAAGATGGGAAGCATTATCTTCCCTGAAAAGGATATCTGGGAATACGAAATGTTAGGACCATTAACATGGATTGAGATTCCTGAGAATGAGTTAAAAGAAATGTTAAGGAAATATCGGGAGATGATGGAAGAAGAGAAGAATATTGAGTTGTTAAAGACATTAAAGATTTATCTGGAAAATAATATGAACTACAGCGTGACCGCGGAGAAGATGTATGTGCATATTAATACGATAAGAAAGAGAATTGATAAAGTGAATGATCTGGTGAAGATTGATTGGGAGGATCATGTGGATCGATTGAAGATGGAGATTTTATTGCAGTTTTTGGGATTGGAGGAGTGAAAATATTAATTTTTGTTGAGAAAGTATCGCACTTGCGATATAATAAAAATAAGAGGAAATAAAAATGGAGATGCACGCTTATTCTGAGGACTATTTGCTAACAGCACAAAGAATTCTAGGAGATATGTTAGACTATGCAGTAAATGAATATGAATTTGACCCAGACGAGTTTTATAAAATGTTTTTAGTATCCGATGTATCCAGACAATTTCAAGAAGGAAATCCAACATATATAGCAGGAAAAAATGGCTGTGAAATAGTAAAAGAAGTAATAAGATCAGCAGGACTTATAATGGAAGAAATTCCAGATGAAATGTATTTGGACAAATCACCAGAATATTGGGTTGGCTGGGCATTGGCGTACTATCAATGGTATACAGCAAGACCGTTTATGAAGATATACAAAGTAGTAACGATAGAAGATCTTCTAAAAATGTATTCCGTATATCATGAAATGGATATTATGAAATTCGTAGAAGCAATCAATGAAAAATGGGATCAATATTATACAGAAACAAATTTAAAACGTTTACGTAAAATTGCAGGATTGTCACAAAGAGAACTTGCAGATTTGTCCGGTGTTGCACTGAGACAGATTCAATTATTTGAGCAAAAAAAACGAAATATTAATCACACAAGAGCGATTGATGTATTGAAGATTGGGAAAGTTTTAGGATGTAAATCGGAAGACTTGTTAGAGATATAAAGTAAAAAGGGTAGATGTCATTTTGGCATCTATCTTTTTTATTGATATAATTAGCAAATCAATAAAGTTATATAAACGACTAAAAAATAAGTTGAATGAATGATTAAAATATGTTAATATAAAAATAACTAAAAAAGTTGTTTAAAGAGGTGGAGAATATGGAAAAATTAACAAATTTAGAAGAAATGATCATGAAATGTATTTGGGATTACGGAGAAGAGATTCCATTTTTACAAATTGGAAAAGAGTTAAAAGAACGGTTTGGCAAGGAATACAAGAGAACTAGTATACGAACTTATCTATTCCGTTTAGAAGATAAAGAATATTTGAAAGTGGATAAAAGGGGAAGAAATGCCTATGTTTATCCGATTATTTCGGAAAAAGAATATCGAAAAGAAAAAGCAGAAGATATACTGGACAATTGGTTTGATGGATCAGCAAAAGAATTATTTACTGCATTAAGTGAAAAATTAGCATATGTATAATGGTGAGTTTAATGGGGGTTTTTGTAAATGTAAATGCATCAGAAGATCAGGAAATGAGGAAGTAAATTATCTTGCAAGCTATCGTTTTATGATCAAAATAGGAAACGAATACGGAAAAGGAAAAACATATACATCTGTATCGAAAGCAGATATTCCCGGATTAACAGATACAAGTTATTCAAGAATCCGTTCAATGATGGCGAATCTACAAAAGAAGAGCTTTTTCAAAAATTATAGCAATGCAAATAAAAAAGCGTTTGTATTTGGAGTGGCAATGCATACTTCAACAGATACTTTTGCACATTCAACCTATCGTTATTACAATGGAACATGGTACAGTATAACGCATGCAATTAACGAAAAAAAAGGTCAGTATAAGAAAAATGAGGCAGACAATTCTAAGTTTGTACCAGAAAGATTTGATATGGCATATCGTGCAGAGAGAAATACATTATATCGTTATCAGGGAAAAAGATCTGATGTTGCAGTATGTCATGATTTCCATGCAGCAAATGATCCAGATAAATATTATCCATCAAATCCTGCGTTCAAAGTAAAACGAATTTCCAAATATGGAACACAGGTACATTTATCAGATGCTAATGTGATTGCACATTTTGCAACAATTAACTATAACTAAACCAATAAGGAGGTTGGTCATTATGAAACAAAAAAGATTTTACAGCTATGCACTTGCAACGAGTCTTTTGATTAGTTCATTCGGAGGCTTAGTGAATGTATCTGCAGCAACCTATCAGGATGCAGAAGAAGTTAAGGCACAAGAACATGTCAGCATCATGAAAATGGATGCATCAGCAAGTGATTTGTTCAAATTTTCAACAAAATCACAAAGTAAATGGATTCCAGTTTATCCACAGGCAGATGGTATTTTAGAAATTGGTGCAAATGTATCTGTATATGATAAGGATAAAAAGGCAGTAGCGACAATTCTTGATACAGAAGATCAACAAGTATTTGTACCAAATGTAAAGAAGGGAGAAGTATATTATCTAAAACTGGCAGATCAGATAAAAGATGAATTTGTAGCAACAATTTGTGTAAAAAAAGATAATGTGACACCACTTCAGACAAATATATTATATACACAGTCAGGGCAGGATAAAAATATTTATCAAGAATTCAAAACGGATAAGAGAAGCAGCCAAAGCATTTATCTCAAACCATCTAATTACAGTAATAAAAATGTTACATTCTACCTTCAAAAAAAGGAAAAAGGTGTATGGAAAACAATTACAAATAGGATGATAGCGGTTGCAAATGATCATAAAAGGGTAACCTTTGATACAGGACTAAAAAAAGGAGAATATCGTTTAGTATCCAATGCTGCAACAGGTCAGATTTATCAGATTGCACTTCAGAATCAGCCAGTCAGCAACAAATATCAGACAAAGAAAGCAAAAGCACAAACAATTAAAAAAGGAAAAACAGTACGGAATATTTATACAACATCAGAGAAAGCAGCCCGCTGGTATAAAGTAAAAGCAACAAAGAAGCAGAGCATAAAAATCAGTACAAATAATAATTCTGGTAAATTAGAAGTAAGCATTTACAAAAAAGGAAGAAAAAAAGTGCTGAAAAAACTTTCATTCAAAGGAGAGCAATCCAAGACATATCGTGTAAAGAAAGGTACCTATTACGTCAAAACTGCAAAATCAGGTGCGAAGATGAATGGAGAATACACGATCAGATGTAAATAGCCAATAATAACAAAGGTACATGGAAAAAGAAAGATGTCAATCAATTCATTTGTAATACTTTTGCTTCCCATTCCTATGATGTTTTCAGCATTAGTTCAAATGGTAGTTTGCGTTTTCTAGAAAAATCACGTTTGGGATTATTGCAGTATTTTTCATAGTTGATAGACACCTCGTGAATTTCAGATAATAAAATTTCTTTAATTTGTTGTGAATTCATTTGTTACCTCCTTTCAATTAATTTCTTACTTAATTACAAGGGCCGCTTTCGCAATCTTATTTTCATTCAATAGCGAAAGCGGCCGCACATTTTTGAATCGGTGGCAAGCATTTTTTGTAAAAAGGTGCAAAAAAGGAACCCCATATCATTTCTGATATAGCGATTCCTATTATAGCATCTTAACTTAATGACATTGGTATCCGAACATATCTCTTTCGTTTAGAAGAAAAAGGATATCTCAAAGTAGAAGTAAGAAAAAGAAGAGCATATATTAATGTAATCATCGACAAAGAAAGTTATAAAAAGGAAAAAGCAGGAGAAATATTAGAAGAATGGTTTGATGGTTCAGCGAAAGAATTGATAAGTGCGATCAGTGGAAATATTAAGAAAGATGATACAGAAGAATTGAAAGGCATTTTAGATGGTTTTGATTTTAAATAGGATAGTAATACAGAGTTTTGCATGGATAATATTAGCAACATTTCTTGGAACAATCATGTATCTCTTTTGGAAAGTTGTAGAAAAATTTGTTGAAAAATGTGGTTATGTTGATATTAATTATTTCATATGGAAAATAGTGATTTTATTAGTTGATAGATATAATTATACCATGATATAATAGCAATAGAATCAGAAGATTTTATGAAATAAGTGATGACCAGGGGCAGGGTAGTATGAAAAGAAGATGTGCAATAGGAAAAAGGAGGGTAATGCAAATGAAAAAAAGATTATTATGCTTTACCATGTTACTGACAGTAACGATCAGTGCAATCACATTCACGAATAATGTGAAAGCAGCAACCAAATGGAACACAAGTAAATCAGTCACGAAAGAAGAAAACGGTATCAAGTATTCTGCATATTTGACAGAAGATGGTAAAGAAAGCTGGATCTATCAGATTAAATTAAGCAAAAAGATCACAAAATTAACATTGCCAAAAGAGATTAATCAGGCAAAACTTACCAGAGTAGGATTTGGAGAAGAATTATATGGGGAAGGACATGATTCATATATAAATATTTTTGGAGATACGATCGAACCATGGCATGGATGCTACGGAACATTGTCATATAATGACAAGAATAAAAGAACGATTCAAGAAATTGTATTTCCCAATACCGTGAATCAGATAGAAGCAGCTTCATTTACCGGAATGACAAAGCTTAGGGAACTTAAGATGCCAGAGCAGGTTACAAAGGTACCATCTTATGCATTTGCAAAATGTACGGTACTTAGTAAGGTTACATTTTCAAAGAACATGCAGTCAATTGCAAGCAGTGCATTTTTACACAGTAATCAAGTGAAAACATTCAGTTGCCCAAAATCCAATAAAACATTTGCAGTGAAAAAAGGAATGTTGATGACAAAATCAGGAAAAACATTAGTGCTTGTACCAAACAAGATGAAAAAAGTCACAATCCCTACAAGTGTGAAAACAATTAAAGCAAAGACATTTAATGGTTCACAGGCAACAAGCATTGTAATTCCAAAGTCTGTAAAGAAGATTGAAGCAAAAGCATTATCTAGCAAAAAGGTTACAAAAGTAAGCTTAAGCAGCAAAAATAAGATTTACAAGATGGCAAATAACTGCATCTATCGGAAGTCCGATGGGTTATTAGTTGGAGTAATTGCAAAAACAAAGAAGGTTAGCATTCCATCCAAAGTAAAAGTGATTGATGATACAGTTTCTGTGATGGGAAAGATTGGCACGAAGAATCAGGTACATATTCCAAAATCCGTAAATAAGGTAGTGGAACGCTGGATGTTTTATGGAGACGCAACGGTGTACTTCCACGGAATGAAACCGCCAGTGATCGTTAGTGAATATAATGGCAATGAATTTACAGCACTGCCAATCTTTAATAAAGTCTATGTGCCAAAGAAAGCAAAGAATACCTATATCAAATGGGCAAAAGACAGAGATGGTTTGACATGGCATGATCTGCATACATTTTAACAAACGTAAGAAAACAATAATAGCAAAGAGATACATGGAAAAAAAGATGTAATTGGCTTGCATTATTAGGATGTAAATCGGAAGATTTGTTAGAGATATAAAGTAAAAAGGGTAGATGTCGTTTTGGCATCTACCCTTTTAAGACAGTATTGGTAAGATATTAGAAAAAGATATTATATATTTTATTTTGTCTTTCAATTAAAGTATAATATTATTTTAAATATTTACAATAAAAATATTTAAAAATAAAAAGAATTTCAAATCAAAATAATTATTGACAAATAACTGATTAAAGATATAATGAAAATAAGTATTTAAATTATTAGAGATGAGCAAAATGAATGTCTTTCAAAATTTTTTGACGGTAGATAACAATCAGCTCCTTTCGGTGAGTTGATTTTGACAACTTAATTATACCATTTGGGGATGGTTGTTACTATAAGATTCTAATGTTCAGAAGCGCAGATTTACAATGGCATATAGAATAGAACGAAATAATTTATATAGATACCAAGGAAAACGCAGTGATGTTGCGGTTTGCCATGATTTTCATGCAGCAGGAGATACTGATGGAAGCTACTATGTGGATGATAGTGCAAATAAATACTATAGAATAGTTAATATTTCAAAATATGCGACACAAGTAAAAATTACAGATGAAAATGTTATTAAACATTATGGGATGATAAATATTAGTAGATAATTATATTAAATAATTGTATAATATAAGAAAGCAATAAATATATTTTATAAACAAGGAGGGACAATCAAATGAAAAAAAGATTACTATGTTTTATCACTCTGCTAACAGCAACGATCAGTGCGGTCACACTCACGAACAATGTGAAAGCAGCAACCAAATGGAACACAAGTAAATCAGTCACGAAAGAAGAAAATGGTATCAAGTATTCTGCATATTTGACAGAAGACGGCAAAGAAAGCTGGATCTATCAGATTAAATTAAGCAAAAAGATCACAAAATTAACATTGCCAAAAGAGATTAATCAGGCAAAACTTACCAGAGTAGGATTTGGAAAAGAATTATATAATAAAGGTGAGGATGAGGATGCTTATCAAAATCTGTTTGGAGATACCATTGAACCATGGCATAACTGTTATGGAGATCTGTCAAATGATGATAAGAACAAACAGACCATTGAAACAGTAGCGATTCCAGGTACAGTAAATCAGTTGGAGATAGCAACATTTAGTGGTATGAAAAAACTAAAAAGTGTCGTGATTCCAGAACAGACAGCAAGTGTACCAGCATATACTTTCGCAAAATGCAGTGCATTATCTAAAGTAACATTTTCAAAAAATATGAACGAAATAGACAGCACAGCGTTTGTAAAGAGCAATCAGGTAAAAACATTCAGTTGTCCAAAAGCAAATAAAACATTTGCGGTGAAAAAAGGCATGTTGACAACAAGATCTGGAAAAACCTTAGTACTTGTACCAAACAAGATGAAAAAGCTTACAATTCCATCATCTGTAAAAGAAATCAAAGCAAATGCTCTAAATGGATCACAGGCAACAAGTATTGTAATTCCAAAGTCAGTAAAGAAGATCGGTGCCAAAGCATTAGAAAGCAAGAAGATTACAAAAGTAAGCTTAAGCAGTAAAAATAAGACTTACAAGATGGCAAATAACTGCATCTATCGTAAATCCAATGGAACATTAACAGCAGTGCTTGTTAAGACAAAGAAGATCACAATTCCATCCAAAGTAAAAGTGATTGATGATACAGTTTCTGTGATGGGCAAGATTGGCACGAAGAATCAGGTACATATTCCAAAATCTGTGAAGAAAGTCGTAGAAGATTGGATGTTCTTTGGAGATAGTGCTACCGTATATTTCCACGGAACAAAACCACCAGTGATCGTGAGCAAATTTAAAGGAAATGAATTCACAGCTCTTCCAATCTTTAATAAAGTCTATGTGCCAAAGAAAGCAAAGAAGACATACATTAAATGGGCAAAAGACAGAGATGGATTAAAGTGGAATAATCTGCATACATTTTAAATAAGAAAACAATAATAGCAAAGAGATACATGGGAAAAAAGATGCCAAAACTACAATGGCATCTTTTTTTTGATCATTAAGAAAAAAGAGATGTAAGTGGCTTGCATTATTAGGATATAAATTGGAAGATTTACTGGAGATATAAAAGATGTTATAATATTTCCAAGACATAAGATTCCATTTAATGTAGAAAATCAGGAGGCAGCAGGGTATGAAATACAATATTCCAGAAAGAGTTTTAAAGGACATTTCTGCATTTGCAAAAAAATATTCAATCAATAAAGTAATTTTATTTGGATCGAGAGCAAGAGGTGACAATACAGAGAGAAGTGATATTGATATTGCTGTATATGGCGGAGATTTTGACTCTTTTTATTGGGATATTAAAGAAAAAGTACATTCTCTTTTAAGTTTTGATGTGGTAGAAGCAGATAAGCCAATTTCAGAGGAATTAAAACAAGAAATAGAAAAGGATGGTGTGATAATATATGAAAAAGCTTGAGAACTTTTCGAATTGTCTTGAAGTGTTAAAAAGTGCAGATTTTGAAATGGCAGATAATAATGATATTTACAGAACAGGCGTAATCGGACAATTTAATTTGACATTTGAGCTTGCATGGAAGGCATTACAAGAGATATTAAAAATGCACGGAGCAGACGGAGCGGCAACTGGGTCACCAAGAGAGATTTTACAGTTAGGGTGTGAACTACCCACAACCTAAAGGTAGTGGGCTTCTGTTAAATGGTTCACCAGACTAAGCATTCAGAAATGGATACTACGATATTTAGGTCATGATACCCTCGGTTGACGCAACAGACCGTCGCTCTATCGTACATATTTAAGTTAGGTCAGAGTAAGAACAGCCTTGTGATATGTATGCGAAAAAGCCTTTATATCATTGTCGAGTTGAAGTCGGAACAGTTGCATGGTAACAGTACAGCAAAGTACGCATCACCTACCATTTGGTAGAGTATTTATAAGGAGGAACTTATTTATGGTTTATGTGATTTCACAAGATGGTAAACCACTAATGCCATGTAGTGATCCAATTGCAAGATTATTACTTAAGCAAGGCAAAGCAAAAGTTAAGAAGCGTGAGCCATTTACAATTAAGTTAACTTACGAAACAACAAATCACACTCAAGGCTTAACTCTTGGTGTAGATACTGGAAGCGGAACTATTGGCACTGCTGTAAGTAAAGACAATGGAGATATTGTCTATATGTCAGAAGTTGTTGTAAGAAACGACATTACTGACAAAATGACACAAAGAGCAAAGTATCGCAGAAATAGACGAAATCGTAAAACTCGTTATAGAAAAGCAAGATGGTTAAATCGTGCAAGTTCTATCAAAAAAGATAGATTTAGTCCTACAATGCAGAGCAAACTTCACAGCCATGTAAGGGAAATAGAATACATTCAGTCTATTCTTCCCGTTACAGAAATGGTATTTGAAACAGGTCAGTTTGATATGCAGCTTATGAAAAATCCAAGTCTTGCCAACCCAAAAGTGAGACCATGGGGATACCAAAAAGGTGCTAATTATGGATTTGAAAATACCAAAGCAATGGTGCTTAATAGAGATAACTATACTTGTCAATGTTGTAAAGGCAAGCATAAGGATAGCAAATTAGAAGTCCATCATATTGTATTTCGCAGTCAAGGTGGCTCTGATGAAGAAAGTAATTTACTTACTTTATGTCATACTTGCCATAAAGACTTGCATAGTGGAAAGATTAACCCCAAATTGAGTGGTAAAGTTAAGGGTAACCTTAAATATGCTACACAGATGAATTCTATCCGTAAGCAGCTTTTCAGATTCTATCCAAATGCTATTGAAACTTTTGGATATGTAACAAAAGCGAATCGTTTGCATTTAGGTGTAGACAAAGAACATTATTATGATGCCTGTACTATCGCAACACAAGGAAATGCTTTTAATGTAAAGAGTAATCTTTACAAAAAGAAATGTGTTTCTGATGGTGATTTTCAAAAGACTAAAGGTATTCGTTCTGAACAACCTATTGTTACAGATAAGATTTGTGGTTTTAGAAAGTTTGATAAGGTTCGGTATTTTGGAAATGATTACTTTATCAAAGGAAGAATGTCTACGGGATATGCAATTCTTATGGATATTGATGGCAATAAGATTGACTTTAGCACAATGCCAAGAGGCTACAAAACACCAAAATTAAGTAATTGCAAACGCATTACAGCAAGGTCAACTGTAATGACGCAAGTAAAAGTAGTCTAACGCCATTCATCCACGGTCTAAAGACCATGGGTTTTCTGGCTGATTTTATATAAATTTTACTGAGATGGAAAAAAGATGCCAAAACTACAATGGCATCTTTTTTACCTAATCATCAATTCCAAATTTATTTTCCAAGGCATCTTCTAAAAGATCAAGCTGATCTTCCAATTTTTCTATTGTCTTTTCTCTGGATTTATAAACTTTGAAGCTTAGTTTACCGTTTTCATAAGCATGCTCAAATTCATCATCCAGATGATCAAGTTCATCATCAACCACATCAAGTTCCTTTTTCAAAGTGTAAAAACGTTTTTCGTTGACAGATGCATTGGAAGATGAAGTAGCATTATTTACTTTTTTAGTGAGTTTTTTGATTCTTTTTTTATAAGCTGAAAAATCATAAGAATCATTCTTGGCATCTGAATCAGAGGTAGAAGAATCAGTGGTATTTTCTGTAGTGGAAGTTGTTGTTGCAATTTCCTGTGTTGTGGTAGCCTCGGCAGAATCTTTCTTTGAAGGACTGCATCCTGCAAAAGCAAAAATGATAGAACATGTGAAGAATAAATATAATATTTTTTTCATTGTAAACTCCTTTCTTTGGTTGGGATAGATTTCCTTTTGTTATAAATAGCATAACCAATAAACATTAAAATAACATTAAAAATAGGTGCTGGATTCAAAAAACAGATTGTATTATAATAAAGGCATCATGAGAATATTAGTTGTTGAAGATGAAAAAGATTTAAGAAATATTATAAAGAAACGTTTGGTAAGAGAGCATTATAGTGTGGATGCCTGTGGAGATGGAGAAGAAGCGCTAGATTATATGGAGATGACATCTTATGATGGAGTTCTTCTCGACATCATGCTTCCTGGGAAGGATGGTTTTGCGGTTTTAAAGGAAGTTAGGCAGATGGGGAATGATACACCAATTCTCTTACTGACTGCAAGGGATGGTATTGAGGACCGGGTAAAGGGGCTTGACCTGGGGGCCGATGATTATCTGATTAAGCCGTTTGCGTTTGAAGAGTTACTCGCAAGAATCCGCGTGATGATGCGGAGAAAACCCCAATTTGTAACGAATCAGTTAAAGATTGCAGATCTTACTCTGGATCGGGATACAAGAATTGTGACAAGAGCAGGAAAAGAGATCAGTTTGTCGTCAAAAGAATTTATGGTGTTAGAATGTCTGATGCGGAATCAGAATATCGTGATGACGAGGCAGCAGATTGAACAAAATGCATGGAATTATGATTATGAGGGAGGGTCGAATGTTATTGATGTATATATAAGATATCTCCGAAAGAAAATTGATGCAGGATATGAGAAAAAACTGATCCATACGGTACGCGGAACAGGCTATGTGATGAGGGAAGAATGATGAAGCAGATGACGATCAAGAAAAAGGTCACATTATGGTATACAGGGATCATTGCACTTATTTTAGGAATGGTTCTTGTCTTTATGTTTTACTTTGTCGACAAAGTCGGGATTTCAGCGACAGAAGAAGAAGTCAGTGCGGCAGTGACTGGATTTTCTGCGAACTTTCAATTTCAGGATGGAACCTATTATTTATCAGAAGATACTCAGTTTTATCAGGATGGAGTCATGTTTTGTGTCTATGATGACAACGGGAAATTATTATATGGCACAATGCCAGAGAAATTTCCGAAACAGACGATCTTAAAGTCTCATACACCGAGGGTCATTACATCCGGCAGCAGCAAATGGATGGTATATGACAGTGTGCATACCTATGGAAAGAATAAGGCTATATGGATCAGGGGGATCACATCCATTCATGCGATCGAAGTATTTATGACAACATCTCAGAAAATGATGATCGTCTTATATCCCGTGTTCATTTTATTGATAGCAATGACAGGATATTTTATGCTGAAACGTGCATTAAAGCAGGTGGATCTGATCTGTGATCAGGTAGAGAATATCAGTTATGGAAAGGATCTTACAAAAAGGCTTCCATTGCCGAAAGTAAGAGATGAATTGTATGAATTATCTCATAAATTTAATCAAATGTTCGAAAGACTGGAAGAATCCTTTGAAAAAGAACAGCAGTTTACAGCAGATGTATCCCATGAACTTCGAACTCCAGTGACCGTGATCATTTCTCAATGTGAATATTTGATCGAAGATCCAGTATTAGAGGAAGAGGAAAAAGAAGAGATCATGATCATTTTAAGACAGGCAAGACGCATGTCGAAATTGATCAGTGAGATGTTAATGATCGCAAGAGGTGAGATGAACGAATCTTATGATATGGAAGAAGTTGATCTCATACTATTGACAGAAGTTATCGTAGAAGAATTGCGCGAGCAGGCAGAGAAAAAGAAGATTCAGATATCTGTTTCCAGTGATCGAGATGTAAAGATGATGGGAAATCATACATTATTATTGCGAATGATGATGAATCTTGTTCAGAATGCGATCAGCTATGGAAAGGAACATGGTCATATTGATATTCTATGGAAAGAACAAGGAGATATGATCATAGGAGAGGTAAAAGATGATGGGATAGGGATCGCTCAGGAAGATATTCCTAAGATCTGGGATCGTTTTTACCGGGTAGATAAAAGCCGTTCCAGAGAGAATGGAGGAACTGGACTTGGTCTTTCGATGGTTCACTTTATCGTGGCAGTTCATGGCGGGAAAATACATGTGGAAAGCAAAAAAGGAGAAGGAACAAGTTTTATATTTCAGTTTCCAAAAATATTAGAAAGTAGAAAAGGATAGATACCAAAGTTAATAAGGCATCTATCCTTTTTACAATCATAATAAATTACTGAATATGTTTCAACCCTTCACAAATGCTATCAAGCACAAAATCATCTCCAAGTGAAGTGTCCAGTGTCAGATGGTAGTTTCTGGATAATCCCCATGGTTGATGTGTATAATAATGATAGTTATCAGAACGCTTGCGGTTCATCTGGATTGCTTTCGTCAGTGCCGCATCATGAGATAAGTTTTCCGTTCTCATAATTCGTTTCACACGATACTCGGCAGGTGCATGTAAGAAGATTCGCATGCAATGAGGGCGGTCTCTTAAGATATAATCCGCACAACGACCGATCACAACACAATTTCCTTTTGAAGCAAGCTCATTGATTACTTTAGATTCTGCCGCAAAGATATTATCTTTTGGAGCTGGGTTCTGTGGTGCGTGAGAATATACCTGATTCACAAGATCATAAAGCAGGGAACTACGCATCTGTTCATCATTATTCTTGATGAATTCAGGATCATAACCAGTAGAACCTGCAGCCATCTGAATGATCTCATTGTCATAGAAATCAAATCCAAGACGTTTTGCAAGAGCTTCTCCAAGGTCATGTCCACCGCTTCCATATTCACGAGCGATCGCAATGACAATAGGAGTGTCTGTTGAATCTGTGTCAGTGTCTGAATCTGTGTTAGTGTCTGAATCTGGGAACAGCATTGGCTCCACAAAAGATAAGAAACGTCCAAATAAACGTGCAATAAATCCAACAAGTAAAGCGGCAATAACTGTACCTTCACGTACACCGTCTAACTTACCTGCGAATACAAAGGAAAGAACTCCGGCAATCACAGTCATAGATACGTCAAAACAGATTTTTGTGACACCAAATTCTGTATGCCATGTCATTACAATGGCACGTACAAAAGATTCCCCAGGAAGCATCGCAACGTTAGCAAGGACTTCTGTATACACACCAAATCCAAGGATCATACATCCGATCAGCAGATAAATGATCTTCATCAAATAAAAGGACGGATTTACAAATCCAAGAAGGATCATAGACCAGTCAATAAAATATCCGAATAAGATAGAGATTGGAATCTGTAACACGTGTTCCAGTTTAAAATTCTTTCGTAAGATCAACAGCTGTAAAAAGATCAGTAACAGGCTGAAGAAAATGGTGAAATTTCCAAGTGTAAATGGGAAATTAAGGCTCAGTACATAAGGAATGGAAGAAATTGGTGATGTACCAAGACTTGCTTTTGTGATCAGGGCAACTCCGAGAGAGTTAATATAAAGCCCAATAAAAAAGATGATATAACGTTTTAGTTTTTCCATGATGTGATTTACTCCTCTTTTGTAGTATTTTTATATAGTTTTTCAAAGATCTTTAGAAATTGTTCTTTTTCTGCATTAGAAATCCCAGAAAAAACTTCTTGTTCAAGAGATAAGAAAGCTTTTTCAATCGATTCAGACAGTTCCATTCCATAATCTGTCAGGAAAATATGAAAGGATCGGCGATTTCCGTTCAAATTCTTACGCTCGATCATATGCTGTTTTTCCATTCGATTTAAAATAGAAGTCAAAGAAGCAGGTTCGATATGACAAGCATGGGCAATGTCTTTTTGACTGGCACCATTATGATATCGAAGATGGTCTAAGACCTTTGGCTGGCCGGTTGAGAGGCCAAGTGGCTTTAAGACAGCCATGATTTTCTTCTGAAGGCTTAAATGATTGGACATCAGAAGATAATGATAAGATGATTCATACATAGATGATACTCCTTTTATGATTAGAAAGCTGATAGTTAGAATTCTAACTATTGAAACAGCCATCATTATAAGACAAAGCAAACCAATATGTCAAGAGCATTTCTTTCAAAAATTATAAGACAAGCGGCGAAAAATCAAGTATAATAAACCACGGACAGAAAAGATAAGGAAGGGAAGAACCATGACATTAACACAATTAAGATATATTATAGCAATCGCAGATACAGGATCTATGAATGAGGCGGCAAAAAGCCTGTTTATCTCACAGCCAAGTCTATCTCTTGCAGTCAAAGAATTAGAAAAAGAGATTGGAACAAGACTCTTTAAGAGAAGCAATCGAGGAGTATCAGTCACACAAGAAGGGATGGAATTCTTAAGTTATGCAAGACAGGTCGTTGAACAGTATCAGCTTATGGAATCTCGCTATATTGAGAAGAAAAATATCAAGAAGAAATTCGGAGTTTCCATGCAGCATTATACATTTGCAGTGAATGCTTTTGTGGAGATGGTCAAACAGTTTGGTATGGATGAATACGAATTTGCAGTCAGAGAGACAAAGACATACGAAGTGATCAAGGATGTCAAAGATTTTCACAGTGAGATCGGGATCCTTTATTTAAATGAATTTAATAAGAAGGTATTAAGCAAGATGCTGCAGGAATCAGGGCTTGAATTCCATCCATTATTGGAATGTGGAATCTATGTTTATATGTGGAAGGGACACCCACTAGCAGACAAAGAGGAGATTTCGATCGAAGAGCTGGAAGAATATCCATGCCTGTCATTTGAACAGGGGGAATATAACTCCTTTTATTTTGCAGAGGAAGTATTAAGTACCTATGAATATAAACGTCTGATCAAAGCAAATGACAGAGCTACTATGTTAAATCTCATGGTTGGGTTAAATGGATATACATTATGTTCAGGAATTATCTGTGAAAGCTTAAATGGTGATGATTACTGTGCTGTGAAACTAAAATCGGATGAGCTCATGACGATTGGCTATATCAAGCGAAAAGGAGTCGCGATCAGCCCATTAGGAGAGAAGTACTTAGAGGAGATCAAAAAGTATAAAGCTATGGGTGACGACTCTGGCTATAGGGATATCCTATAACTAGATGTTGACTTTTCATATTGGACAAGTAGGAAATCTAATGGTAAGATAAGTTTGTAATCAAGAAAGACAACATACAAAATTCAAAATAAAAGTCAACAAAGGAGATAGAAATTATGAGTAAAGAAAGAAATTATAAGTTTGAAACATTACAGTTACACGTAGGACAGGAACAGCCAGATCCAGTGACAGATGCAAGAGCAGTACCTATTTATCAGACATCATCTTATGTATTCAGAAATTGCGATCATGCAGCAGCTCGTTTCGGACTTGCAGATGCAGGTAACATCTACGGAAGATTAACAAACCCAACAGAAGATGTTTTTGAACAGAGAATCGCAGCACTAGAAGGTGGAGTTGCAGCATTAGCAGTAGCATCTGGAGCAGCAGCGATCACATATGCGATTGAAAATATTACAAAAGCAGGAGATCACGTAGTTGCAGCGAAAAATATTTACGGTGGAACATACAACTTCTTAGAGCATACATTACCAGATTACGGAATCGAAACAACATTCGTAGACATTTTCAATGAAGATGAAGTAAGAGCAGCAATCCAAGATAACACAAAATTATTATTCATCGAAACATTAGGAAATCCAAACTCAGACGTTGTAGACATTGAGAAAGCAGCAGCGATCGCTCATGAACACAACATTCCACTGATCGTAGATAATACATTTGCAACACCATACCTTGTAAGACCAATCGAATATGGAGCAGACATCGTAGTACATTCAGCAACAAAATTCATCGGTGGTCACGGAACAACAATCGGTGGTGTCATCATTGACGGTGGTAAATTCGACTGGGAAGCATCAGGAAAATTCCCATCATTAGTAGAACCAAACCCAAGCTACCATGGAGTAAGCTTTACAAAAGACGTTGGAGCAGCTGCATTCGTAACAAAGATCAGAGCATTATTACTTCGTGACACAGGAGCAACATTATCTCCAGTTCATGCATTCATCTTCTTACAGGGATTAGAAACATTATCCTTAAGAGTAGAACGTCATGTACAAAATGCATTAAAAGTTGTAGAATACCTGAAAAACCATCCAGCAGTAGAAAAAGTAAACCATCCATCTGTATCTGACGATCCAGAACAGCAGGAATTATACAAAAAATACTTCCCTAACGGTGGTGGATCTATCTTCACATTCGAGATCAAAGGTGATGCACAGAAAGCAAAAGACTTTATTGATCACTTAGAGTTATTCTCACTGCTTGCAAACGTAGCAGACGTGAAATCCTTAGTCATCCATCCAGCATCTACAACACATTCTCAGATGACTGAAGAAGAATTATTAGGATCAGGAATCAAACCTAACACAATTCGTCTGTCAATTGGTACAGAAAATATCGATGATATCATCGAAGATTTAGAGGAAGCTTTTAAAGCAGTACAGTAAGATAAGTTTTTCTTGCGAAATGTAAATTAAATGTCAATTTTCCTAAAAAATAATATAATCTCGACCTTAAAACGAAAATGCCTGGATAAGTGTAGGATAAGCTTGTTCAGGCATTTTTTGTAAAATTTAATTTGATTGGCCAATTGTAGGCTATGAGTATATGATAAAACATATTGATAGCAGAGAGATGATGAAATATAATAGGTTCTAGAATATTAATTTAGTTCCAGACAAACAGAAATTTGTAAGGAAAAAACTGTTGTCGTATATTACTTAAATTGGAATCCTTTAACCTATAACAGGAAACAACCTACGGGAATTCCGATAGCCTTTATTTCCATCACATACATCAAAGACTAAATTCAAATTTAATTAGCGTGAAAAATTGCCAATAAAAATCCAGATACAGCCGCACTTCCAAAAGCAGCGCAGATGAATACAACAATTTCTGTCATACGTTCATTTCGACAGATCTTATTAAGCAGAGAATAAATCAAAAGTCCAACAATTCCCCCAACTGTATTCATGATTACATCCGTAATATCACTGCGTCCAATTGCCAAAACATACTGCAGAACCTCATAAATCAAGCTTACAGAGAAGAAAGACAACACTTTCTCAGACAAATTCCAACGTCGATACAAAACTCCAATATAAATTCCAAAAGGGCAGAAAACAAGAATATTATCGATCATCTCAGAAAAGTTGATTCGTCCATTTGTGATCATGGCACCTTTGAATGGAATCAGATTCAGGCTTCGTATCCCATGATCGATCGTGTCAAAAGAAACTGCCATCTTAAATAAGATGATCCAGGTTAGTGCCGCCAGATAAAATACAAATAATAAATGAAGTAAAAAAGTTCGTTTGTTTTTCATAAAGAAATCCTCCTTGATCGTTATGATATGATCTTAACAAAGAAAAGAAACGAATAAGTTGATGTTTTTCTTTCACTTTTCTTAAGACATAATGGAAAAATAGATAAAAATGGACAGATTTTTCATTTCCAATACGAAGTAATAAATAGACCGGTAAATAAAAGTACTGTATACAGTAAGATATGGAGGGTAAATATGTGAAGATCAAGGAACAAAATTTGATAAAACAATTAAAGAAGAAAAATCCACAGGCGATCGATTACATCATAGATCAATATGGAGGCCTGATCAAAACGGTACTTCTTAAAAATCTTTATGATCAGAAAGACCATTGGGAAGAGTGTTTCAATGATTGTCTGTTGGCGGTTTGGAATCATCCAGAAAGATTTGATACGAAAAAAGGAGATTTCAAAGCTTTTCTGTGTGCCATTGCAAAATACAAAGCGATTGATCTTCTTCGAAAGGAATTAAAAAGAACATCAAAAGAGATTAGCATGTATGAAGAAGAATCGATCAAAGAAATCAAACAACTGTATCAGGAAGAGCGAGGATTTTTACAAGCAGAAGCAGATGCATCCGATGAAGAATTGGGAAAACTGCTAAAATGTCTTTCGGAAGAAGATAAGGATTTATTTTACCGAAGATATGTAAAAGAACAGTCAGTTGCACAGATTTCAGTAGAAACAGGGCTGCACAGAGACCGTATTTACTCAAGAATTTCCAAAGGAAAGAAAAAGATTCGGAAATTTTTCAAAGACAAAGATTACGGGGGTGAGGGTAATGAAACGAGAATATAGAGAAATCAATTTAGAAAAGTTTGTTCCAGAAGAGGAAGAAAAACTGACAAAAACAGAAAAAGAGCATATAAAGAAACAATTCTATGAAAGTACAGGAATTACAACAAAAGGACAACAAAAGAAGAAGCAGTTTAAGTGGTATTATATCCCTGCCGCATGTGTCGTATTTGGCTTGTGCGTGGCGATCACACCAATTAGGGATACCGCATTTGCAAAGGCATTAAAATCAATTGTCGGAATTGGCGAGCATCTTGGAAAAACAGAAGAAGATACTTATGTAACGCATGTAGATCAGGTAAAACAAGACAAAGACATAACGATAACATTAAAAGATGCCATCGCAAGTGACCAGCAATTAAGGTGTTCTGTTCTGGTAACAAACAAAGACAAAACAAAGACAAAATTAAAAGATGTTCAGATGGAAGATATGAAGATAAACGATCAGGAACCAGAAGAAAACAGAGGATATGCAGTTTTAGGAAAAGAAAATGTTAAAAAAGGAACGATACATTTCTTATCAGTCAACTATCAACGGCAGGATATACCAGTAAATCCTAAAATATCATTAAAAGTCCGGGTAAAAAACAAGTTGTATCATTTTAAATTTGTATTAAAGAATCAAAGGTTCAAAAAAGCAACAAAAACAGTGAGCATCGATCAAGAAATCAAAGTAAAAGGCCAGACAATTCAATTAGATGATCTGATCGTAACACCAATTGACCAGATCATTACAATAAAAGTGCTAAAGAAACAGCAGACTAAGATAAAGAATGAAGAAATATTGTTGTCTGGAACCAATCAGAGAGGTGATAAAGTCTATTTTGAAGCTTTCTTGGATGAATTTACAGGAAATGAATATCTGTATGGAACAAGAGAAAATGATGATCAGATGACATATGAATTGGATGAAAAAGATCTAACGTACACATTGAAAACAGAAGAAGGGCAGAAGCTTAAGATCAAACCATGAAAACAAAAACCCCTGAAGAATTGATTTTCTTCAGGGGTTTTTGCAACTTTTATATTTATTTTTAAGGTAGGTAGGATAGCAAGTTAAAATTTAAACCGCTTTCTTTATTGTATGATTGTTATTATTATATGTTTTGTTATATCTTACAGATATTCATGATCTGCAAGTACATTTAAGATGTTATGTCCTTCCTGAACACCATCAATGATTCTTCTAGCACGTACGCTGTCACCGATATTAATGATTTCAACGTTAGTATCAGCGAATGCTTCACGGATTTCATCAAGAACAGGAGCGTTTGCTCTCATTCCTAAGCATACGAATCCATAATCGAAAGGAAGATCTTTTTCTTCTCCATTAGCTTTTACTGTGAATGCATCAGCTTTTACTTCGCAAAGAGCTGTTTCAGTCATCTGATTTACATTGTGTTCTCTCATTAATGTGTTTGTTCCACATTTAGATACTGGATCTAAGTCTTTACCAATCTGAGGCATCATTTCTACGATGCTTACCTGCGCACCTTTTGGAGCAAAGTATTCAACAACGTCAAGACCTACAGCTCCACCACCAACGACAACAACTTTCTTACCTGTGCAGTTTTCTGGATAATCAGCTAAGTGGTTGATCATTCCTGTGATAGAAGCTACTTTAGATCCTTCTTTGTCGATGTGGTCATGTAATCCTTTGATTGGTGGAAGTAAAGGATTAGAACCTGTTGAGTTTACGATGATGTTTGGATGCAGTGCTTTAATTAATGGCAGAGTTGCTTCCTGTCCTTTGAAGATAAACAGGTTTGTTAATTTAGAAGCACGGTGTACAAGGTAGTCAGGGAAGTCTCTTAAACGTTTCTTATCTGGAATCTTAGAGATTTCAACAGCTAATCCACCAAGGTGATCATTCTTTTCGAATAAGAATGTAGTACATCCAACTTCAGCAGCTGTACAAGCAGCTTCAAGACCAGCAGTACCACCACCGATAACAACAACGTTACAAGGTTTATTTACTTTTTTCTTTTTATAATCAAATCCAGAGTTTACAGTAGGGTTTACTGTACAACGGATTGGACGGTTAACTCCGATACGGTTTCCAGCACATCCGATGTTACAAGAAATACATTTTCTGATGTCATCTTCATGTCCTGTAGCAACTTTTTTCACCCAGTGAGGATCAGCAATCAGTCCACGACCCATACCGATGATATCAGCATCTCCACGCTCTAAGATATCGTCAGCGACACGAGGATCACGGATGTTACCCATAGTTACACAAGGTTTGTTGTATTTTTCTCTGACAGCTTTTGCCATGTAAGATCTCCAACCATCTTTTAAGTAGTTGGCATCGATCTGGAACTGAAGAGAACCATTTAATCCAGCAGATACGTCAAATGCATCAACTTCTTCCTGGAAGTAAGAAAGTAACTCTAAAGTATCTTCTAATGTGTTTCCACCTTCCATCAGTTCATCAGCACTGATACGAACGAAGATAGGGAACATAGGTCCAACCTGTTTACGAACTTCTTCAACAACTAATTTTGTGAAGCGGGCACGGTTTTCTGGACATCCACCGAATTCATCTGTACGTTTGTTTGTTGTAGGAGACATAAACTGACTTAATAAGTAAGAATGTCCTGCATGGATCTCAACGCAGTCAAATCCACAAGCCTGTGCACGAGCAGCAGCTTCTCCATATTTTTTAACGATTTCATAAATTTCTTCTACTTTCAGAGGACGAGGAATCTCTCCACCTGCTTTAGAAGGAATATCAGATGCAGATACTGGCTGCATATTTGTTCTCTTAGACTGAGCAGAAGCACCAGCGTGGTTTAACTGAACACCAACGCAAGCTCCGTGAGCGTGTAATGTTTCACATAATTTGAAGAAACGAGGCATATAGTTGTCATGATCGATACGGATCTGAGTTGTTCCGTTAGATCCAAGTGGTGAATCAACACTTGCGTTTTCAACCATGATCAGACCAACTCCGCCTTTTGCTCTTTCTGTATAGTAATCAATGTGTAAGAAACTCATTTCTCCTGTCTGTTCACCGTAGTTAGTTCCCATTGGTGTCATCATGATGCGGTTTCTCATTGTCATGTTCTTAATTGTTAATGGTGTGAAAATGTTTTTATAGTTGCTTTTCATTAGAATTGAACCTCCAAAAAATTAAATCCAAAAAATCAAAAAATTAAATTCCATATAATCCGAGGTTGTTAGAATCATAAAAATTGGGTGAATGATTTATGATGGCTTTAGTATAACACACGGTTAATTATTTAACAAATAAATCTTTTTTGAAGAATCAATAAAAAATATCTATTGTTTCTTTTGTGAATTCAATAAACTTACGAACAGCAGGGATCATCGGCATATTTTTAAGATAAGCCATATAAACAGTGTGGTAAGGTTTTACATTACTAAGATGTAGGATTTCCACATCATATGCCTGTAATGATTCTACATGTGCAACAAAACCAATCCCAAAATCTTCTGCAACAAGGGAAGCGATGGCATTTTCATCCGAAGATTCAAAAGCGATAGACGGTTTGATATGGTTTTGTTTGTAAATAGAATTAGTAAAACGTCCAAGACCAGAAGTCTTATCATAACCAATGACTGGATAATCCAGCAGATCCTCTAAAACGAGTTTCTTCTTATATTTTAAAGGATGCTCTGGCGGGGTAATGATCACCATTTCCTGATTAACAACCGGAACAAACTCAATTTCCGGTTCATCGGCAACGAGAGAACCAAAAACGACATCATATTTTTCATTTTTCAGATCCGCAATTAGATTTTTTGTGATCTCCTGACTTAGAGAAAACGTGATCTCATGATTTTCCTGCTGATTTAAGAAACTTCGTACAAGTCTTGGAATATAACTTTTGGCAAGTGGAAATACATATCCGATATCAATGTGCCCGCTGGAACTGCCAGCTAAGGATTTCATTTTATTTTCAGCAATTTTGATTTCATCTATAATACGATTGACATGTTCCAAAAAGATAGAGCCGTATTTGGTAAGTTCGATATTACGTCCGTTTTTCTGAAATAAAGAAACACCTAATTCTTCTTCAAGATTAGCAATCGAACGGCTTAAACTAGGTTGAGAGATATTTAATTCTTTGGCTGCCTGGTGATAATGTTGTAATTGTGCGACCTTTTGAAAATAGTATAGTTGATTTAAATTCATACATACCGTTACTGAAAACTTATAAAAAGTTATAAACCTTTATGTTTCATTCCTACTTCAACGAGTATGCTTTTGTAACGAATCAATTCATGTACTACTCACAAGTTCCTGTACTCTCCATAGGCGTTAATTCCTGACTAACGTATCAGTACATATCTGTAATCACTTGAACATATTATGCTACAGATCGTTTCAGAACATCCTCTCCATATTTTTTAAGATTCAAAGCTGCCTGAAGATCTCTGTCAATTACATTTCCACATTCACATTTGTAAATACGTTCTGATAACTTCAGATCTTTTTTGATCTTTCCACAACAGCTGCATAATTTAGAACTTGGAAAAAATCGATCTGCAATGATCACCTGAATATTGTTCCACTCAGATTTATATTCCATCTGCCGCCTAAATTCATAAAATCCCTGTTGTTGAACTGCTTTGGATAAATGTCTGTTTTTCATCATTCCCTTTACATTTAGATCTTCGATACAGATAAAACTTGGTTCTCGTTTTACGATCTCTGATGTTATATGATGTAAATGATCATGACGGATATTGGTTAGTCTATGATTTAATATTAATAAAAGTTTTTCCTTTTTGATCACATTCTTCGTTTTACAGTATTCCTTTCCTTGTTTATTGTTCTCGTATGAACGAGAGATGCTACGCTGTAATCTGCGTTTTTGTTTCTCTAGTTTCTTAACTTTTTTCGTTTTATTGATGTTCTTATATTTATTACCGTCAGAACATATCGCTAGATCTTTGATCCCTAGATCGATCCCTATCCCATCATTGGAGGGAACGGTAACAGAGTCTTCGTATTCAATGCCTACTGTGATCCACCAGTTGATCCCATCATATTTAATACGGGGATTACTATAGTTACAATCCGTAGGTATCCGATTCTTTTCCGCAAGTCTGATCCAGTTTATCTTTTGCTTATTCTTCTTTTTGGAAGCAGCAAAACCCTCAATTTTTACATGCGTATCTGAAAATTGGATCTTTACATTATCCTGATAAAAAGATGGTATAGAAAATTTTCGGCTTTTGAATTTCGGAAACTTTGAACATCCTTTGAAAAATCTCTTATATGCATGACAAGCATCTTTGATCGCTTGTTTTGTTACATTATTTGAAACTTCATTTAACCAGGAATATTCCTCTGTTTTCTTTAATTGTGTAAATTCTTTTCTCAGATTACTATCCGATAGGAACTTACCACCATTTTTATAGTTTTCTTTTTCTCTTCCTAACGCCCAGTTATAAGCGAATCTGGCAGTATTGGCATATCGAAAAAGTTTTGTATTCTGTTTATTATTTGGGATCAGCATGACTCGAATTGTTTTTATCATCTTCTTCACCACCATCATCTATCAGTTCTTTTACAAGTTTTCTTGCTTTATTGGCACGTTTGAATTCAAATCCAAATCGTAACAATCTGTCTTTATAAAAAACAACCACCTTGTCCACTTTATTTTGAGATATTCATTTCATAAGTTCTTTTCTATCTAAATTAGGTTTTACATTCATAACTTGATTTAATTGCTCATGCGAATAATATCTATATCCATTACTGGAAGTGTGATGTGGATGAAGTTTCCCCTTTTTATCCCAATTCCTTAATGTTTGAACCGATATACCTAATATTTTTGAAAATTTATTGATAGAATAATATTTACTCATAAACAAATCCTCCATATAATATTTATAATTTATTCTACCAATAAAAATTATAAAATCCAACATATATTTATAATTTTTTATAAGCCTATTTTAACAGTTAAACACCTTCCTTATTATAGCAGTTAATAGTTATTTTCATTATAACACGATTGATAGCCTGAAGCTATCAAAAAACACTAAAAGATATATTGGAAGTATCAATTAAGATAGCATATAATATAACCATAAGGTTGTTAAAAAATTAACTTTTGGGTAAATGAAACTTATAACAAGCATATTATTTAAGGAGTAAAATTATGGCAGAGAGAATTACAGGACATACTGAATTAATCGGATTAATGGCTTATCCAATCAGACATTCAAGCTCACCTGCAATGCATAATGAAGCATTCGCAACATTAGGACTTGACTATGCATACTTAGCATTCGAAGTTGACAACAGCACATTAGAGGATGCAGTCAAGGGACTTCGTGCTTTAAAGATGGTTGGATCTAACGTATCAATGCCGAACAAAACAGTTGTAGGACAGTACTTAGACGAGTTATCTCCAGCAGCTAAAATGGCAGGAGCTGTTAACACGATCGTAAATGACAACGGAAAACTGATCGGACATATCACAGACGGTATCGGATACATGCAGTCATTAAAAGACAACGATATTGACGTGATCGGTAAAAAAATGACAATCGCTGGTGCTGGTGGAGCTGCGACAGCAATCGAGATTCAGGCTGCATTAGACGGTGTCAAAGAAATGTCAATCTTCAATATCAAAGATAAATTCTGGGCTAACGCTGAAGAAACAGTAAAGAAGATCCGTGAAAACACAGATTGTATCGTAAATCTTTACGATCTTGATGACAAAGATAAATTAAGAGAAGAAATTGCAGACAGCTACTTATTCGCACAGGCAACTGGTGTAGGAATGAAACCATTAGAAGGACAGACAGTTGTTCCTGATGAAACATACTTCCGTCCAGACCTGATCGTAACAGATACAGTTTACGCTCCAAGAGAGACAGAAACATTAAGACTTGCTAAGAAAGCTGGATGTAAGACAATGAACGGTCTTGGAATGATGTTATTCCAGGGTGATGCTGCTTTCCACTTATGGACAGGAAAACATATGCCGATCGAGCATATGAAAGAAGTATTAGATATCAAATATGACTAAGATCAGTCATAACCATATAGCAAACGAGAGGAATTATTAAAATGGATAAAAAATACATACCAAGTGCCTTAGTTCTTTATCTGAACTATTTCATTCATGGAATTGGATGTTCCATCTTAAGTCAGCAGGTAGTAAAAGAAATGCTCGCAAGCCAGTGGGGATTAAAAGATGTTATGGCAGTAACTTCCATTGCAGCAGCATTAGGATTGGGACGTTTGATCTCCCTTCCATTTGCAGGACCTTTATCTGACAAATTAGGACGTCGTTTATCAGTGATCATTGGATGTGCTTCATACGTTATTTTCTTAGTAGGGATCGCATTCTCACCAAACACAACAATTGCTTATATCGCAGCAGTTCTTGGTGGTATCGCGAACTCATTCTTAGATACAGCAACATATCCAGCTGTAACTGAAATTATTTACAAATATACAGGTATCGCAACAATGGGGATCAAATTCTTCATTTCTGTTGCACAGTTATTAATGCCTTTCTTCTTAGGTATTGTAGCAGGAACAAGCATGTCATACTTAATGCTTCCAGTTATCGCTGGTGTATGCATCGGTATCATGGGAATCTTAGCAATCTTTGCTCCATTCCCAGCAACATCTGAAGCAGGAAAATCTGAATCTTTCATCAGCAACTTAAAGAATGCACATTTTTCTATCGAGAGTATTGCATTGATCCTGATCGGATTCACAAGTACAGCTACATTCCAGTTATGGTTAAACTGTGCTCAGACATTTGGTACTGAAATTGCAAAAATCCCATCTCAGAACGTATCTGTGATGCAGACATACTATTCTGCAGGTACAATGGTAGCATTATTCGTAACAAGTGTATTGATCACAAAATTCAAACAGGTAAGATTCCTAGTGATTTATCCAGCAATCTCTCTTGTAATGTTAGCATTAGTTTACATTATTAAGACACCTATGATCTGCTATGTTGGAGCATTCGTGATCGGATATGCAGCAGCAGGCGGAGTACTTCAGATGGCAACAGCCGTTGTAAATGATCTGTTCCCTAAAATCAAAGGAACAATCACAAGTTTAGTTATGATCGCATCTAGCTTATGTAACTACACAATCTTAACAGCAGCTGCAAAAATGACATCTACAAGCGTAATCATGATGAATATCGTAATTACAGCAATCGGAATCTTATTAGCACTTTTCGTAAACGTACGTTATGGTGTATTATTAAAGAATGCAGAAGAGGCATCTAAAAATTAATTAGTATTGGTAATAGGAACTCCCGAGGTTTATGCTTCGGGAGAACGTTCGGACAATAGGAGGAAATTGTCAATGAATACAGTAAAAGTAAGAAATATTGAAATCGGAAGCGGAGTTCCTAAAATCTGTGTACCTATCGTAGGTGTTACAAAAGATGAAATCATCGCAGAAGCGAAAACATTTGACAGCATCCCTGTAGACGTTGTGGAATGGCGTGTTGACTGGTTCGAAGGAGTATTCGAATTTGATAAAGTAGAAGACGTATTAAAAGACTTAAGAGAAGCTTTAGGTGAAACACCAATTCTTTTCACATTCCGTACATCAAAAGAAGGTGGAGAAAAAGCAATCGAAGCAGAACCTTACAAAGAATTAAACATCGCTGCTGCAAAAACAGGATATGTTGATCTTGTAGATGTAGAAGCATTCACAGGTGATGAGATCGTAAAAGCAATCGTAGCAGCTGCTCATGAATGTGGAGTAAAAGTTGTTGCATCGAACCATGATTTTGACAAAACACCTGAAAAAGATGAAATCGTAAGAAGACTTTGCAAAATGCAGGAACTTGGTGCTGATATCCCTAAGATCGCAGTTATGCCAACTTGCAGACGTGACGTATTAACACTTCTCTGTGCAACAGAAGAAATGTATACAGAACATGCAGATCGTCCGATCATCACAATGTCTATGGCAGGAACAGGGCTGATCAGCCGTCTTTGCGGTGAAGTATTCGGATCTGCTCTTACATTCGGAGCAGCGAAAAAAGCATCTGCACCTGGACAGGCAGCAGTCAATGACTTAAATAATATGCTTCAGTTCCTTCATGAAAATCAGGGATTATAAGAACTGAATCTTTAAAAATTAAATGTAGAAGAGGAGAAGATTCTTGGTTATTCT
The DNA here is from genome assembly GCF_030296915.1 of Anaerostipes hadrus ATCC 29173 = JCM 17467. Taxonomy (NCBI): domain Bacteria; kingdom Bacillati; phylum Bacillota; class Clostridia; order Lachnospirales; family Lachnospiraceae; genus Anaerostipes; species Anaerostipes hadrus. Next base: position 1,630,591 of record NZ_AP028031.1, on the reverse strand, counting down.
TTTCCTCTTTTTTAAATACATAAAAAATATTTGCTGAAATCCTATTTTTTCAGTATAATTTAGTAGAGCAAATTGTTAAAGTTTTGCCATAGTTTGTGAAAATAAAGACTTTTGTTATAGAAAGTAGAAAGAGGTGAATCATGCTAAAATGGCTTGATGAGAATCTGGAAGAATTTCTAATGGTAGCATTATTGATCGCCATGACAGTGATCATGGGAATTCAGGTATTTGCAAGATATGCACTTGGAGCGTCCCTTTCATGGTCAGAGGAACTGACAAGATATTTATTTATCTGGTCAGGCTTTATCAGTGTTAGTTATTGTACTAAGAAATGTATTTCCATTAAAATCGAACAGTTTGTAGCAATGTTTCCAAGAAGAGGGAAAGCATTGTTCAAAGTGGTGAACCACACGATCGAACTTGCCTTGTTTTTATATCTGATTCCATATGCAGTTCTTTATTTAAAGAGTGCATTTGAAAGTGGACAGGTAAGTCCCGCATGTCAGATTCCAATGTATTATATTCAGGCAGCCCCGCTATTTAGTTTTGTTTTAGTAGCATTTCGTATCGTCCAACGTTGGATCATTGAATTTAAGATTGTGATCCGCAAAGATGAAGAAAAGGAGGAAAAATAAATGTCAGCAGCAGTCGTATTTTTACTCTTCTTTATTTGTCTGATCATTGCAATTCCGATTTCGATCGCCCTTGGGATCGTATCTGTACTTCCAGGAGCATTTGATCCATCATTTACAGCAAGTGGGACATTTGTCATTCGTTCTATGCTTGGAGGAATTGATAGTTTCCCATTACTTGCAGTTCCAATGTTTGTATTATCTGGAATGATCATGGCAAAAGGGGGAATCTCTAAGAAGATTTTTGACGTTTTTGCGTTTTTTATAGGAAAATTAACGGCAGGAATGCCATGTGCAGTAATTGTAACCTGCTTATTTTATGGAGCAATCTCAGGATCTGCACCTGCAACTGTAGCAGCAGTAGGAAGCATGACAATTCCAATCTTAGTTCGTTTAGGATATGACAAGTCATTTTCAACAGCAATCGTAGCAGTTGCGGGCGGGCTTGGAGTTATCATACCGCCAAGTATCCCATTTATCATGTATGGTATGGCATCTGGGGAATCTGTAAGTGATCTGTTTATGGCAGGAGTTGTACCAGGATTATTGATTGGTGCCTTATTGATGGTGTATGCCATTTATTATTGTAAAAAACATGGAGAAGATAAGGAAAAGATCGCAGCAGAGATCGATCAGTTACATGCAAAAGGATTTATTGGAGTATTTAAAGAAAGCTTTTTTGCAATCTTAAGTCCGGTTATCATCCTTGGATGTATTTACACAGGAATCGCATCCCCAACAGAAGCAGCGGTTATTTCTGTATTTTACTCTTTAGTAGTCAGTTTATTTATCTATAAATCCATGAAATTTAAAGATATCTGGGGAATCATGGTAGAAGGTGTGAGAACATATGCACCTATTCTGTTTATCTTGGCAGCATCCATTGCATTCTCAAGAGTATTAACATTGATGCGTGTACCACAGTCCATTAGTGCATGGATCTTAGGTAACTTCCATAATAAGATTGTGATCTTGCTTGTGATCAATATATTCTTGTTGATCGTAGGTATGGTCATGGATACGACACCAGCGATTCTTATTTTGACACCAATTTTATTACCGATCGTTACAGCAATCGGTATGAATCCGATTCATTTTGGTGTTATGATGGTTGTAAACCTTGCAATTGGTTTCGTTACACCACCAATTGGAGTCAACTTATTTGTGGCATCATCCTTAACGGATATTCCAGTGATGAAGATCGCACAGAAAGCAATGCCGCTGATTATCTGCTTCCTGATCGCATTACTTCTGATCACATTTATTCCACAGATCAGTCTGGCACTTTTATAAGGAGGTTTAGGATTTCATGAGAAAAATCATAAAAAGATCCGTCGTAGTTCTTCTTGCAGGAGTCTTATTATTCAGTTTATCCGGATGTAAGAAGAAACAAAAGAAAGACGAAGTACAAAGATATGCATGGCCGCTTGGAACTTCCAGTCCGGAAGATACGGTAACACAGCTTTATGCAGAGAAGTTTGCAAAAGAAGTTTCCAGATTAAGTCATGGAAAGATGAAGATCGAAGTTTATCCAAACAGTACGCTCGGAGGAGACCGTGAGCTTCTTGAGAGTTGTAAAGATGGGGATATCCCATTTGTCGTACAGAATACTGCACCACAGGTAACATTCCTTCCAGATACCGCAGTATTTGACCTGCCAAGTGCATTTACAACGATCCAACAGGCACGAGCAGCTGTTGATAATGAAGAGTTCTATCAGAAGATGGAGAAAGTATATCAGAAGGGTGGATACAAATTACTTGGATATGCCGATCAGGGATTCCGTGTTATGTCTACCAATAAGAATGTTAAGAGTATTAACGACTTCAAAGGGCAGAAGATTCGTACGATGGAGAACAGCTATCATTTGAAGTTCTGGAAGACACTTGGAGCGAATCCAACACCAATGACGTTCAGCGAAGTTTATATCGGACTTCAGCAGGGAACGATCGATGCACAGGAGAATCCTTACGAAGTTATCGTTTCCAGCAAATTATATGAGCAGCAGGATTATGTTGTAGAGACAAACCATCTGCCACATTATATTTCGCTGATTGTCAGTGATGAATTCTATAACAGTCTGTCAAAAGACCAGCAGAAGATCATCGATCAGGCATCGCAGACAGCGAAAGTGTATGCAAGAGAAGCATCTGACAAGAGAATCGCAGACCGTATCAAAACCATTGAAGACAGTGGTACAAAGATTGTGAAACTTGATGCAAAGACACAGAAAGAGATGCGTAAGCAGGCACGGCCAGTTTATGATGCGATCAAGAAGAATATCTCAAGAGATATTTATAATGCATATTTAAGCGGTGCAGAGAAATAAAATGAATGATATGAGACTAGAATTTTTGAAAAAACTGGTCTCATATTTTGTTTTCTTCTTGCTAATTGTAAAAAGCTGTTATAAAATAAACAAGATTGAACAATGTAAAGATGTAAAAAGGAAGATAAATTATGTTTCAGAAATTCTACCCGTCCGAAGATATCAGAAGTACTTATGATATTGATTTCGAACGATACTACAAAGAAGGATATCGAGGAGTGATCTTTGATGTCGATAATACGTTAGTACCACACAATGCACCAGCAGATGAACGTGCAAAGAAGTTATTTAAGAGACTGGATGCGATGGGGATGCAGTATTGTTTTACAAGTAACAACAAAGAACCAAGAGTGAAAGCGTTCTGCGAGGCAGTCGGTGGGAAATATTATGTATACAAAGCAAATAAACCATCGATCAAAGGATATGAGACAGCAATGAAACTGATGGGAACGGATAAGAAGAATACATTCTTCGTTGGAGATCAGTTGTTTACAGATGTTTATGGAGCGAACAGAACAGGTATACATAGTATTCTTGTAACACCGATGAATCCGAAAGAAGAGATTCAGATCGTCATAAAGCGTTATTTTGAAAAGATTGTGTTGTGGCAGTACCGTAAGAAAAAACATTAATGAAATAATAAAAAACATGGGTCAGATCTTTGTTATCTGGTCCATGTTTTTTATATATTTACAATATATTTCTTATCTTTTAAAGAAAGGTTTGAAATCAAAATTATGATCTTAGATGAAATCCTGACGTTCTAATGCAACTAAAATGTCACGACCTTCTTTTACACCTTCGATGATACGACGTGTCTGAGCACTGTCACCGATATTAAGTACTTCAACACCTTCATAGATGAAGTGGTTGTATAATTCCTGAAGAGAAGGAGTTGCAGACTGCATTCCAAGACATACAAATCCATAATCGAAGTCTAATTCAAGATCTTTATAGTCATGTCTTACAATAAAGCTGTGATCTTTAACTTCTAATAAAGAAGCATTTGGATACTGATTTACTTTATTCTTATTCATGAATTCGATAGAACCAGTCTTAGTGATAAAGTCAAGGTTCTCACCAAAGTGAGATTTCTGCTCAACGATCGTTACATCAGCTTTTCTAGGAACAAAGAATTCAACAACGTCAAGTCCTACGTTACCACCACCGATCACAACAACTTTCTTACCAGATAAATCTTCTGGATAAGAATCTACGTGATCTACCAGATCAAAGATCGTAGATACATTTCCTGCTTCTAAGTTCTCTTTTAATCCAGGGATATTTGGAAGAAGAGGAACGGATCCTGTTGCGTTAACAACGATATCTGGTTTGAAACCTTCGATAAATTCGATAGAAGCTTCTGTATTCTTACAGATAAACAGGTTCTTAAGTTTCATTGCACGACGTTCTAAGTACTGAGGGAAATATCCAAGACGCTGTTTGTTAGGCATCTTTCCTACACGTCTGGCAAGTCCACCGAGTTCTCCTGATTTCTCGATCAGAACAGTTGCACATCCAACTTCAGCAGCTGTGCATGCAGCTTCAAGACCAGCAGTACCACCACCAACAACGACAACGTTACATGGTTTCTTTAATTTCTTATCTTTATATAATGAACCTGAAACAAGAGCAGGATTGATGCTGCATCGGATAGGTTCATCCCCTAATGTTGCTGTACATCCATTGTTACATGAGATACAACGATTGATATCATCTGTGTTACCAAACTGAACTTTATTTACCCATTCAGGATCAGCGATCAGTCCACGTCCGATTGCGATCAGATCTGCTTCACCATCTTCAAGAATACGGTTTGCAACTTCTGGTTCACGGATATTACCACTTGTCTGACAAGGTTTTCCAGTCTTTTCTTTGATTGATTTAGACATATAAGATTTCCATCCATCTGGAAGGTAATCTGCATCATACTGGTACTGGATAGAACATGTAAGTCCAGCAGAAACATCAAATACATCAACGTAATCTTTGAAATATTCAACGATCTCTAATGTATCATCTAATGTGTTACCACCTTCAGCAAGTTCATCAGCACTGATTCCTAAGAAGATAGGAATATTTTCACCAACTGTCTCACGAACAGCTTTTAATACTAATGTAGTGAAACGTGCACGATTCTCTTTAGATCCACCAAATTCATCAGTACGGTCATTTGTTGTTGGAGATAAGAACTGGTTTAATAAATAACCATGTCCAGCCTGAATCTCAACAGCATCAAATCCTGCTGTAACTGCACGTTTTGCTGCTTCAGCAAATTTATCAACGATCGTGTAGATTTCATCTGTTGTTAAAGCACGAGGAATATCACCACCAACTCTGGATGGAATATCAGATGCAGATACTGGTTGGATGTTTGTTATTTTACCATTCGCTGCAGAACCAGCATGATTTAGTAAGATACTGATCTTAGATCCACAGTCATGGATGCTTTCACATAATCTGTATAATCCAGGAATATAATTATCGTGGTCGATACGAAGCTGGTATGATCCGCTTGCTCCTTGTGGTGAATAAACACTCGCAGCTTCAATCGTGATCAGACCTGTTCCGCCCTTTGCACGCTGTTTATAATAATCAATGATTCTTTCATTTACTTCTCCGGTATGCTCAGCAAAATTTGTTCCAATGGGAGTCATGACAATTCTGTTCCTTAATGTCATAGATTTTACTGTGTACGGTTCAAATAATTTACGGAAATTCTTTGCTGCCATAATTATGATCCTCCAATTTGTTTAATAGTTTTCTAAAAATAATTATAGCAAAGTAGATATATAAATGCAATGAAGAATATGGTATACTATCCATAAATAAATTTTATGAATTGAAAGGGAATAGATTATGAATTTGAATCATTTGTACTATTTTCGGGCATTAGCTAAGGAAGAACACTATACTAGAACTGCAGATATGCTGTCCATTACGCAGCCAAGTTTAAGTCATGCGATCTCATGTCTTGAGAGTGAATTAGGAGTGAAATTATTCGAAAAACAGGGGAGAAATGCAAAATTAACGAAATATGGAGCGTTGTTTTTACGTTATGTGGAGCAGTCGCTGGATATGTTGGATGAAGGAAAAAGGGTGGTAACAGAAACATCAGGAACCAGCGGTGGATTTATTGATATGGGGTATATCTTTACTTTGGGAAGTCATTTTATTCCAAATCTGATCAAAGGTTATCTGGAAGAAAAAGGGAAGAATCATATTCATTTTTCATTTGGACAGGGAACGACGAAGAAAATCGTGGAAGAATTAAAAGATGGGAAATATGATCTTGCATTTTCTTCTTATGTGGAAGGGGAAGATGAACTTGAATTTATTCCGGTTGGTCAGGAAGAACTGGTTTTGATCACACCAAAGGACCATCCATTGGCTCAAAAGGAAGAAATCGATCTTCTGGATACAGTTGAATATGATTACGTATATTTTACAAAGAACAGTGGATTAAGGCCAGTGATCGACAGTTATTTTTCAAGGATTAAAAGGCAACCAACGATCGCATATGAAGGGGAAGAAGATTCTTCTGTTGCAGGGCTTGTTGCAGCAGGATTTGGAATTGCGATCGTTCCAAAGATTCCGCTTCTTGATACAATGGATGTGTGTGTTCGTCCGATCATATCACCAGAGATCGAACGATATATATATCTTGTACTAAAAAAAGAAAAATATCTGACACCGGTTGTGAAAGATTTTATTTCATTTATCACAGATCAAAGTGAATTTGCCTAAATTATAGAAGCAATGAATTGAAAAAATATAGGAATGTATGATATACTGAACAAGACCGCACTTCATTATCTGAGAAGTATGGGGACATTTAGTATAGAAAAGGAAAGAACAAGAAGATGAGTCAGTTAGAAGAGATTAGAGAGAGATTAGATCTGTGTGATAAGAAGATTGTCTCTGTATTAGAAGAGAGAATGGATATCATCAAAGAGATCATGGTCTACAAGAAAGAGAATGGATTGCCAATCCTTCAGCCAGAACAGGAAAAGAGACAGCGTAAGATGCTGCTCACACATGTGGATGAGAATACCTATAAGGATGAGATTCTTGATATATTTACTTATATTGTAGAAAACAGCAGAAGAATTCAGGCAAAGACATTATTTACACATAACATCTTATTGATCGGATTTATGGGAGCAGGTAAGAGTACTGTTTCTACATATCTAAGTAAGATCCTTGCATCTCCACAGGTAGAGATGGATGAAGAGATCGTGAAGAAAGAAGGAATGTCTATCAATAAGATTTTTGAAGAATATGGAGAGACATATTTCAGAAACTGTGAGACAAACCTTTTGATCGAGCTTCAGAAGAAGAATAACCAGATCATCTCCTGTGGTGGTGGAGTTGCGCTTCGTGATGAGAACGTTGCTGAGATGAAGAAGAATGGAAAGGTCGTTTTATTAACAGCATCTCCAGAAGTGATCTTAGAGCGTGTCAAAGACAATGATGATAGACCATTATTACGTGGGAATAAGAATACTGAATTTATTTCTAATATGATGGAACAACGCCGTCCAAAGTACGAAGCGGCAGCAGATGTTGTAGTGAACACAGATTATAAGACTGTGGAAGAGATCGCAGAAGAGATCGTTGTGAAGTTAACAAGAGATGCAGATTAATCAGTAACATACAAGTTTTGCCCCTGTTTATGGGCAGATGGAGGATGAGCGAATGCATGGATTTACCCAGTATACACCAACAAGAATCATTTTTGGAAAAGAGACACAGAAGCAGGCAGGAGAACTTGCGAAAAGCTTGAAAGCTTCTAAAGTATTCGTTGTATATGGTGGAGGAAGTGTTGTAAGAAGTGGCTTACTTGATGAGGTAACTGATTCATTAGAAGAAGCCGGTCTTGAATATATGACAGTTGGAGGAGTAAAGCCGAATCCAAGGCTTTCATTTGCGAGAGAAGCAGTGAAGAAATCCATTGAATTTGGAACAGACTTTGTATTGGCAGTAGGTGGAGGAAGTGTGATCGATACCTCAAAGGCTGTTGCACATGGAACAGCGAATCCGGATACAGATATCTGGGAATTCTGGTCTAAGAAACAGACAGTGAAGAGATCTCTTCCTGTTGGAGTTGTATTAACACTTGCAGCGGCAGGAAGTGAGACAAGCGATTCAGCAGTACTTACGAATGAAGAGACGAAGATCAAGAGAGGTCTTTCCACAGATTTCAACCGCCCGGCATTTGCGATCATGAATCCTGAACTTACGTATACATTACCAAAGTATCAGGTAGGATGCGGCATTGTGGATATTATGATGCATACATTGGATCGTTATTTTACACAGACAGAGAATAATGAACTGACAGACGAGATTGCAGAAGGTCTGCTTCGTACAGTGATCAGAAATGGTGCGGTTGCGATTAAGGATTCACACGATTATAATGCGATGAGTGAGATCATGTGGGCAGGAAGTCTTTCACACAACGGAATTACAGGACTTGGAGCTGAGAAAGACTTTGCAGTGCATCAGTTAGGACATGAACTGAGTGCGAAGTTTGATATTGCACATGGGGCAAGTTTATCCGCTGTCTGGGGAGCATGGGCAACTTATGTATATGATGCAAAACCAGCCAGATTTGCGCAGTATGCAAGAAGAGTCTGGAATGTAGAAGAAGCTGACGATGTGAAGGCAGCACAGGAAGGAATCCGAAAAACAGTTACATATTTTGCATCACTTAATATGCCGACAAGTTTTCGTGAGGCGAAAGAAATTGGTTCAAAAACAGACGAAGAAGTGAAGAAAATGGCACATGGATGTTCCTATGAAGGAACCAGAACGATCGGTTCTTTTAAGGTCTGTGATGAGAATGACATATACGAAATCTATAAATTAGCAAATAAATAGTTGATTCAACTATAGATTTAAGATAAAATAAAAAAAGATATAATTTAAGGAGGACAATTATAATATGGTTACAGCAGGAGATTTTAAGAATGGATTAACAATTCAGTTCGAGAATAATATTTACCAGATCATCGAATTCCAGCATGTAAAACCTGGAAAGGGAGCAGCGTTCGTACGTTGTAAATTAAAAAATATCAAGAACGGTGGAGTTGTTGAGAAAACATTCCGTCCAACAGAGAAATTTGAAAACGCTCATATCGAACGTAAAGAAATGCAGTATCTGTACAATGATGGAGAATTATTCTACTTCATGGATAACGAAACATTTGATCAGATCGCATTAGGACCAGATGTTATCGGAGATTCTTTAAAATTCGTTAAAGAAAACGAAAACGTTACGATCGTTTCTCACGCAGGAAATGCATTCCAGGTTGAGCCACCAATCTCTGTAGAATTACTTGTTACAGAATGTGAACCAGGAGAAAAAGGAAACACAGCACAGGGTGCTACAAAACCATGTATCGTTGAAACAGGTGCTCAGGTAATGGTACCATTATTCGTTAACGAAGGTGATACGTTAAAGATCGATACAAGAACTGGAGAATATTCTTCAAGAGTATAATCTTGTTATGAAAGATAAGAATCGTGGAATTATATGCATCATACTGTCAGCTTTTTCCTTTGCCCTTATGGCATTGTTTTTAAAGCTGTCAGGAGATCTTCCAGCGATCGAGAAGAGTTTTTTCCGCAATTTAGTTGCGGCGGTCATGGCATTTATTATGATCATTCGTAGCAAGGAAAAGATTCAGATTCAGAAAAGAAATTTGCATTGGTTTATTCTAAGGTCCCTTTTTGGGACCTTAGGTATTTTCTGCAACTTTTATGCGGTAGATCACCTGGTGCTTTCAGATGCTTCATGTCTAAATAAGTTATCGCCATTTTTTGTTATTGTATTTTCTTATTTAGTACTGAAAGAGAAGATCACACCGACACAATGCGCATGTGTGATCGCAGCTTTTGTCGGTAGTTTATTTATTGTAAAACCAAGTTTCGCAGGCGGGATGACACCAGCAGCTGTGATCGGCTTTGCAGGGGGAATGTGTGCAGGTTTTGCATATACCTGTGTGAGAAAACTTGGACTTAGAGGAGAAAGAGGACCAATGATCGTGCTTTTCTTCTCAACATTTTCTATGTTGGCGTGTGTACCATATTTGATCATGGATTTTCATCCGATTTCAGCAAGGCAGATATTCTTTTTGTTATTAACAGGATTAGCTGCTGCAGGAGGACAGTTTGGAGTCACAGCGGCATATACGTATGCACCAGCAAGGGAAATTTCTGTATATGATTACACACAGATCATGTTCTCAGCAATTATGGGGCTTCTCGTTTTTGGACAGCTTCCAGATATGCTGAGTTTTGTAGGATATTGTGTGATCATTGCAGCAGGAGTGATTATGTTTCTTTATAATAAGAGACGTGGAGGAAATTAGATGAAATTCATATCATGGAATGTCAATGGGATCAGAGCATGTGTGAAGAAAGGATTTTTGGATTTTTTCAATGAGACAGATGCCGATATTTTCTGCATTCAGGAAAGTAAGATGCAGGAAGGCCAGCTTGACCTGAATCTTCCGGGATATCACCAGTACTGGAATTATGCAGTGAAGAAGGGATATTCAGGAACAGGCATTTTTACAAAAGAAGAACCGATCAGCGTTTTTTATGGTCTTGGGATAGAAGAACATGATCAGGAAGGACGTGTGATCACACTGGAGTTTAAAGATTATTACTTTATCACAGTGTATACACCGAATTCACAAAGTGAACTGGCAAGGCTTTCTTATCGAATGAAGTGGGAAGAGGATTTTCTTGCTTATTTGAAGAAGTTAGAAGAGAAAAAGCCAGTGATCTTTTGTGGAGATCTGAATGTTGCAGTCGAGGAGATCGATCTTAAGAACCCAAAGACAAATAGAAAAAATGCTGGTTTCACGGATGAAGAACGTGAAAAAATGAGAACAATCCTTAGCAATGGATTTATCGATACCTTCCGTTATTTATACCCAGACCAGACAGGAATCTATTCCTGGTGGTCTTACCGCTTCAATGCGAGAAAGAATAACGCAGGGTGGCGCATTGACTATTTTATTGTATCAGAGTGTTTAAAAGATCGTATCAGTGATGCGAAGATCTTAACAGATGTGATGGGATCAGATCACTGTCCGATCGAGTTGGATTTCAAATGAAAATTACAGACTGTGGATTGAAACAGATAATAAGAACAGAAAGAGGTAAAATCAGATGGTAGAATTAACAAACAAAGAATTCTTTCAGGATTTAGATCAGACAATTGCAGCTCAATTATTTGAACAGACAACGTATCCATGGGAGATTCTTCCATTGATCAAAGATTTTGTACTGGAAGTTGGACCAACACTATCAGTAGATGAATATGATCAGGTAGAAGAAGATGTATGGATCGCGAAAAGTGCAACGATCGCCAAGACAGCAACGATCAATGGACCAGCGATCATTGGTCCAGATACAGAAGTGCGCCCAGGAGCATTTATCAGAGGAAATGCATTGATCGGGGCAGGATGTGTTGTAGGAAATTCTACAGAGATCAAGAATGATATTTTATTTAATAATGTTCAGGTGCCTCATTACAATTATGTAGGAGATTCTATTTTAGGATATAAGTCTCATATGGGAGCTGGATCCATCACATCGAATGTAAAATCTGACAAGACAAACGTTGTGATCAAAAACGGAGAAGAAAAGATTGAGACTGGAAGAAAGAAGATCGGTGCGATCTTAAGTTCTCGTGTAGAAGTAGGATGCGGAACTATCTTGAATCCAGGATCAGTGGTTGGTCATGATACCAATATTTATCCATTATCTATGGTACGTGGATGTATCGCACCAAACAGCATCTATAAGAACGCAGGAGAGATCGCTCAAAAACGATAGGACCTGTAATGGAGGGAAACCATATGAAAGGTGCAAAATATATACTAACAGCAGCGGTGATCGCAATGAGCAGCGTGATGATGACGGGATGCTTTAAGCCGTCAAAAGATGCTGTCGTGGAATCAAAATATTATCAGAGTCTTAAAGATGAAAGAGATAAACTGTCTGTTCAGTTAAAAGAAGAAAAGAAAAAAACAAATTCACTAAATAAGAAGATCAAAGCAATCCATGCAACTTCTGGAGATCAAAAGATTGCAGACTACAAAAGCCGTGTCAAAGACAGCAGGATCATTAAAGTTGACTTTGCAACGAATACGATCAAGAATCAGAGTTTTGCAGTAACGAATATTCCTGTCTGCAAATATGTAAAGAAGATTGTAACTGGATGTAATCGAATGATCGGAATCACACCAACCGATGTAGAGAAGCAGTATAAACAAAGTTATTCTTATGCGTTGATTGATGAAGATAATACAACGTTTGAATTCAAAGTATATGGTGACAGTTATATTGTGTTTGATGAGATTCCAGAGAATGTTTACTCATATAATGGTGCTTCAACCGTTGGAGATGCGTTGATCGATGCCAAAGAGCAGAAGAATTACAGTAACGTAGCAGCAAGAATTGCAGATGCCCAGATCGTTGTAACAGATAAGAAGATGAAATTTAATGATACAGCGATCAAAGTATCTAAGATTATTGAGAAAGCGAAGAAGTTATCTGGAAAAGATGCCACACTGGATACAGCCTCATGGAATGAGTATCGTTTCTATACAAGTGGTGCATTAACAAAAATACTTCTCGGAGATCGTACTGTCATTGGAATCGAAGATAAGAATGGAAAACAGACTTTTTATCAGATCAGTGACAAACAAAAGAAGAATCTGAAAAAATATATGAAATAATAAATGAAAGAAAGACGTTTTGACGTATTGAAAACATATGTCAAAACGTCTTTTTTTCGTGCTTTTATGAGCAAAGATGAACATAATAAAAATTTCTTTGAATCAGTTATTATAAATTTTTATAACGATATTTGTTGACATGTATACAGAAATCTTATATAATCCAATTCATACAAAACATACAGAAATAGTATGGAATTAAAATAAAGGAGAAGAAACCATGAAAATAAGACAACAAAGAACCATAGAAAAGAATATCTGTAAGAAAATGATCCTTTTAAGTTTCTGTATGATTCTTATGGTTTCTATGGCAGGATGTGGAAATAAGAGAAAAGAAAATCTTACGATCACAAATGTCTCTTATGATCCGACAAGAGAGTTTTATGAGAAATACAACAAAGATTTTATCAAATATTATAAAGACAAATATGGAAAGAAAGTCGAAGTGATCCAGTCCCACGGTGGTTCTGGAAGTCAGGCAAGATCAGTAGTAGAAGGAAGCAATGGTGATGTTGTAACACTGGCCTTAGAACATGATATTTCGCTGATCGAACAGACAGGACTTATAAATAAAGGGTGGCAGAAGAGATTTTCAAATGATTCTGCACCATATACGTCAACGATCGTCTTTCTTGTAAGAAAAGGAAACAAGAAAAGCATCAAAGACTGGAAAGACTTGATCAAAAAAGGAGTGGAAGTCATCACACCAGATCCAAAGAGCAGCGGGGGTGCCTGCTGGAACTTCTTAGCAGCTTATGGTTATGCGATTGATACTTATCACGATCAGAAAAAGGAAGAACAATTCCTGACAAAATTATATCAGAATGTATCTGTTATGGATTCAGGAGCCAGAGGTTCTACGACAACCTTTGTAGAAAATAAAAAAGGTGATGTCTTGATCGCATGGGAGAATGAAGCAATTCAGACAGTTAAGAATTATCCAGATAAATACGAGATCATTACACCAAGCATCAGTATCTTGGCACAGCCAAGTGTAAGCCTTGTTGATGATAACGTAAAGGTCAATGGAACAAAGAAGATCGCAACAGAGTATTTAAAATATCTCTACAGTGACAAAGCACAGAAACTCGCAGCCGAAGAAGGATACCGGCCATCGAATGAAAGAATCTTAAAACAGTATCAAGGTAAATTTAATCTGAACATGAAACTATATAAGATCAGTGATTTTGGAGGATGGGATCAGGCTTACAAGAAATATTTTGAAGATGGAGCGTTGTTTGACAAGATTTATATAAATCAATAAAAAGGCAGGAATGAAGATGAGTAATACAAATAACGAAAATAGGACATTAAAAAAAGCGAAAAAAGCAAGGGTCATTCCAGGGTTCGGATTAACGATGGGAGTTACAGTAACGATGTTATCATTGATCGTACTGATTCCATTAGCATCCGTATTTGCATACGCACTAAAATTATCGCCGAATGAATTCTTTACATTAATATCGAAAGAAACAGTAAGAAATGCATTTATCACAAGTATCGGAAGTTCGTTTATTGCAGCATTGATCAATGTTGTGTTTGGGCTGATCATCGCATGGGTACTTGTAAAATATGAATTTCCGGGGAAACGATTAATGGATGGGATGATCGAACTTCCTTTTGCACTGCCAACCGCAGTTGCTGGTATTACATTATCAAAAATGTATGCAGAAAATGGAATGATCGGACGATACTTTGCACACTTTGGGATTAAGATTTCTTATACAAGGATCGGACTTTTGATCGCACTTGTGTTTATTGGGATTCCATTCATCGTAAGAGCGGTTCAGCCAGTGCTTGAGAAAATGGATGACCAGTATGAAGAAGCAGCGTATATGTTAGGTGCAACACCGACAAGAACATTCTTTAAAGTCATTTTACCAGAATTAAGACCTGCATTATTAACAGGATTTGGACTGGCATTTGCAAGGGGAATCGGGGAATACGGAAGTGTGATCTATATCTCAGGAAACAGTGCCAAGGAACATACACAGATGATCTCTTATGTGATCATGCAGAAATTAAACTATATCGACTATAAAAGTGCAACAGCTATTGCTCTTGTCATGCTGATCATTTCCTTTGTGATGTTATTTGTGATCAATATCATACAGGTAAGACAGGCAAGAAGAGTCAATGCACAGTAAGGAGAAGATCATGAATGAACAGCAGAAGTTTGAAAAAAGAAAACAGCGAACGAAGATCATCCTGATCACGATCAGTGTTTTATTTATGATCGTTATGTTGGTCTTACCGTTATTTTCCGTTATTACAAATTCATTAAGTGAGGGATTTAAATTTTATGTAAGTTTCATATCAACGGAGTATGTAAGAAGCGCTTTATTTGTAACGATTCTGGCAACGCTTGTTGCGGTAACGATCAATACATTTTTCGGGATCATGGCAGCATTTTTATTGACTAAATTCAGTTTCAAAGGAAAACAGGTTTTAGCAACTTTGATCGATATTCCATTTTCCATTTCACCAGTTATCGTAGGCCTTGCATTCTTGATGACATTTGGAAGACTTGGATGGACGTATCCAGCGATCCGAGCGATCAACACCTTCTTTGGAACGAATATCCGGATCGCATTTGCGATTCCAGGAGTCATTTTAGCAACCATTTTCGTGACCTTCCCATTTGTGTCAAGGGAGATCATACCGATCTTAAACTCACAGGGAAAAGACGAAGAAGAGGCAGCAGCATTGATGGGAGCCAGTGGATTTACGATCTTTCGAAAGATCACACTTCCTCAGATGAAATGGGGATTGATCTATGGAATCATCTTATGTAGTGCCAGGGCATTAGGAGAATTTGGTGCAGTTAATGCACTTTCCAAAACAAGAGGTGAGACATTTACCTTACCATTGGAGATCGATGCCTTATATATGTCAGGAACAACATCATCGATCACAGCAGCCTTTGCAGTATCATCGGTTTTAGTATTGATTGCGGTCGTTGTACTGATCTTAAGAAATATTGCATGGTACCGCTCACAGGACAAACAACAGGGAAAGGACGGAAGATAAAATGTATGTCGAAATGAGAAATATCTATAAACAATACGGAAACTTCCGGGCATCAGATAATGTAAGTTTTGGAATTGAAAAAGGGAAACTTGCAGCGTTGCTTGGGCCAAGTGGAAGTGGAAAGACAACCCTGCTTCGAATGATCGCAGGATTGGAAAATCCAAATGCAGGAGATATCTTTATTGATGGAAAGAGAGTCAATGATATTCCGGCAGCAAAACGAGGAATTGGATTTGTATTTCAAAGTTATGCACTATTCCGATATATGACAGTCTTTGATAATATCGCATTTGGACTAGAGATTGCAAAAATGCCGAAGAAACAGATCAAAGAACGAGTTTTTGAATTACTGGAATTAACGGGGTTATCAGGACTTGAAAATAGATATCCGAACCAGTTATCTGGCGGGCAGAGACAGAGAGTTGCATTTGCAAGAGCATTGGCTCCAAATCCACAGGTATTACTTCTTGATGAACCATTTGCAGCGATCGATGCAAAAGTAAGATCAGAGCTTCGACTCTGGCTAAAAGAAATGGTATCAAAGCTTGGTATCACAAGCATTTTCGTTACACATGATCAGGATGAAGCCGTAGAGGTTGCTGATGAGATCTTGATTACAAATCATGGAAAGATTGAGCAGATGGGAAGCCCATTAGAGATTTATAAATCACCAAAGACGCCATTTGTAGCCCAGTTTGTTGGAAGATCATCCATCGTAGAAAATTATGAATCCCTAAAAGGATTTGAAAAAATAGAACGTGCACAGAAAGCGATCGTCAGACCAGAATTCCTTGAGTTAGCAAAAAAAGGGGAATTAAAACGATATATGAGTGCATCAGAAAAAGGAATTGTAGAAGATGTGATCTTTAGTGGAAGTCGACTGGATGTAGTTGTAAATATCAATGGAATCAAAGTGACAGCTGAGAGATCTTTGGAAAAGGATCCGGTAAGCGTTGGAGAAGAAGTTGATATCATTATTTACCGTTTGTATGTATTTGATGAAAAGGAAACTTATTTATTAGAGAATAAAGAAATGCAGGAAGGCGATGTCTTCTATATTTAAGAAACATACCAGAAAGGACCGATTATGGAAATTACAAAACAACAGATCATACATACCGATGTCCTGATCATCGGAGGCGGAACAGCTGGATGTTATGCGGCACTTACGATCAGGGAAAAAAGTGATGCAAAGATCGTCATCGCCGAGAAAGCTAATATCAAACGAAGCGGGTGCTTAGCAGCTGGAGTTAATGCGATCAATGCTTATATCGTAAAGGGAAGAAAACCACAGGATTATGTTGATTATGCGAGGAAAGATGCAGATGAGATCGTACGAGGTGACCTGCTTCTTACAATGTCAGAACATTTAAATGAAGTGACAAGCAAGATGGAACAGTTAGGATTGGTTATTTTAAAGGATGAAAATGGTGACTATGTTGCCAGAGGAAATCGAAATATTAAGATTAATGGAGAAAATATCAAGCCAATCCTTGCAGATGCAGTAAATCAGCTAGATAACGTAGAGGTGATCAATCATTTGAATATCACCGATTATATCGTGGAAGATAACACGATCAAAGGAGCCTTCGGTTTCCATATGGAAAATGGAACAGCTTATGAGATCCGTGCCAAGAAAGTACTTTGTGCAACTGGAGGGGCAGCAGGGCTTTATAAGCCAAATAATCCTGGATTTTCAAGACATAAGATGTGGTATCCACCATTTAACACTGGTGCCGGATACGCAATGGGAATTGATGCTGGAGCTGAGATGACAACCTTTGAGATGCGTTTTATCGCATTAAGGTGTAAAGATACGATCGCACCAACGGGAACGATCGCACAGGGAGTCGGGGCAAAGCAGGTAAACGCTAAAGGAGAGATTTACGAAGATAAATACGGAATCACAACTTCTCAGCGTGTCTATGGAACAACACAGGAAAATCTGGAAGGAAGAGGCCCTTGTTACCTAAGAACCGAAGGAATTGAGAAGGAAAAAGATACAGACCTTAAGAAAGCATATTTAAATATGGCACCAAGCCAGACCTTAAAATGGATCGAGCAAGGCAAAGATCCAAGTGAACAAAATGTAGAGATCGAGGGAACGGAACCATATATCGTGGGTGGACATACTGCCAGTGGTTACTGGGTAAACACAAATCGAGAGACAACGATCCATGGGCTGTACGCAGCCGGAGATGTCGCAGGGGGATGCCCACAGAAATATGTGACAGGAGCTTTGGTAGAAGGTGAGCTCGCAGCACTGGATATCGTAGAGAAATTAAAAGATCAGACGTTTGATATAACAGATAACAAAGAAGAACAGTTATTAGACGAGAAAGTCAAAGAATACAACAATATTTTATCAGACAAAGACAGTATTTTTACGATCGAGCAGATGGAAGAAGCGATGCAGAAAGTCATGGATGCTTATGCAGGCGGAATTTCAAGTCATTATCAGTTTAATGAAAACTGCTTAAATCTCGCAAAAGAAAAGATTAATAATCTGATCACATTATCTGGACAGTTAAGTGCTCAGGATTACCATGAATTAATGTTTTATTATGAACTAAAAGAACGATTAACGATCTGTCTGACTCTGATCGAACATTTAAAAGCAAGAAAAGAGACAAGATGGCACAGTTTTGCAGAAAATCTTGATCATCCACAAAAGAGTGATGATTGGAAAAAATACGTCAATACAAAGAAAGTGGAAGGAAAGATCAAAGTCATCTTACGAGAACTAGTAAAGGAGGATGAGCACTATGAGCATCAGAATTAACAAAAATAAATGTGTTGGATGCAAACGATGCTTAGACGTCTGTCCTGGAAGTTTGATAAAGACCGATGCAACTGGCAAAGCATACATCAAATATCCAAAAGACTGCTGGGGATGTACATCCTGCTTAAAAGAATGTAAAACAGGAGCCATCGCATTTTTCCTAGGAGCCGATATCGGTGGAATGGGAAGTGAAATGACAGTTAACGAAAGCAAAGATACGATTCTCTGGAAGATCAAAAAATATACCGGGGAAGAACAAACCATAGAGATCAACAAGAAAGATTCAAACAAATATTAGATTGGAGGACATCAAAATGAGCGAATTATCACATCTTGACCAGTTGGAGGCGGAAGCAATCTACATCATCCGAGAAGTTGCAGCTTCTTGTGAAAAACCAGTTATGCTATATTCTATCGGAAAAGACAGCTCAGTTATGTTACATTTAGCATTAAAAGCATTCTATCCGGAGAAACCACCATTTCCATTTTTACATGTTAATACAACATGGAAATTTAAAGAAATGATCAAATTCCGTGATGAAACATCAAAGAAATACGGATTAGAAATGATAGAATACATCAATGAAGATGGTGTAAAACAGGGGGTTAATCCATTTGATAGTGGAGCCGCTTACACAGATATCATGAAAACACAGGCCCTAAAGCAGGCGTTAAATAAATATGGATTTACCGCTGCATTTGGAGGTGGACGTCGTGATGAAGAAAAATCTCGTGCAAAAGAAAGAATCTTCTCTTTTAGAAATGAAAATCAGGCATGGGATCCAAAGAACCAGAGACCAGAAATGTGGAAATTATATAACTCTAAGATCAAAAAAGGAGAAAGCATTCGTGTATTCCCAATCTCTAACTGGACAGAGACAGATATCTGGAAATATATCAAACGCGAAAAAATCGATATCGTTCCATTATATTTTGCAAAAGAACGCCCAGTGATCGAGAGAGATGGAAATATCATCATGGTCGATGATGACAGATTAAAATTAAGACCAGGTGAGAAGATCGAATACAAGAGTGTGAGATTTAGAACCCTTGGATGTTATCCATTAACTGGAGGAGTGGAATCAAAAGCCTCAACACTTGATGAGATCATTGACGAGACATTAAGTGCGGTTTCTTCAGAAAGAACAACCAGAGTTATTGATAATGAAGCAGCAGGAAGCATGGAAAGAAGAAAGAGAGAGGGGTATTTCTAAGATGATAGGATTATTAAAATTTATTACTTGCGGTAGTGTAGATGATGGAAAATCTACACTGATCGGACATATTTTATATGATTCAAAGTTATTATATACAGACCAGGAAGAAGCATTAGAGTTAGACAGTAAAGTTGGAAGCCGTGGTGGAAAGATCGACTATTCTTTATTACTTGACGGATTAATGGCAGAAAGAGAACAGGGAATTACGATCGACGTTGCCTACCGTTATTTTACAACAGAAAAAAGAAGTTTTATCGTAGCAGATACACCAGGACATGAAGAATATACAAGAAACATGGCTGTAGGAGCATCCTTTGCAGATTTAGCAGTCATCTTAATCGATGCATCCCAAGGAGTATTAGTACAGACAAGACGCCACGCAAGAATCTGCGCCTTAATGGGAATCAGACACTTCGTATTTGCAGTCAATAAAATGGACCTTGTAAAATATGATCAGGAAACATTCCGAAAGATCGAGGAACAGATCAAAGAATTACAAGAAGAATTATCACTTGCAAATGTAAAGATCATTCCAGTATCTGCAACAGAAGGAGATAACGTTACAACAAAATCAGATAACATTCCATGGTATACAGGAGAACCATTACTAGAATACCTAGAGACGGTGGATGTACGAGAGAAATCTGAAGAAGAAGGATTCTACATGCCAGTTCAGAGAGTATGCCGTCCAAACCACACATTCCGTGGATTCCAGGGACAGATCGAATCCGGACAGATTTCTGTCGGAGATGAGATCGTGACATTACCAAGCAAAGAACATGCAAAGGTTAAGAGTTTATTAATTGGTGATAAAGATGCACAGACAGCTGAAAAAGGTCGTCCAGTAACGATTCAGTTAGACCGTGAAGTTGATGTATCCAGAGGATGCGTACTGGCCAATAAAACAGAACTTCCAGTCAGCAAATCATTTACAGCGACAGTTCTTTGGATGGATGACGGAGAATTGTTACCAGGAAAAGAATATTTCGTAAAGATCGGAACAAAAGAAATTCCAGGAATCGTAACAAATATTCAGTACAAGATCGATGTCAACACAGGAGAATACATTCCAGCAAACAACTTAAGAAAGAATGAGATCGCAGTATGTGATGTTATCTTGCAGGAAGAAATTGTCTTAGACGAATTTGATGATCATAAAGCCTTAGGAGAGCTGATATTGATCGACCGTATCACAAACATGACATCTGCATGCGGAGTGATCAAAAATTCCGAAGTTGACGAAGAAACAGACCTAAAATGCGTCTTTGCACATGGAAAATTAAAAGCCAATGGAGACATCTTTGAAGAATTCTACTACAACATGGAAAGTATGACAGTCACAAAGATCAAACCATCTGGAAAATCCTACACGATCGGAGATGAAATTCCAGTAGAAGGAGAAAGCTATCAGTATCCAGACTACTTTGATGTCATCGTATTCAGAGACAAAGTAGCTGTACAGATCAGAGACAGAAAAGTATCAGCAATTCTTCCAATCGAAGAATACGAATACAAAGGCCTGCCACTGATCAATGGACGAGGATTTAAGATTCTGGTTGATTCCAAAGAAAAAGCAGACAAACTGTTTGCAGAATTAAAAGAACAAGGATATAAACCAGGAAGCGAATTCTTTAACCGTTGGTTACAGTTTGAAGCATATCGTAAGATTGTGTTTAGGGATAGTATTTACTAATTAAATTGTAATTGTATAACGGAAATGTATCGAGTATTCATAAAAACATAAAAAAGATAGAGGTACGAAAAACGGATTCCATTGACGGATTTTTTGCAAAACGCTGATTCGCCAACACTCCTGCACAACTCACTGCGTTCAAACAGTGCCCGTGTTGGCTGCGATTTTGCAAAAAATCCTATGGAATTCTATCATTTCGTACCTCTATCTTTTTTATGTTTTTATGAATACCTGAAGACATTCTCGTATAAAGTTAAGAATTTTCAAACGGAAGGGTGTGTATGTTAGACGTTATTGGTTTTCAATTTTTGTAGTGGTAGACAGATATTTATTATATTCCAAAACACTTCAACAAATTGGTGTTTATAAATTTCATTGACCTTCTGTCAACGAATCCAAAACTTATCAGCCAATACCATTTAACATACACAATGTGTAGTGATTTGAATAGCGTTTCGTTGTATGAGTCAGAAAGAAGATAAGAAGAACTATTTATAAGAAAAAAGGATGACAACATGAGCACTTTTTGAATGCGTTTTTTACAAATTCGCAGCGCCCTGTGGTCGATTGTTTGAACGTAGCTGCGGGCATTTTGGCTCGCAGCAAGCGAGTTATCGAAGGAACAGGCGCGGATCAGCGATTTGTAAAAAACGCTTTCAAAAATGCGGAGTGTCATCCTTTTTTCTTATAAATAGTTCTTCTTATCTTCTTTCTGACTCATACATGCAACACTATTACAATCAAAACTTGTCATGAAATAATACTGACAAACTATAAATACTGACAACAAAATGTCACTATTGAATGTCGTCAAAACCATCATATCAATCGCTTGTCCAAACCACCCATTGTATATATAATAATACGTGAAAGGGGATGATACAGAGTGTCTAAGAAATCCGGATTAACAAAAAGACAGAAACTTATCATTGAGATGTTAGCAGCTTTTAATGCTGACGATCCAATTACAATACAGGCAATATCAGAAAAACTGAAATTAAGTTCAAGAACCGTATTAAGAGAAATGCCTCGCATCAACGAATGGTTTGAGGAGAATGACTTTAAACTAGTCAAGAAACCAAGAATCGGGATGTATGTGGATGAAGATACAGAAACAAGAAACTATATTAAAGAACTCGTAGATATGGATGAGAACAAGCCAGTATACAGTAAAGCAGATCGCCAGATGATCATATTACTTGAACTGTTAACGATCAACGAACCACTCAAATATTTTTACTTTACATCCCTTTTTCATATTTCGGATGCAACATTAAGCAACGACCTGGAAGAGGTTGAAACATGGCTTGATCACTATAATCTGACTCTTTACCGAAGACCGGGAATGGGAATTTACTGGGAAGGAAAAGAGGAAGATTACCGTCAGGCAGTGACAATGGTATTGAGACAAAAGTTAAGAGGACATTCCTTAAAAGTATTGTTTGATGAAGAGAAAAAACTCAAAGAACGAATGTTTCCGAATCTTACGCAAGAAGTGTTAGATGATACAAGAGATATCATTAAAAATATGCAGGGAGTGTTAGATATAGAATATACTGACCATTCCATTAGGCATTTAAGCTTGTATTTATTGATCACACAAAACAGGGTAAGAATGGGACATGAGATCAAAGAAGAGAAAGACGTCAGATCGATCACTCATTTACCAGAATATCAGATTGCAAAATGGCTGGGAGGCAAGTTAAGCAACTTTGAAGGACATCAGCTCTCACAAGGAGAAGTATATAACATAGCAATGCAGCTTTTGGCAGCGAAGATCTGGAAAAACAAAAGTGAGAATAAGATTGATGAAGAAAGTTTTAAAGTCAGGCAGTTGGTCATGCGGATCATTGCTGAGATGGAAATACTTTTAGAAATGGAATTTTTTGAGAATGCAGTGTTGATCGATGGATTATGTAATCATATGAAACCAGCGATCAATCGAATGAAACAAGGTGTATTTACGGAAAATCAATACATTGATTTTTTAGAAGAAAAATATTCCAAAGTTTATGTGGCAACGATCAAAGCGTGTGAGTTCTTAAAAGAAGAATTACATATAAAAAAACTCCCGGAAGGGGAGATGGGGTTTATCGCATTATACTTCTGTGTAGCGGTTGAACAGCAAAAAGATAAAGAAGAAAAGTTATCTGTTTATGTTGCCTGCCCACATGGAGTTGGGACATCCCATATGCTAGCCGTTCATCTGAAAAAAGAATTTCCGCAGCTGATGGTACAAAAGATCATCTCGACAGCAGAGATCAAAGAAGAGGAGCTGATCGAAGAAGGAATTGATTTTATCGTTTCCACAGCAAAATTAAATCTGACATTTCCAAATGTCTATGTGAACTCTATTTTAACAGAGACAGATAAGAAAATGATCAATGCCATGATCAAAAATATCGACAAGAAGAAAAGAAAAAATCCCATAAAGACTGTAAAACCAGTCAAAAGGATTGGAAGAGAAGACATCGAGTATATGACACTTCTTGGAGAAGAGATCTTACAGGTATTAGATAACATTAAAATATCAACAGGTGAAAACATTAAGAATAAGAAACAATTGATCGAATATGCAGGAGAATTATTTGCACGAAATGAAACGACAGCAACAGAGATTACTTTTGCATTAAACAAACGCGAGAATATCGCAAGCACATTTATTCCGAGTATGAATGCATTATTTTTACATTGTGAAACAAAAGGCATCAGACATTGCAGATTTGGTTTTGTCTATTTAAATGATGAGATCATTGAAGATGGGAAGCCAATCAAGGGTGCGATCTTGATGCTTGTTCCACAGGGAGATGGAAGTAAGGTTTATCGCGAAGTTATGAGTGAAATAAGCGGAGCATTAGCCGAGAAAGACCAGATCATCACTTACTTATTTGACAAAAACAGAAATGCAGTTGAGGCAGAACTTGAAACAAGCCTTGGTAACTATTACGAAAATAAAATGAAGAGAAGATAAAAACAAAAGGAGGATATTGTAAATGAAAAATGGATTACAAAAATTCGGTAAATTTTTAAGTGCAATGGTAATGCCTAATATCGGAGCATTCATTGCATGGGGATTCATTACAGCATTATTTATCGCAGATGGATGGATTCCAAATGCGAAGTTAGCATCAATTCAGCCATACATGTTAACATTCTTATTACCAATGCTGATCGCCTACACAGGTGGTAAACAGGTCGGTGGAGATCGTGGAGGAGTCATGGGTGCGATCGCAGTCATGGGTTGTATCGCCGGAGTTGGTGGATTTGATGGACAGCCAATGTTAATGGGAGCCATGGTAATGGGACCATTTGCAGGATGGGTCATCAAGAAATTTGATAAAGCAATGGACGGACATATGCCAGCCGGATTTGAGATGTTGATCAATAACTTCTCTGTTGGTATTTTAGGAATGATCGTAGCGATCATTGGATACTTTATCATCGGACCATTTATGTCAGCCGTATTAGCAGTGTTAACAGCAGGAGTTAACGTACTTGTAAAAGTAAAATTAATACCTTTAGCAGCAATCTTTATCGAACCTGCCAAAGTATTATTCTTAAATAACGCGATCAACCATGGTATCTTTACACCAATTGGTATTGAACAGGCAAAAGAAGCTGGTAAATCTATCATGTATATGTTAGAGGCAAACCCAGGACCAGGACTTGGAGTATTATTAGCATATGCAGTATTCTCTAAAGACAAAGTAACAAAATCATCTGCACCAGGTGCGATCATCATTCATTTCTTCGGTGGTATTCATGAGATTTACTTCCCATATATCCTGATGAACCCAATCGTGATCATCGCTCCGATCGTTGGTAACATTTGTGCGATCACATTCTTCACATTTACAAAATGCGGACTTATTGGACCATCTTCACCAGGATCAATCATCGCTTATTTATCAATGTCACCAAAGAGCCAGATTCCATTAACGATCTTAGGTGTACTGATCGCAACTGTAGTATCATTCTTGATCGCATCACCTATCATTCGTATGTCAGATGGTAAGAGTCTTGAAGATGCACAGGACGATATGGCAGCAAAGAAAGCAGAATCTAAAGGAATCACAGTTGACCCAGGAGAGAAGAAAGACGCAGATAAAGTTAAGAAGATCGTATTTGCATGTGACGCAGGAATGGGATCATCTGCAATGGGAGCTACAAAATTCAGAAATCGTGTGAAAGCACAGCGCCCAGATCTTACAGTGATCAATACATCAGTAGATAACATCCCAGCGGATTGTGATATCGCAGTTGTTCAGGCAGTCTTAGCAGACAGAGCCAGAAAATCTGCACCACAGGCACAGTTAGTTATCATCAATAACTTCTTACAGGATCCAAACTTAGATGGATTATATGAGCAGATGACAGCAAAAGTTGATGCATCAGCACAGACAGCTGCAGCTGTTGAAGAAGTTGAGACACCAGTAGCTACAGGAAATACAAAGATTCTTGTAGAAGAAGGAATCAAAACAGGATTAAAACCAGTCGACAAATTCGAAGCGATCAAAGCAGCAGGAAAACTGTTAAATGAACTTGGATATGTTGAAGAAGGTTATATTGACGCTATGGTAAAACGTGAAGAAACAGTTACAACATACATGGGATTAGGTGTAGCAATTCCTCACGGAACAGGAGATGCCAAGAAGAAAGTACAGAAAACTGGTATCGTAATGCTTCAGTATCCAGAAGGTGTAGACTTTGATGGAGAAAAAGCTCAGTTAGTCTTCGGTATTGCTGGAATCGGTGATGAACATCTTGGATTATTAGCTAAGATCTCTGAAATCATCGAAGATCCTGAAAGATTAGAACAGTTAAAAACAACAAAAAACGTTGACGAAATCATGGAAATGTTTAAATAAGATTTAAACAAAAAAAGGTCAATTTAATAAGCGGGAAATTCTTCTCGCTTATTAAATACCTAAGATATATACTTATAAATTTATATTTTAATTTTAGGAGTGAAGAAAATGAAGAAAGCAATTCAGTTTGGAGCAGGAAATATTGGACGTGGATTTATCGGTGGACTGTTAAGCAAAGCAGGATATCATGTAGTATTCGCAGACGTAAATCAGAAAATCATTGATAAGATCAACGAAGATAAGAAATATACAATTTTTGTAAAAGACGTAGAAAGCAGCGAGATCGTGATCACAGATATCAGCGGAGTAAATTCAACAAAACCTGAACTGATCGATGAAGTAAAAGAGGCTGAGATTATCACAACAGCCGTTGGAGTAAGAATTCTTCCGATCATCGCTCCATCTATCGCAGAAGGAATCAAAGCAAGAAAAGAAAATGGTTCTGAAGAATACTTAAACATCATTGCTTGCGAAAATGCAGTCAAAGCAAGTTCTCAGTTAAAAGAAGCTGTTTATGGAAACTTAAATGACGAAGAAAAAGCATATGCAGACAAATATGTAGGATTCCCAGACTGCTCTGTAGACAGAATCGTGCCTCCAGTACGTTTAGATAATCCAATCGACGTCGTTGTAGAAAACTACTATGAATGGAATGTCGAAGAAGCATCCTTTAAGGGAGCTGTTCCACAGATCGAAGGAATGAATCTTGCAGATAACTTAATGGCATATATTGAAAGAAAATTATTTACATTAAACACAGGACACTGCATCACAGCATATCTTGGAAACTACAAAGGATTCAAAACGATCGATGAAAGTATTGCTGATGAAGAAATCTTTAAAACTGTTAAAAAAGCAATGCAGCAGAGTGGTATGGCATTAGTCAACAAATATGGATTTGACAAAGATGCTCACTTTAAATACATCGACAAGATCTTAAATCGTTTCAAAAACCCATACCTTGTAGATGATACAGCTCGTGTAGGTAGAGAACCATTAAGAAAATTAAGTGCAACAGATCGTTTAACAAAACCAACGATGACAGCATTAGAATATGGTCTTCCAGTGGATGCATTATTAGCAGGAATGGCAGCAGCATTAAAATATGATAATGCTGAAGATCCACAGAGCGTAGAATTACAGGATAAGATCAAAGCAAACGGAGTAAAAGCAGCATTAAAAGAAGTATCTGGAATCACAGATGAAAAGATTTTAGATGATGTCGTAGCAATCTACGAAGCAATGTAGTCGAAACAATATCAATAAAAAATCAACCAAAAATCAAATCAACAACCTTTTTTCTTAACTCATATAATCATATGAAAAGAGGCGGCCGAAAATATTTCGGTCGCCTCAGACTGTAGACAAAGTCCCGGTATTTGCCGGGACTTTTACTATGAGCACTGTTTTTCTGGTATAATAGAATTATCAGAAAGGCGGTGTTTTTTATGATGACGAAAAATGCAGACAAGAAACGAGAACAGATGATGATGTTCTCAATGGATTCCATGGTTCCGCAGGATCATATGCTAAGATTGATTGATAAAGCAATCAACTGGAACTTTATTTACGATCTTGTAGAAGATAAATATTGTCAAAACAATGGTCGTCCAAGTATGGATCCTGTTATGCTCATTAAAATTCCATTTATTCAATATCTTTATGGAATCAAAAGTATGCGTCAGACGATCCGAGAGATTGAAGTAAATGTTGCCTACCGTTGGTTTCTTGGTCTGGATATGCTGGATCCTGTACCGCATTTTTCAACGTTTGGAAAGAACTATTCCCGCCGATTTAAAGACACGGATCTTTTTGAACAGATATTTTCAAAGATTCTGGAAGAATGTATGAAGTATAAGTTGATCAATACGGACGAGATCTTTGTTGATGCAACTCATGTAAAAGCATGTGCCAACAGTAAAAAAATGCGAAAAAGAGTTGCTCATGAACAGGCACTCTGGTATGAAGATGAATTACAAAAAGAGATCAATGAAGACCGACAGGCACATGGGAAAAAAACTCTAAAAGATAAAAATAAGAAGAATCCGCCAACACCTCCCACATTTGGAAATGATCAACATAATGAGCTTGAACAGATACCAGACGATATAAAAACCAAAAAGAGCAGTATTACAGATCCAGAAAGCGGATGGTTTCGCAAAGGAGAACATAAACATGTTTTTGCATATGCAGTAGAAACGGCATGTGATGAACACGGATGGGTCCTTGGATATAGTGTTCATCCTGGAAATGAACATGACAGCCGAACATTTCAAACAATCTATGAAAAGGTGAAAAGTTTTGAACCAGAAATGATCGTGGCAGATGCAGGATACAAGACACCAGCGATTGCCAGACAACTTCTGAAAGATAGGATTGAACCATTGTTTCCATATAAACGTCCTATGACAAAAGAGGGATTTTTTAAGAAATATGAATATGTTTATGATGAATACTATGATTGTTACATCTGTCCAGAAAATCAGATTCTAAGATACAGTACAACAAACAGGGATGGATACAGAGAATATAAAAGCTGTGGATATCAATGTGAAAAATGTCCACAGATATCCAAATGTACAGAAAGCAAGAATCATGTAAAAGTGATAACACGTCATGTTTGGGAAAAATATATAGAAAAAGCAGAAGATATCCGACATGTAAGAGGGAATAAAGCAATCTATCAGAAACGAAAGGAAACGATAGAAAGAATCTTTGGAACAGCAAAAGAACACCATGGATTTCGATATACACAATACATAGGAAAAGCACGGATGGAAATGAAAGCCGGGCTTACTTTTGCATGTATGAATCTAAAAAAACTGGCAAGATTTCTTGGTAAGAACGGATTGCTAAATGGACAAAAGCGAAGATTTCTAAGAAATTTTTGGATACAATTTAACTTTAAAGGAAAAAATGGTGCTGGGATGATCCCAGCACCTAGTTTGTCTACAGTCTGAGGCGGCCGAAAATATTTCGGTCGCCTCTTTTGGCACTTACATCATTTTATAACAGGATATAAAGAAAACCAATAAGTCTTTTATAGAAAATCTGTTGACAATTAAAAAGGATAGTGGCATAATACAACACATAGAAAATATAAATCATATTAATAAACTATGAAAAGTAGGAAATAAAATAACTGACTGGAAAACCAGAGGTTATGATCAAGGAAGCAGAAGAGACTGCACTTTTGATCATAACCTCTTTTTTTATACAAAAGTGAAGGAGGAAGAAAAATGAGCCAGAGCAGATCACCACAGGAAATCAGAATTCAAAATGAGATCAATCATAAGAAAATAGCGAATGTGCATGAAAACAGAGCTACAGAAATTTTAAAGAAAGTAAGAGAAAGTAAACCTCAGATTGATATAGAAAGAGGGTTATATTTTACAAAATCTTTTCAGAAAACGGAAGGACAGCCATTGATCTTACGATGGGCAAAGGCATTAAAATATTATGCCGAAAATGCAAGCATCTATATTGATGAAAATCAATTAATCGTAGGAAGAAGTGGAAAACCAGGAAGATATGGGATTCTTTATCCAGAACTCGATGGAGATACCTTAGATGAAGCAATCAAAACATTACCAAGCAGAGATGTATCACCATTTGATATTACTCCGGAAGATGCGAAGATCATTACAGAGCAGATCACACCTTACTGGAAAGGGAAGACGTTTCATGAGGATCTTGCAAAAGCACTTCCGAGGGAAACAAAAAAACTTACTTATAATGGAGATAAAGAGTTGACTTCAAGATATATTGTCAATGAAACAGCATCTTTTCGATCATCACTGCAATGGGTACATGATTACGAAATTGTTCTCGAGAAAGGATTTGAGGGAATTAAAGAAGAAGCCTTAGAAAGATTACAGCAATTAGATTCAGATAGTCCGGTGGATCAGACAGAGAAACGACCATTCCTAGAAGCACAGATCATAACAAGTGATGCGATTATCTTATGGGCAGAACGACATGCAAAACTTGCAAAAGAATTATCAGCAAAACAAAGGGATGCGGATAGGAAAAAAGAGCTTAAGATCATAGCAGAAATCTGCGAAAGAGTTCCAAGATATCCGGCAAGAACTTTTTATGAAGCATTGCAATCCCAATGGTTTACACAGATGTTTTCAAGAATTGAGCAAAAGACAGGAACGATCATATCCAATGGCCGAATGGATCAATATCTGTATCCATTTTACCAAAAAGACATCAAAGAAGGAAGGATCACGGATGAACAAGTACAGGAATTATTTGAATGCATGTGGGTAGCAATGTCCGAATTTGTTGATCTGTACTTATCAGAGGCAGGTGGATCTTTCAATGAAGGATATGCTCACTGGGAAGCTGTGACAATCGGCGGAACGACAAAGAAGGGATACGATGCAACGAATGAATTAACTTATATCTTATTAAAGTCCAAACGAGAATTTCCGCTAAATTATCCCGACCTTGCGGCAAGGATCCATATGGGAAGCCCGAAGAGATATCTCTATGAAGTAGCAGAAACGATCAAAGATGGAACTGGATTTCCAAAGCTTATTAATGATGACGAAGTAGTACCGATCTTATTATCCAAAGGTGCAAGTTTAAAAGAAGCTTATGATTACAGTGTTTCTGGTTGTGCAGAATGCCGTATGCCAAACAGAGATACCTACACAAGTCCAAACGCATACATTAATTTTGCAGCAGCACTTGAAATGGTGTTATACAATGGGAAAATGAAAAAATATGGAGATGAGATCGTAGGATTAGAAACAGGAAATTTTGAAGATTTTGAAAGTTTCGATGAAGTGTTGGAGGCTTACTTAAAACAACAGAAAAATTTGATCCGACATGCATTTATTCAGCAACATGAGATTATCAGACTTCGAGGAGAACATTTTGCTACACCGCTTGGATCATCACTTCATAAACTTTGCAGAGAAAGTTACAAGGATCTGCATCAGCCATCTATTCCTGGAGGGATCGATCTTGGATATTTTGAATTTATCGGATATGCAACTGTCGTAGATTCCTTATCAGCGATCAAAAAGCTGATCTTTGAGGAAAAACGTCTGACAAAGAAAGAGTTGTTAGAAGCAGTGAACAACGATTTCAAAGGATATGAAGCAATCAGACAGTTATTACTTCATGCACCATCTTATGGAAATGATGACAGCTATACCGATGAAATCGGACAGTTATTAGATTTGGAAGCACAGAAATTTACACATAAATATGGCAAAGAATTAGGGGTTCATATGGATCTGCGATTAGTACCATTTACATCCCACGTACCGTTTGGAAAAGTCATAGGTGCAACGCCAAATGGAAGATTTTCTTATACACCATTATCCGATGGCTCCAGTGCATCACAAGGGGCAGATCTTAACGGACCAACAGCAGTATTATTATCAAATTATAAAACAAAAAACTTTGATTACGAAGACCATGCAGCAAGATTATTAAACATCAAATTAAGTCCATCTTGCGTAGAAGGTGAAAATGGAACTGAAAAACTTGTTCAGTTTATCAAAGCATGGCACGATCTGAGATTATGGCACTTGCAGTTTAATGTATTAAATACAGAAACATTAAGACAGGCACAAAAACAGCCACAATTATATAAAAATCTTCTGGTAAGAATTGCAGGATACAGTGCTTATTTCACTGAATTATCAAAAGATCTGCAGGATGATATCATTGCCAGAACAGAGCATGAGGAGGTGTCATAATGGTCGATCCATTGGTATTTAATATTCAGAATTATTCCCTGAATGATGGCCCTGGGATCCGAACGATCGTCTTTTTAAAGGGATGCCCGATGCGATGTCGTTGGTGCTGTAATCCCGAATCACAGGAATATAACATCGAGATGTCTTATAGAAGAAAGAATTGCATCGGAGAAAAAGAATGTGGATTTTGCAAACAATCCTGTCATCAAAAAGCAATCTTTTTTGATGAGGAAGGGAAAGCAAAGATTGAGAGAAGTTTATGTACAGATTGCCTTTCCTGTACCAAAGTATGCCCGGCAATGGCAATGAAACAGCAGGGAAAACCAATGGAAATTTCAGAGATCATAGATCATGTACTAAGACAGGAGTTGTTTTATCATCATGGAGAAGGAGGACTTACCGTCAGCGGTGGGGAACCTCTTTCTCATGGAGACTGGCTGATCAGACTGTTAAAAGAAGCGAAAAAACACCGGCTTCATACAGCAATTGAGACTTGTGGATATGCTTCCTATGAAGTATTAAAAGAGGCCATAAATTATCTGGATGTCATCTTTTTTGATATCAAATCCATGAATGATGAAAAACATAAACGCTACACAGGGAAGAGCAATCAAATAATCTTGGACAACTTTAAACAGCTTGTACAAGATGCGAAAACCACAAAGATTACAGCGAGAACACCAGTGATTCCAGGATTTAATGATACAGTTGAGGAATTAGAAGAAATTCAGCGTTTTGTAGCAAAAGGAAAAAATGTTTCTTATGAAATGCTCCCATATCACCGATTCGGAAAAGGAAAGTATGAAATGCTTGGAAGAACTTATCCGATGGGAGATGTTTTATTATCAGAAGAAATCAAAACATATATCCAGAAACAAAATGAAAAATGGAGGAAGAAAGAATGTCAAAGTTAAACAGGGAACAAACAATAACATATGATAAAAAATATAATCAGCATCCATGGTTGAAAGGAAATACAGAACCCATTCCAATTGAAAAGGCGGAAGGAATCTTCTTTTATGATTTTAATGGAAAGAAATATTACGATATGTCGAGTCAGTTGTCCTGCGTTAATATCGGATATGGAAATGAAGATGTCATACAGGCAGTCAATGATCAGGTAAAAACATTGCCATATATTGCACCAGCATATGCCAGTGCACCAAGATCAGAATTAGCAAAAATGTTAGTCGAACTTGCACCAGATAATATTGCCAAAGTATTTTTTACTTGTGGAGGTTCTGATGCAAATGAAGCAGCAATCAATATGGCAAGAACTTATACAGGAAGGAGTAAAATCTTTTCCAGATACAGAAGTTACCACGGATCAACATTAGGATCGGGGAATCTGTCTGGAGATCCAAGAAGATTTGCGTTAGAGCATCCAGCAGCGACAGGATTTGTAAAGTTTCAAGATCCATATGTATATCGAAGCGATATTCCATTCAAAAATGATCATGAAGCTTCCGCTTATTATATCAATAAGATCAAAGAACAGATTGCATATGAAGGTGCAGAAAACATCGCAGCGATTTTTGTAGAATCCATTACAGGGGCGAATGGTGTGATCATACCGCCAGATGGTTATCTTCAAGGAATCCGAAAGATCTGTGATGAAAATGGTATTTTAATGATCTGTGATGAAGTTATGGCAGGGTTTGGAAGAACTGGAAAGATGTTTGCGTTTGAACATTGGAATGTAAAACCAGATATCATTACATTTGCAAAAGGTGTGACAAGTGGTTATGTACAGCTTGGCGGGATCATGATCTCAAAAGAGATTGCAAAATTTTATGAAGACAAGGTATTTCAGTATGGGTTAACTTACAGTGGTCATTCCCTTGCATGTGCAGCAGGAGTTGCTTGTGTAAATTATTATAAGAAAGCGGGACTATTAGAAAATACACAGAAAGTTGGGAAAGTACTTGGAGAGCTGTTAGAAGAAATCAAACAAAAACACAAATGTGTAGGAGATGTCCGTTATATTGGCTTATTTGCAGCCGTAGAATTTGTTAAAGATAAAGAAACTAAAGAACCATTGGTTCCATATGCAGACCAGTCAGGAACGATGGGAAAGATTATCGGCTTATTGAAAGAACGAGGTTTTGCAACTTTTGGAAGAGAAAACAATATCAACATTGCACCACCACTGATCATTACAGAAGAACAGTTAAGGGAAGCAATGAAGATCTTTGATGAGGTGCTTGATATTGTAGATGAGACATATTTATAAGGAGAAACAGATGGAACATACAAAAAATAGCACAAAAACAGAACATCTGATCAGCTTATCCGTTGTACTTGTCATTTTGTTCCTATGGTTTTATACCACATCTATGGGACTTGTTTCAGAAACACTGGTGCCATCCCCAATCAGTGTGTGGGACAGTTTTCTTGATATATTAAAAAACGGATATAAAGGTTCAACCTTGATACAGCATTTGGCAGCCAGTATGGGGAGATTAATTAAGGCATATGTTCTGGCAATGATCACAGCAATTCCACTGGGACTTTTAAGTGGATACAATTCAAAGATCCGGGCATTATTAGAGCCAGTCATTGAATTTTACCGTCCACTCCCACCACTGGCATATTACACATTATTAGTACTGTGGATGGGAATTGGAGACGGGTCAAAGATCATGCTGTTATTCTTGGCAGGATTTGCACCAATTTATATTGCGTGTGCAGCTGGAGTTAACAAAGTAAAAAAAGATTATGTATTAGGAGCACAGACATTAGGAGCCAATGCACGACAGATTTTTATTTACGTGATCTTTCCAGCAGTACTTCCGGATATTTTTACAGGACTTCGAACATCACTTGGTGTTGAATATACGACATTGGTAGCAGCAGAAATGGTCGCGGCTGTCAGCGGAATTGGATGGATGGTGTTAGATGCCAGTAATTATCTAAGAAGCGATATTATGTTTTTTGGAATTATCTTAATGGGAATTACAGGAATCGTGTTAGACCAGATTTTGAAATTAGTGGAACATTATATGGTTCATTGGAAAGGAAAGAATTAGGAGGAATGAAATTATGAAAGAGAGAAAATTAAGTATTAGAGAAATTATCGTATTATTGATCGCAGTGATCCTGCTGATCAGTGCAACTGCATGCAGAGCATCAAAAGCAGATCAAACAAAAGAAAATAAAAAAGTAAAAGAGATTAAAATTGGAACCATGGATCTTGTAAATCCAGACTTGGTTGCTAGAAAAGAAAAATATTATGAAAAACAGTTAGGGGTCAAAGTAAAGATCGTGAAATTTGATTCTGGAAAAGATGTCAATACAGCATTGGCAGCAGGAAGTATCGACGTATCAGAACTTGGAAGCAATCCAACAGCATTAGGAATTGGAAATGGACTTAACTATGACGTGATCTATATTGGAGACATCATCGGTTCTGCAGAATCACTCGTTGTAAAAAACAATGCCAATGTAAATTCTGTAAGCCAGCTAAAAGGTAAAAAGATCGCGGTGCCATTTGCATCCACTTCACACTATAGTTTATTAAATGCCTTAAAACAGGCAGGACTCAAAGAAAGTGATGTAAAATTATTAGATCTTGAACCAAATGATATTCATGCGGCATGGAAACGAGGAGATATTGATGCAGCTTATGTATGGTATCCAGTGCTTAATAATCTAGTAAAAGACGGAAAAATCTTAACAGGAAGTGACAAACTTGCAAAACAAGGAATTATTACAGCAGATTTAGTTGTTGCAAGGCGTGATTTTGCAAAATCAAACAAGAATCTGGTAGTACGCTATATTAAGGCACTGAATCAGGCAAATGATTTGGATCAGAAAAATAAAGAACAGTCAATCAAGGATATTTCAGAGATTCTTAATATCAGTGAAAGTGATGCCAAATTCCAGAGAAATGGTTTTGAATGGATTGATGGAAAGAAACAGTTAAGTAAAGAATATTTAGGTGAAAATATAGCAAATGTATTGAAAAATACAGCAGATTTCTTAAAAGAACAGGGAAGTATTAAGAAAAGCCCGACTTTAAAGGAATATAAAGACCATGTACAAACGAAATATCTGAAAGAAGCATTAGAAAAATAGGAGATGAGACAATGAGTGAGACAAAGAATACATGGAAAGACAAACTATATGAGACAGACAATCCACTGATCGAGGTAGAAGAGCTTGATTTGGATTATCAGACAGCAAAGGGATGTGTAAATGCTTTGTCTCATATCAATTTTAGCATTCATCGAGGAGAGTTTATTACTGTATTAGGTCCAAGTGGTTGTGGAAAATCTACCTTATTAAAAATTCTTGCAGGATTTATCAAACCAACAAAAGGAAGTGCAAAATTAGAAGGAAAGCAGATTAAAGGAACAGATTGGAGTAGGGGAGTAGTATTTCAGAATCCGCCGTTATATGAATGGTTTTCAGTCAGACAAAATATCGCTTTCGGTCCGAAGATGAGAAAAATAGCAAAAGAAGAATATGAACCAAAAGTAGAAGAATATTTGCAAAAGGTTGGACTGACAGAGTTTGGTGAAAAAAAGATTTATGAATTATCAGGAGGAATGAAACAGAGAGTTTCGATTGCAAGAGCTTTGATCAACAAACCAGAAATTCTGTTAATGGATGAACCATTCGGTGCATTGGATGCATTTACAAGAGAAAATATGCAGGAATTGATCCGCAAGATCTGGTGGCAGAGTGGAAAAACGATCTTTTTTATTACACATGATGTAGAAGAAGCATTGCTGTTAGGAAGCAGGGTTTTAGTGTTAAGTCGACATCCAGGAGAAATTGTCGATGATATTCAGGTGAATTTCTCAAGAAAGATCGTAGAAGAAGGAATCAGTGATATTCAGTTCAGTGAAAAATTTTATCATACAAGAGAACGTTTATTAAAACTGATCCATGCCCAGTATGACAGATAGGAGGATTTGTATATGAAGTGGTATTATGAACAGCCAGTCAAGATTATATTTGGAGATCATAAAATACAGGAATTATCAACAATCATTCAAAAAGAACAATATAAAAAAGGAATTCTGGTGACAACCACACATTTTATTAAAAATGGATTTGCAGGGCAGTTACTGGATGATAAGAAAAATCATCTGGCAGATATCTTTGCAGGATTTTCACCAAATCCAGATGTAGAAGAAGTGAATAGACTGGGAGAACATTTAAGAAAAGAAAAAATAGATTTTATCGTAGCACTTGGTGGAGGAAGTGTGATCGATGGAGCGAAGGCGGCTTCTGTTTTAATAGAAAAAGAAACATCAATCCGAAAATATCACAATACAGGAGAGAAAGTTCCAAAAAAACATTTGCCATTGATCGCAATTCCAACAACGGCAGGAACTGGAAGTGAAGTAACCAATGTTTCTGTATTAACAAATAGAAACCAAGGAATCAAAGCACCAATTGCATCGGAAAGTTTTTATCCACAATATGCGATCGTAGATCCAACACTTACATGGAGCATGCCAGCAGATCTTACGGCAAGTGCAGGAATTGATGTGTTATCTCATGCAGTAGAAGGATACTGGAGCCGCTTGCACCAACCAATTTGTGACGTATTGGCTGTCTATGCAGCAAAACTAGTTCTTACAAATATAAGAACGGTATACAAAGATCCAAACAATCAGGCAGCAAGAGAGAAAATGGCAGCAGCATCTCTGATCGCAGGACTTGCATTTGGTCAGCCAAAAACAACTGCTTCCCACGCATGTTCTTTTCCATTGACAAATTTATACCATATTCCACACGGAGAGGCTTGTGGTTTGACATTAGATTTCTTTATCCGATTAAATGGAACCAAAGATTTTAGGACAAGAGAATTGACCAGTCAATTAGGATTTTATGATTATGAACAATTTGCAGATGCCGTACAGAGATTAAAAAGAGATCTTCATTTAAGAACAAATTTAACCGATCTTCATATCAATGAAGAAAAGAAAGAAGAATTGATACGATTAAGTCATCATGCCAATTTAAAAAATAATCCAGTGGAAGTTACAGATGAAGATTTGAGAAGACTTTATGATGGTTTATGTGACTGAAATATTGACAGAAATATGAAAAATAGGTATAATCGAGTAAAAACAGATAAAACATACAGGATTAATAGGAAATAAGGTGGGCATATGGAACATAAAATAAAAAGATCACAAGAACAACACCAATGGAAAGAAAAAATTGAAGAGTTATTAAAAAATATGAAATATGGCAATATAACGATCATTGTTCAGGATGGAAAGATCATTCAGATTGATAAGACAGAGAAACATAGAATATAGCAAATCGAAAATCAGTCTCAGAAAAGGATTGGAAAGCGATCATCAGTGGATTATGATTCTCAAAAAGGAGATGTAATTATATGGAAAACATAATTATCCTGTGAATTAAAAAAGACGATTTAAAACTATCAAGGTGCAAGCAATATTTTATCATTCTAACTGTCTCAGTCCATTGATATGATCCAAAGTTTCGTAGAATTCTTTTTGATATGGACAGTAGCTGCATAGCTTAAATCTTGACAACAAAAATCAAAATTATTATAATTAATATATAAATAGAATAAATCTTCAGGGCAGGGTGAAAATCCCTACCGGTGGTAAAGCCCACGAGCCGTAAGGTATGATTCGGTGAAATTCCGAAGCCGACAGTATAGTCTGGATGAAAGAAGAGAACAAAATATGGAAAAATGGAAATGTTTTTACGACTATGGTCAATTGCTCTAGAATATTTTTGTTCCAGAGCAATTGATTTATATAAATAAATTCAGATATTTTTTACTCTGCCTTGATCAATCATTTAGATCAAGGCATTTTTAATGGGGTGATAAGATAAAACTAATAAACAAATATGATCAAGAAAAATTTTAGAATTATGGCAGGAGGATATAAAATGGTGACATTTCATACAATTGAAGGTGCATTAGAAGATTTAAAAAGAGGAAAGATTATTTTGGTAACGGATGATGAAAATCGAGAAAATGAAGGAGACTTTATTTGTGCAGCACAATTTGCTACAACAGAAAATATAAATTTCATGGCAACGCATGGAAAAGGATTAATCTGTATGCCAATGTCGGAGGAGTATGTAGAAAAATTAAAACTTCCGCAAATGGTGGAAAATAATACAGATAATCACGAAACAGCATTTACTGTATCAATCGATCATATTACAACAACGACAGGAATTTCAGCAGTAGAGCGTTCAATTACAGCTATTGCATGTGTGGATGAAAATGCAAAACCAGAAGATTTTCGAAGACCGGGACATATGTTTCCATTAAAAGCAAAGAAAAATGGAGTTTTAGAAAGAAATGGACATACGGAGGCAACGGTAGATTTATGTAGATTAGCAGGTTTAAAAGCGTGTGGATTGTGCTGTGAGATTATGAGAGAAGATGGCACAATGATGAGAACAGAAGAATTAGCAAAATTAGCAGAGCATTTTCAAATGAAATTTATAACAATCAAGGATTTGCAAGATTACAGAAAACGCAAAGAGATATAAAAGAAATAGTCAGTTGACGATTGATCTCTCAGAGGATTTTATGTTGGTGGAAAGCTGTAGTGAGATTGCGAATGTGATAGATATTGTGGAAAGTCAGATGAATTAGGATAAAATGGGACAAATTTTGTCATAAGCTAGAAATGTATAAAATCAAGAAAGAAGGATTCCACATTAGAAAATGTATAAGGATCCTTCTTTTTATTTGGAGATAACGAGATGGCAATATCAAAATTAATGTATATGAAAGAAACAGCAGGAAATCCAGCGAGACACTTAAAAAGAGCAATCGAATACGTTATGAATCCAGAAGAGGATATTAATCGACGATTGTTTGGTTTCTATTATGTATAAATTTAAAAAAATTGATATAAAAAATGTAGGATTTATAAGGCCTGCAAAGTGTTTTTAATTTATTCAACAATTTCAATTCCATCAATATTCGGAACACACATCATAGAATAGTTTGTATGATAAATGACAAATCCAGGTTTTGCCTTTGGTGGCTTTCTTAGTTCTTTTCTCTGAACATAATCAATCTCAACCTTCGGTGCCTGACGCCCCTTGGAATAATAAGCTGCAAGGCGGCCAGCTTCTTCAAAGGTAGCATCTGGAAGAGTCTCCGCTTGTTCCTTTCGTACAATAACATGGGACCCAGCCATATTCTTTGCATGGAACCACCAGTCCCCGCCATTTGCAAACTTAAAACTTAATTCATCATTCTGATAGTTATTTTTTCCAACATACATATGGAAACCATCAGAAGAGACAAAATGTAATGGTTTGGATTTTGCCTGTTTCTTTCCCTTTTTCTTTCCGTGGCTCTTAATATAACCATAATCAGAAAGTTCATCTTTGATCAGCTGCAGGTCTTTCTCATCTTCGGATAAAGAAAGAGCAGTAGAGATCGAATCGAGATGATCAAGATCAGCTTTTGTCTCCACGACAAGCTCAGAAAGAGCTTCATAAGTACGTTTTAGCTTATTATATTTTGCAAAAAACTTTTTGGAATTCTCCAAAGGAGTCTTTGTTGGATCAAGAGGGATCGTAATCTCTTCGTTTGTGTAATAATTCATGCAAGTTAAAGATTTTGCATTTGGCTCTAGTCCATATCCATATGTCTGTGTAAGTTCTCCATAAACTTTGAATTTCTCACGTTTCTCGGTATCCTTTAACTGACGAAGCTGCAGATCATATTTCTTGCTCGTCCTCTCAAGAGCAGTCTGCACGATCTTACGAAGGTCAGAAGATTTCTGCTTCATTCTTGTATATTTTTCCTTCTCAGAATAATACCCGATCAGCACGTCAAAAATAGAATCATATGTTTTCTCTGTACAGTCAGGATAAGAAGTTAAAGGAATACAAGAAAATTCCTTAGGTTCTTCCCCAGAATAAATGATATTTGGCTGATATGCCTCATCTTCTACAAGAGCATTTAATTTTACAAGCTGGCCATATAATCCAGCAGCACTATCATCGGTCAAAGAATCAGTAGATGCATTCCCATCTAGCCCTGCACGATAACAAAGTTCATTTGCGATCAAAGGACTCATACCTGTGATGGAAGTATAAAGTGCTTTACAAAGATTCAGTGGTTTGGTGATGATATGCTGATAAAAATCCTCTGTAGTCAGACTTGCTAAAGGATGTTTCCCTTTAGACGGTGGAAATGTGTAAGTACGTCCAGGTAAAACCTCTCTGACAGAACTGATATTTGCAGAGATGTGCTTGATACTATCTAAGATCACATCATCACTGTTTACAAAAATGATATTACTGTGTTTTCCCATGATCTCAACGATCAGACGTTTCTGACAGACATCTCCAAGCTCATCCAGATGCTCAATCTTAATTTCGATAATACGCTCAAAGTCAGGCTGTGTGATCGAAATGATCCTTCCACTGCTGATATGTTTACGAAGCAGCATGCAGAAATTTGGAGCCTGCATAGGGTTTGCTTTTCCTTCTTTCGATAAATAGACAAGAGGAAGAGAAGCACTGGCTGAGAGATGAAGTCTTGTTGTCAATCTCTCTTTTTTGATCACAAGCGTGATCTCGTCGGCCTCTGGCTGATAAATCTTATAGATTCTGCCACCAATGATCTGTTTATTAAGTTCTGATATAATATTTGAAATGACAAATCCGTCGAATGCCATGATAAATACCTCCTGGTAATAAAATCAGTTATCTAATTTAAAATAATAAGATAAATCCGTCAAACAATTATATCAGAAATTCGAAAAAGTATAAAGAAAAAACGATCAAATTCACAAATCATAGAAAGATAGTCGGGATTTTGTTGTAATTAAAATCATTTCTTATTATAATGAATATTAAGTGTACAATAAAATAATCTATGGAGGACAAGTCATTGAGAAAAGAAGCGTCAAAGAATGCATGGAAGCAGTTATACGACATTACATTAAAACTAGACAAATTAGAGCCTTGGAATTACCTTGGTGACACACAACTTGTAACCATTCAGCTAAAAGACAGAGAAGAACCTGTATTTTGCAGTGTGATGGGAAAATTCAGCGGAGAAAGAGGAATTGCAGTCTTTGATGGAGTTGAAGGCTTAGGAGATTTCTATATGATCCTTGGAAGTGAAGAAGGGGATCTTCCAGCACAGTATCTGATGGATGAACATACAAGTCTTACATGCTTCTGGGGAAGCATGATGAATGTGCCAGATGAACAAAGAAAAGTTATCGATGAATTAGATATTCGTTTTAAGACGATCAGTGACTGGATTTACTTTGTTTCTTATAAGAAAGGTTACAAACCATATCAGTTAGATGAAGATGAAGTTGCACTTCTTATAGAAACTTATGAGAACCTGTATATGGCAGTGGAAGCAGTCAGACAGGGAGAATTAAACCCAGAAATCGAACAGGCAGAAGGAATCGTTCGCCGTTATAATACTGAAAATGATACTTGGGAAATGTTTGTAAAAGAGATACCAGAAGCTGAAAAAGAATTTCCGTCAGTGATGTTAGAAGATCAGGAATTAAAAGATGAATTAAAGAATCAAAAACAAATCGATCTTGAAGTGATTTTAGATTTTACTTATCTTCCAGTTATGGTAGAAGGGGAAGAAGAAGGGGAGCGTCCAAAGAATCCACTTTTATTTATGGCATATGATAATACCGATGGCGGTGTGATCACAATGGATATTTTAGAAGAGGGTGATGATGAGATCAGCAGAACATTAGGATTCTTTATCAGTTTTGTGCAGCAGAATGGAAGAATGAAGACGATCAAAGCAAGAAATCCATGGATTTTTGGAGCATTAGAGGATATTTGTGAATATTGCAGTGTGGACCTTGTATATGATCCGGTAGAGATCATGGATCAGGTGATCGAAGAAGTTGTTTCTCAGTTGTAGGAATTTCATGTAACATATCAAAAGATGAATTAGAGTGAACGAGGTTGACAAATAAGTTAAGGATTGGTAAAATACAGATAATTTGATGTGCTACCTAAGTAGCACTTTAATTCGATAAAGTATCAAGGAGCGGCAAAAATATGAATAAAAAGAGAGTCCACACACCAGAAGGTGTCAGAGATGTATATGGAACAGAATATGGACAGCGAAGTAAGCTGAAGGCAAAATTAAACAAAGTCTTTGCATCTTACGGATATGAAGGGATCAGAACTCCAGGATTTGAATTCTTTGATGTATTTAACAGTGAAAAAGGAACCGTATCCGCAAGGGAGATGTTTAAATTCTTCGATAGAGAAGGAAATACCTTAGTTCTTCGTCCGGATGTCACACCATCCATTGCACGCTGTATCGCAAAGTATTTTAATGAAGAGAATATGGGAATCCGTTTATCTTATGCAGGAAATGTATTTTTAAATAACTCAAGCTATCAGTTGAAGTTAAAAGAAACATGCCAGTTAGGTGCAGAATTAGTCAATGATGCATCTGTACAGGCAGATACAGAATCTATTGCAATGGCAATTGATTGTTTTCTGGCAGCTGGATTGACTGATTTCAGACTTTCTATCGGAGAAGTTGAATTCTTCAACGGATTGACACAGACGATCAAAGATGAAGAAGTCAAAACACAGCTTCGAGAGCTGATCTTAAATAAGAATTATTTTGGATTAATGGAATATGTAGAGACATTAGATCTGTCTGATAAGATTAAAGATGTATTTTTACATTTTAACGAACTGAATGGAGATGTAGCGATCTTAGATCAGGCAGAAGCAATGGTTGAGAATGAACAGTCTAAGAAAGCAATCAAAAGACTTCGCGATGTATATGATATCTTAAAATTATACGGTAAAGAGCAGTATGTAAGTTTTGATCTTGGAATGTTAAATA
Source organism: Anaerostipes hadrus ATCC 29173 = JCM 17467 (assembly GCF_030296915.1). Taxonomy (NCBI): domain Bacteria; kingdom Bacillati; phylum Bacillota; class Clostridia; order Lachnospirales; family Lachnospiraceae; genus Anaerostipes; species Anaerostipes hadrus. The sequence continues at coordinate 1,586,726 of NZ_AP028031.1, read as the reverse complement.
AGCATAATTATTACACAGGAATCATTTTCAAAGGTTATACTTATGGAACAGGAGATGCAGTTCTAAAAGGTGGACGATATGATAATCTGATCGAACAGTTCGGAAAGAAAGCCCCATCAGTTGGATTTGCGATCGTATTAGATGAGCTGATGATGGCATTAAGCCGTCAGGGAATTCATATGGAAGCAGATCATATGGATACAATGATCATTTATAAAGAAGCAACAATGAAAGATGCGATCCTTCGAGCAGAAGAATTAAGAAAAGAAGGAAAGAAAGTCATCTTAGAGAGAAAGAATGATCTGTGCAGCAAAGCAGACTATGAAAGATTTGCTAAAGAGCATCGCCTCGGTGGAATCCTTTATTTCATCTAATCAACAAATCGAGCAAAAGAAGGGAAACAAAAGACCATGAGATATATTACATTTGCCCTGGCGAAAGGGCGCCTTGCAAAGAAAGCGATGGCTTTATTAGAAGAGATCGGAATCACATGCGAGGAAATGAAAGACGAGAAAACAAGAAAATTAATCTTCGTAAACGAAGAATTAAAATTAAAATTTTTCTTATCCAAAGCAAGTGACGTGCCAACTTACGTGGAATATGGAGCAGCTGATATCGGTGTTGTTGGAAAAGATACGATCCTTGAAGAAGGAAGAAATCTATACGAAGTATTAGACTTGAAATTTGGAGCTTGCAAGATGTGTGTGTGCGGACCCAAAGAAGCGAAGAAATATTTAAACAGTAATGAGATCATCCGTGTGGCATCCAAATACCCACATATCGCTAAAGAATATTTCAATAATCAGAAATTACAGACAGTAGAAATCGTTAAGTTAAACGGATCTGTTGAACTTGCACCGATTGTTGGATTATCAGAGGTGATCGTTGATATCGTTGAGACAGGAACAACCTTAAAAGAAAATGGATTGGAAGTCTTAGAAGAAGTTTGCCCATTATCAGCAAGAATGGTAGTGAATCAGGTAAGCCAGAAAATGGAACAAGAACGAATCAGCAAGATCATCGTTGCACTAAAGAAGATCTTGGATGAAAAAGAATAGGCCGGAGGAGAGAAACATGAGAATAGTAAAAGTTAACAAAGATTCCATTGCAAATATTTTATCAGATTTATTAAAGAGAAGTCCTACAAACTATGGGGATTTTCAGGATAAAGTCGATGCGATCATCAAAAATGTCAGAGATAATGGAGATAAAGCTGTCTTTGATTATACAGCACAGTTTGATAAAGCGGAGATCAACGCAGACAATATTTTAGTTACAGAAGAAGAAATTAAGGAAGCTTACGAAGAAGTGGACGATGAATTGATCAAAGTTATCCGCAAAGCGATCAAGAATATTCGTGATTTCCATGAAAAACAGATTCAGAAGAGCTGGTTTGAGACAAGAGAAGACGGAGTAATGCTTGGACAGAAAGTAACACCAATGGAAACTTGTGGTGTCTATGTACCAGGTGGAAAAGCAGTTTATCCATCTTCTGTTTTAATGAACATTGTTCCAGCACACGTTGCAGGAGTGAAAAATATCATCATGACAACACCTCCTGGAAAAGACGGAAAAGTTACAGCAAATACATTAGTTGCAGCGAAAGAAGCTGGAGCAACAAAAGTATATAAAGTCGGTGGAGCACAGGCAATTGCAGCGATGGCATTTGGAACAGAGTCTATTCCAAAAGTAGACAAGATCGTAGGACCTGGTAACATTTTTGTGGCTCTTGCCAAGAAAGCAGTTTATGGAAACGTAAGTATCGATTCCATTGCAGGACCAAGTGAGATCTTAGTGTTAGCTGATGAAACAGCGAATCCAAGATATGTGGCAGCAGACTTACTTTCCCAGGCAGAACATGATGAGATGGCAAGTGCGATCCTTGTTACAACAAGCGAAGAATTAGCACATAAAGTATCTGATGAGATTGACGGATTCTTAAATCAGTTATCAAGAAAAGAGATCATGGAGAAATCTTTAGATTCCTTCGGATATATTCTTGTTGCAAGCGATATGAAAGAAGCAATTGATACGGCAAACGCTATTGCGTCTGAACATATGGAGATCATGACAGCAAATCCATTTGATGTTATGACAAGGATCAAGAATGCAGGAGCGATCTTTATCGGAGCATACAGCTGTGAACCTTTAGGAGATTATTTTGCAGGACCAAACCACGTACTTCCAACAAATGGAACAGCAAAATTCTTCTCTCCATTAAGTGTTGATGATTTCATCAAGAAATCAAGTGTCATCTACTATTCAAGAGAAGCCTTAGAGCCAGTACACAAAGACATCGAATTCTTTGCGAAGCAGGAACAGCTGACAGCACATGCTAATTCCATGAAAGTAAGATTTGAAGATAACCAGGAAGGATAAAAATATGAGTAGAAGTGCATCAATTGAGAGAAATACAAGTGAGACAAAGATCAAACTTTCCATTGATCTTGATGGAAATGGAAATGGAAATATCCATACAGGAATCGGTTTTTTTGACCATATGTTAAATGCATTTGCACGTCACGGATTTTTTGATCTTGATGTGGAAGTTGAGGGAGATCTCTATGTAGACTGCCATCATACGATCGAAGATGTCGGAATCGTACTTGGAGAAGCGATCAAACAGGCTGTTGGAGATAAGAAAGGGATCAAACGTTATGGATCATTTATGCTTCCAATGGATGAGACATTAATGTTATGTGCGATCGATCTGTCTGGAAGACCATATTTTGTGATGGATTGTGATTTTACGGTTGATCGCGTTGGAGAATTTGACACAGAGATGGTAAGAGAATTCTTTTATGCAGTATCTTACGGCAGCATGATGAATCTTCATTTGAAGAAATTACATGGAGAGAATAATCATCATATGATCGAAGCAGCATTTAAAGCATTTGCAAAAGCTTTGGATGAAGCAACCAGCATGGATCCAAGGATCACAGATGTACTTTCCACGAAAGGAGCCTTATAAGATGAGTAATGAGGCAAAACCATTAAATAGCAAGATGAGTTTTGATGAATTCAAATTAAACAGCGACGGAATGTTAACCGTTGTTGTACAGGATCATAAGACAAATGAAGTTTTGATGGTCGCATATATGACAAAAGAAGCATATGATAAGACGATCGAGACAGGGATTATGACTTATTACAGCCGAAGCCGTGATGAATTATGGATCAAAGGGGAGACATCCGGACATTATCAGTATGTCAAAGATTTATATATTGACTGCGACAGAGACACCTTACTTGCTAAGGTAAAACAGATCGGAGCTGCCTGCCATACAGGAAATTATTCTTGCTTCTACACAGATTTATTAGAAAAAGAAGATTAAGAACGTAATCTTTGTGAGAAAATATTTGTGTTTCTAAGTTCGATTTGGTATAATCGACTTTATAAGATAAGGAGGCAAGATTATGACAGCATTTTTATCAGAATTAGTCTCTTATGTATTGAAGTTTGCGATTCTTTTTGCATGCTCTGCGGCAGGAATTTATTTCGGAGTCGGTCGTGCGAAGGCAAAGAAGAAAGAATCATAAGATCATACATGATTAAGAGAAGATCATTTAGCTGCATGAGAATACAGGCTCATGCAGCTAAAAAGCCGTAAAGGCAAGGTCTTCTTAAATATAATGAAACGACACTAGGAGGATGAAACGTTGAGAGCATATGGAGTCAACGAACTCAGGAAGATGTATCTTGAGTTTTTCGAAAGTAAAGGACATTTAGCATTAAAGAGTTTTTCACTCGTGCCAAAGAACGATAACAGTTTATTACTGATCAACGCTGGTATGGCACCACTGAAACCTTATTTCACAGGACAGGAAGTACCACCAAGAACAAGAGTGACAACATGTCAGAAGTGTATCCGTACAGGAGATATTGAGAATGTTGGTAAGACAGCAAGACATGGTACATTCTTTGAGATGTTAGGAAACTTCTCTTTTGGAGATTACTTCAAACATGAAGCGATCGCATGGTCTTGGGAATTTTTAACAGAAGTGATCGGATTAGATCCTGACAGATTATATCCATCTGTATACGAAGATGATGATGAAGCATTCGAGATCTGGGAGAAAGAGATCGGAATCGCACCAGAGAGAATCTTCCGTTTTGGAAAAGAAGACAACTTCTGGGAGCATGGGGCAGGACCTTGTGGACCATGTTCAGAGATCTACTATGACCGTGGAGAGAAATATGGATGTGGAAGCCCAGACTGTACGGTAGGATGTGACTGCGACCGTTATATGGAAGTATGGAACAACGTATTTACACAGTTTGAGAATGATGGACACAACCATTATACAGAATTAGAGAATAAGAACATTGATACAGGTATGGGACTGGAACGTCTTGCAGTCGTTGTACAGGAAGTAGATTCTATCTTCGACGTAGATTCTATCAAAGCGATCCGCGATGAGATCTGTAAAGTTGCAGGAGTTACTTATGGTACAGACCACGAGACAGACGTATCGATCCGTGTGATCACAGACCATATTCGTTCTGCTACATTTATGTTATCTGATGGTATCACACCATCTAACGAAGGACGTGGATATGTACTTCGCCGTCTGATTCGCCGCGCAGCAAGACATGGAAGATTATTAGGGATCGATCATCTGTTCTTAACAGATATCAGTAAAGTCGTGATCCGTGAATCCAAGGATGGATATCCAGAATTAGAAGAGAAAGCAGAATTTATCTTCAATCATTTATCTCAGGAAGAAAAACAGTTCAACAAGACGATCGATCAGGGACTGTCTATCTTAGCAGATATGGAAAAAGCTATGAACGAGAAAGGCAGCAAAGAACTTGCTGGTGCAGATGCGTTCAAATTATATGACACATATGGATTCCCATTAGATCTGACGATCGAGATCTTAGAAGAAAAGGGATTTACTGTAGATAAAGAAGGCTTTGAAAAAGAAATGCAGGTTCAGAGAGAGACTGCCAGAGCTGCAAGAAAGACAACAAACTACATGGGTGCAGATGCAACTGTATACGAACAGTTAGATCCAGCCATGACAACAAAATTCGTTGGATATGATGAACTTACTTGTGAAGGTGAGATCACAGCTATGACAACAGAGACAGAAGTTGTTTCAACTCTGAACAAAGGAGACAAAGGAACGATCGTCGCTGACCAGACAGCATTCTATGCTACAAGCGGTGGTCAGGAAGCAGATAAAGGTGTGATCATCAGCGGAGATGCATCTTTTGAAGTAGAAGATGTCATTAAATTATCCGGTGGTAAGTTTGGACATGTTGGACATGTAGTCGAAGGAACATTCAACGTAGGAGACAAAGCAGTCTTTACAGTGAATGAGAAGAATAGAGCATTAGGTGCAAAGAACCATAGTGCAACTCATTTATTACAGAAAGCATTAAGAGAAGTGCTTGGAACTCATGTAGAGCAGGCAGGATCTTTAAATAATGCGGAACATTTAAGATTCGACTTTACACATTTCTCACCATTATCTGATGATGAGATCGCAAGAGTTGAGAAGATTGTCAACGAAAAGATCGCTCAGGATCTTCCAGTTGTGACAAAAGTTATGTCTATGGAAGAAGCTAAGAAAACAGGAGCTATGGCACTGTTTGGAGAGAAATACGGAGACGAAGTACGCGTTGTATCCATGGGAGATTTCTCTGTAGAATTATGTGGTGGTACTCATGTGAAGAATACAGGAGCGATCACAGCATTCAAGATTTTATCTGAAACTGGTGTTGCATCAGGAGTTCGAAGAATCGAAGCAGTGACAGATCAGGGAGTATTTAACTACTACCATAAGCAGGAAGAAGAATTAAAAGAAGCAGCCAAAGCATTAAAAGCTACACCAGCAACACTGCTGACAAGAATTGAATCACTTCTTGCAGAAGTAAAAGAATTAAAGAGCGAAAACGAATCCTTAAAGAGCAAACTTGCAAAAGACGCTCTGGGAGATGTTATGGATCAGGTAGAAGAAGTAAAAGGAGTGAAACTTCTTGCAACTTCTATAGAAGACGTCGATATGAATGGACTTCGTGAACTTGGAGATAACTTAAAAGAGAAATTAGGAGAAGGTGTTATTGTCCTTGCTTCCCAGAAAGACGGAAAAGTATTCTTAGTTGCCATGGTAACAGACGAGGCACAGAAAGCAGGAGCACACGCTGGAAACCTGATCAAAGCGATCGCCGGATGCGTTGGAGGCGGCGGTGGAGGACGTCCAAATATGGCCCAGGCCGGAGGAAAGAACCCAGCCGGAATCCCAGAAGCAGTAGCAAAAGTAAAAGAAATTTTAGAAAGTCAAATTTCATAGTTGACAAAAATCTAAAATGTGATATACTAATCTAGTGCAAAAAATTAAAACCCAAACAGTCCTATGCACAAGTACAAGACTGGAGGGGAGGTCGGGAATAGAATGTCAAACGTAATCGTTAAAGAAAATGAATCTTTAGATAGCGCTCTTCGCAGATTCAAGAGAAACTGTGCAAAAGCAGGAATTCAGCAGGAGATTCGTAAAAGAGAACATTACGAAAAGCCAAGCGTAAGACGTAAGAAAAAGTCTGAAGCGGCTCGTAAGAGAAAATCTAAATAATTTTTACTTGATTGAAAAGATAAGCATCATTTACCTGGGAACAGGTATATGGTGCTTTTTTTCGGCATATATTAAACCAAATGCCACAAAAGGAGTTTTGCATGAAGAAGAAACCAAAAGAAGTGATTGCTAAAGGACTTTCTCTTCCAAGAGATGTGGTGTTTGGAGATTTCATTATAACCTTGACAGGAAACTGTGAAGCATACATAGAAAACTACAGGGGAATCGTATCATATGATGAGAATAAGATCTCGATTCAGGGAAATCATGTCATATTAAATATTTGTGGATGTGATCTGGCAGTTGATTTTTACTCACAGGAATCAATGAAGATCAAAGGAAAGATCAAAAGGCTGGAATATGTATGATATTCTTTGAAAGGAGCATGAGAAATGCTTAAAATTCTGCACTTTATATTTGGAAGGCTGTATTTTCAAGTCAAAGGATATCAGACAGAGCGTTTTTTGAATCTCTGTGCAAAAAATCATCTTGTATTGTGGGAACTAAAACCAGTATCAGACGGCTATGTGTTTTTTATCAGACGAAGTGCTTATCAAATGTTGGAAGCATTAGCAGAGAAAGCAAATGTTGATCTTACATTACAAGGGCAAAAAGGACTGCCATATTTCTTAAAAGAACATAAAAAACGCAAAATATTATTTTTTTCCATGTGCTTATGTGGTTTGATGATTTTTTCCTTTAGCCAGTTTTTGTGGGAGATCACGGTTTCTGGCGGGGAAATATATTCAGAAAGTGAGATATTAAAATATGTCACAGATAATTACTATCATTTAGGAACATTAAAATATCAGATTGACTGTGATGCATTAGAAGACCATCTGAGGGAAGATTATGCTGAGATTGCGTGGGCATCCTGTTCGATTCAGGGAACAAGACTGCATATTGAGATAAAAGAAACCTTAGATCGCAAAACAAAGCAGAATCCAAAGAAGCCATGTGATATAGTGGCAAATAAATCAGGGATCATTATAAAAATGGCGGTCAAAAGTGGAACACCGCTTGTAAGTGTTGGGGATAGTGTCAAAAGCGGAACAACTTTAATTTCTGGACTGATCTATTACTACAGTGATGATTTTACCGTGACACAGACGGATAAGATCAAGGCAGATGGTGAAATCGTGATGCGCACCAAAGAGGTGTACAACAATTCAATTCCCATGGAATATTACGAAAAGCTGATCACAGGCAAGAAAAAGAGCATCAAAAATTTATATTTTGGACAGTATCAATTCGATTTTCCTGAAAAGAAAAGACAGGATCATACAAATGTTATGACAAAGAGAAGATCATTAAAGATAGGGAAATCTTTTTATCTGCCCATTGGGATCACGATGCAGATAACTGAAAGATACAGGCCAAAGAAGAAAATCTTGACAAAAAAAGAAGCACAGTTAAAATTAAAAAAACAGCTGGAACGATATCTTATGAAGAAAGCAAAAGCAGGAGCAAAGATCGTTCATTGTGAAGGAAATTATAAAAAAAAGAACAACCGATATGAAGTTAATGCATCGATCATCAAAGAAGAAAGTGTCGGAAAGATCCGAAATATCAAGAAATTAACAAAGAAACAAGAAGAAATGATCACACCAACAACAGCGCAGCAATAAATAAAAGTTATGAATCAGGCCATATGGATTTTGCCACTCAGGTTGAAAAACTTTGTAACAGATGGTAGAATACATAAGGAATATACACAAAGAAGGAGACTGAGAATTAGATGAATCCAGTTGAAATAGAAATGAATTTTCCGGCAGAACATGGCGGGAATGTATTCGGGCAGTTTGATGCCTATATGAAGAAAATCGAAAAAACACTGCATGTGAGTCTGATCCTGAGAGGTGACCATTTAAAATGTATTGGAACACAGCAGGCAGTCAATCATGCGATCTCCGTGATCGATGAATTACTCGAATTATCCAAACGAGGAAATGTGATCACAGAGCAGAATGTAAACTATGCGTTATCGTTATCAATGGAAGAGAAATCTCCAAGTCTTTTGGAGCTTGATAAAGATGTTATCTGTCATACGATCCAGGGCAAAGCAGTCAAACCAAAGACTTTAGGACAGCAAAAATACGTCGATGCGATCAAGAATAAGATGATCACATTTGGAGTCGGTCCTGCAGGAACTGGTAAGACATATCTTGCAATGGCAATGGCAATCACAGCATTTAAGAATGATGAAGTCAGCCGTATCATCTTAACGAGACCAGCGATTGAGGCAGGAGAGAAGCTAGGTTTCTTACCTGGAGATCTACAGAGTAAAGTTGATCCATATTTAAGGCCATTATATGATGCATTATATGAGATCCTTGGGGCTGACGCATTTATGAAGAATATGGAGAAAGGCTTGATCGAAGTTGCTCCATTGGCTTACATGAGAGGTCGTACACTGGATAATGCATACATTATCTTAGATGAGGCACAGAATACGACACCTGCTCAGATGAAGATGTTCTTAACACGTATTGGATTTGGTTCCAAAGCGATCATCACGGGTGACTTAACACAGAAAGATCTGCCGTTTGACAGCATTTCAGGACTAGAAGAATCCTTAAAAGTATTAAGAAAAGTCAAAGAGATCGGAGTCTGTGAGCTTACCAATAAGGACGTTGTCAGACATCCATTAGTACAGAAGATCGTTGCAGCATATGACCAATATGAAGCAGCCAGATCTGCGAAAAAGAATAAGAATAACAATAACAAAAAGAACAGAAGATAGGAATGTTATGAGTATTATAATCGAGAATGAATACGAAGGGGAGATCAATATCCCTTATGAGAAGATCGCACATGAAGTGATCGAGGCAGCGATTGATTATGTGGACTGCCCTTATGAGTGCGAAGTGAACTTAATGCTAACTGATAATGAAACGATTCATGCGATCAACAAAGAACAAAGAGAGATCGACCGGCCAACCGATGTACTGTCATTTCCAATGGCAGAATACGAAGAACCAGCGGATTTCTCAAAGATTGAAGAAGATCCGATGGCATTTGATCCGGAGAGCGGTGAATTTCTGCTTGGAGATATTGTGATCTCCATGGACAAGGTATGGGAACAGGCCGAGAATTATGGACACAGCAGGGAGAGAGAATATGCCTTTTTGATCGCTCACAGTATGTTACATCTGTTTGGATATGACCATATGGAAGAGGAAGAACGAAAAGATATGGAAAAACGTCAGGAAGAGATTTTGACAAAGACGAAATATACAAGAGATGAAAGAGGTTTAGTATGAGTAAAAGCAGTAAAAACTCATTTTTAATGCAAGGAATGATCTTAGCCGCAGCATCCATTGTCTGCCGTGTGATCGGATTATTATACCGTAGTCCACTGTTTGGGATCATTGGCAAGGAAGGTATGGGATATTATTCTTATGCGTATAATATCTATAATATCATTCTGCTGATCGCATCCTTTAGTATTCCACTTGCAGTTTCCAAATCAATTTCTGCAAGACTTGCGAAGAAAGAATATATCAATGCTCAGAGAATCTTCTATGGAGCATTAGTTTATGCAGTTGTCGTTGGCGGTATCGCGTCCATGATCGCATATTTTGGAGCACCAACCTTTGTCGGACATCAAAAAGGTGCAGCACTTGCCCTTCAGGTCATTTCTCCAACGATCTTTTTCTCTGGAATTCTTGGAGTACTTAGAGGATATTTTCAAGGACATAATACAATGGTGCCAACATCCATTTCCCAGATCATTGAGCAGATCTTGAATGCGATCTTTAGTATTTTGATGGCATATGTACTGATCTTACCATATCTGCCATCAAACAAGATCACATATGAGATCGCAAGACATGGGGCAGCAGGTAGTGCGATCGGTACAGGAGTCGGCGTTTTAACAGGACTGATCTTCTGCTTTATCATTTATCGTGCATACCAGCCAAAGGTCAAGATTCAGATGAAACATGACCGTACAAAATATATTGAATCTTATGGGAATATCTTAAAGATCTTATTGTTGACGATCACACCAGTGATCTTTAGTACAGCGATTTATAACTGTAGTGCAACGATCGATCAGACGATCTTTAGCAATATCTTAGTAGGAAAAGGAATTACGGCGAAAGTAGTTTCAGAATTTTATGGTTTGTTCAGCGGTCAGTATAATGTGCTGATCAACGTTCCAGTTGCAATGGCATCTGCACTTTCCAATGCGATCGTGCCAAATGTTTCTGCAGCCTATGCGTTAGGCAAGAAGGACGATATGAATGACAGTATCCAGATGGCGATACGTTTTACGATGATGATCGCGATCCCATGTGCAGTTGGACTAGGTGTCTTAAATAGTTCGATCAATGGATTGATCTTCGGTGCAACCTATGCCAAGGGATTAGGAGCAGCTATGCTTCGGATCGGTGCAGTTTCCGTTATTTTCTACTGTCTGTCAACATTGACAAATGGTATCTTACAGGGAATGGGAAAGATGAGAGTGCCAGTCAGACATTCTGCGATTTCTGTTGTAGTCAATATCGTTGTATTATGGCTTTTATTGACATACACAGATTGTAAAACATATGGATTGGTATTTGCGACTATGGCATTTTCACTTGTGATGTGTCTGTTAAATGCACACTCCATCAAGAAATACACAGGTTTTCATCAGGAGATCACAAAGACATTTATCAAGCCTGCATTAAGTGCAGCAGTGATGGGTGTTGTCTGTTTTCTGATCCAGTATGCAGTTCAAAGCGTTCTTCCATTCGGGCGAGTATGCTTTGCAGTCTGCGTGATCATTGCAGTGCCAGTTGGAGCACTGATCTATTTTGCAGCGATCATTAAGTTAAAAGTATTTACAGAAGAAGAACTTACTAAGATTCCAAAAGGAAATCTGATCGTCAGATTAGCAAAGAAATTACATTTGCTGTAAGGATCGTAAGGACTTCCATTTATAAAAGGAAGAAAAAGTCCAGATCTGCTATGATTTGGGCTTTTTGTATAAATCCCCTTATCTTTGGCAACAATATCGTCAAAGGAGGGCTGCATCATGAAGAAGATCAATCGATTTTTAATGATCTATATGGTCGTGATCACGGTTTTATGTATCTATATGTGCTATCTTGCATTTTCAACAAATGAAAAGAAGGACAACTTAAAGGAAGTTCGCTCTCAGATAACAACAACAGCTGAAAATAAACAGACCAAAGCAGTCAAGAAGGTCAAGGCGACGTACAGTCTGAAGATTCTTGATGGAAGTCTGGCTGTGATCAACAATAAGACCAAAGAAGTTTTTGAATATACAGATATGAAGAAAGAGAATTTGCCAGCAGACATCAAAAATATGCTGAAAGAGAATTTTATCTTTGAAAACAGAGAAGAAGTATATCATTTTCTGGAATCATACAGTAGTTAAAATAAAAATTTGGAGAAAAATAACGAATGAAATATGATGTGATCATCGTTGGAGCAGGGGCTTCCGGTATGATGGCAGCGATCACAGCAGCTAGTCATCATAAGAAAGTCCTCTTGCTTGAACGGATGGATAAATTAGGAAAGAAAATATTAGCAACGGGAAATGGAAGATGCAACCTGTCAAATGCCTACATGGACGAGAATTGCTATAGAGGGCAGAGACCTTCCTTTGCTTATCCGATGATCGAGGAATTTGGATTAGAAGATCTCATTCAGTTCTTTGAATCTCTCGGAATGCTTGTGACAGAGCAAAATGGATATTATTATCCTGCATCTTTGCAGGCAGCAACGGTTGTTGATACATTGACACAGAAATTAAAGCATCTGCACGTAGATATTCTGACAGAATTTGAAGTCACGAAAGCAGAGAAACGCAAATCCACATTTTATGTCTATGGAAATGACAAATGTTTTCAATCAAGCAATCTGATCCTTGCAACTGGTGGATGTGCACAGCCGAACTTAGGAAGCAACGGAAGCGGATACAAGCTTGCCAAAGACTTTCATCATAAGATCACGGATACATTCCCGTCTTTGGTAGGATTAGAAGCAGAAGGAAAATATTTAAAAGACACCTCTGGAGTTCGAAATGTCAGCAATGTCAGCGTTTATGCGAATAATGAATTGATCGCCAAAGAACACGGAGAAGTCCAGTTTACAAAATATGGGATTTCAGGAATCCCGATTTTTCAGATCAGTCATTTTGCGATCGAAGCATTAAGAAGAAAGAAAAAAGTAAAAATCTATTTAAATCTCATGCCACAGATGGTAACCTTAGAAGAAACAACAGAAGTATTCTTAAAAAGCTGCAATTATAAGACAGTCGAAGAATTTTTCCAGGGATTTTTAAATAAAAAACTGGTATATGCGATCTTACAGAGATTAAAGATCGATCCGAGAAAACCAGTTGCTCAGATTTCCAAGAAAGATCTTAACAGAATCTTAGATATGATCCAACACTTTGAAGTTGAGATCAAAGGATATAAAGGATATGATATGGCACAGGTAACAGCCGGAGGCGTATCCACAAAAGAAATCATACAAGGAACATTAGAATCAAAGTTATTAGAGGGGCTTTATGTTGTCGGTGAATTACTAGATGTCGATGGGACATGCGGAGGGTACAACCTTCAGTGGGCATTTACATCCGGATACATCGCTGCAAGCCAGATAGGAAGACAATGATAAGAATCAACCAGATCAAGCTGCCGATCGACCACAAAGAGGCAGCACTTGAGAAGAAGATAAAAAAAGCATTACATAATACAGAATATAAACAATACAAGATCGTAAAACGGTCTATTGATGCGAGGAAAAAAGAAGAATTATCTTATGTGTATGCAGTTGATGTGACATTAGGTAAGGGTCAAGAAGAGAAATTCCTCAAAAAGAACAAAAATCGCAATATCATGGCAGTAAAAGAAAAGAAGTTTGAATTTCCAGAAAATCAGCGGGAATTTAAATATCCACCGGTTGTGATCGGAATGGGACCGGCAGGTTTGTTTGCAGCACTGATGCTTGCAAGAGCCGGATTACATCCGATCGTCTTAGAACGAGGGAAAGATGTCACAAACCGTATGAAAGATGTAGAACATTTCTGGGAGAGTGGTGAACTGAATCCTGAATCCAATGTACAATTTGGAGAAGGAGGAGCAGGAACATTTTCAGACGGAAAACTAAATACCTTAGTAAAAGACAAATTCGGAAGGAATAGATTCGTCTTAGAAACTTTTGTAGAACATGGTGCACCAGAAGAGATCTTATATGAAAATAAACCACATATCGGAACGGATCTTTTAAGAAATGTCGTTGCAGGGATCAGAGAAGAGATCAGATCTCTTGGCGGAGATGTCCGTTTTGAGGCGAAAGTGACAGATTTCGTGATCCAGGATGGAAAATTAACAGGGCTGATCATCAATGATAAAGAAGAAATTAAAACAGAAGCAGCGATCTTAGCACCGGGACACAGTGCCAGAGATACATTTAAGGTCTTATCAGATCGTGATCTGGAAATAAATCCTAAAGCTTTTGCGATCGGACTTCGTGTGGAACACCCGCGTGAGATGATCGACCATTCGCAGTATGGAAAGGGAGCAGATCAATATGATCTTCCAGCTGCATCATACAAACTAACATATCATGCAAACAATGGAAGAAGTGTTTATTCCTTCTGTATGTGTCCGGGAGGTTTCGTGGTCAACGCGTCCTCAGAGCCAGAACGATTGACGGTCAATGGAATGAGCAATCACGATCGAGCAGCAAAGAATTCTAACAGTGCGATCATCGCAAGTGTTACACCAGAGGATTTTGATGGAAATGACGCATTAGCAGGTGTAAGATTTCAGCAGAAATGGGAAGAAAAAGCTTTTAGCGAAGGAAAAGGAAGAATCCCGGTTCAGACATTAAAAGATTTCAGAGAAGGAAAGATTACAGAATCCTTTGGCGAGATCACACCGAATACCAAAGGATTGACAAGTTTTGGAAACTTAAGAAACTGTCTTCCAGAACCGGTCAGTGAAGCGATTTCGGAAGGAATGCAATATTTTGATAAAAAGATCAAAGGATTTAATCGAGAAGATACGATTTTGTGCGGAATTGAAGCGAGAACATCTTCTCCGTTAAGAATCGAGAGAGATCAAGGATTTGAGAGCAATATCAAAGGAATCTACCCATGCGGAGAGGGAGCAGGTTTTGCTGGCGGCATCACTTCTGCAGCAATGGATGGAATTAAGGTTGCACAAGCCCTCGTTACAGTGTAAAATACCTTTCAAGGAGTGAATGTAAAATGAATAATCGTGAAAAACTAAAAGATAAACAAAGAATTGTCGTCAAAGTAGGTACATCTTCTTTGATCCATAAAGCAACAGGAAACATCAATTTATTCCGATTAGAGAAATTAGTCCGTGTTTTAACAGACTTACATAACAGCGGAAAAGACGTGATCCTGGTATCTTCAGGAGCGATCGGTGTAGGATTTAAAGCCCTGGGATTAGAAAACCGTCCGACATCCCTTCCGATGAAGCAGGCATGTTCTGCTGTAGGACAGGGACAGTTAATGATGATCTACCAGAAACTGTTTGCTGAATACAATCAGGGATCTGCACAGATTCTGATCACAAAAGAGACGATGCTCAATGACGAGAGAAGATATAACGCCAAGAATACATTTGAAGAATTACTAAAACTCGGCGTGATCCCGATCGTAAATGAAAACGATACGGTATCGACAGAAGAGATCGAGTTTGGTGACAATGATACCTTATCTGCAGTCGTAACTGCGGTTGTACAAGGTGATCTATTGATCCTCCTGACAGATATTGACGGACTTTATACGGATGACCCACACAAGAATCCACTGGCCAAACTGATCCCAGAAGTACCAGTCTTAGATGAAAAGATCGGAAGAATGGCAAAAGGAGCTGTAACTAAGGTCGGAACTGGCGGAATGGAAACGAAGATCGCAGCAGCCAATATCGTAACAGATGCTGGAGCAGATATGGTGATCGTAAACAGCAATAATTTAAATAATGTCAATAAAGTTGTTGCAGGAGAAGAGATCGGAACATTATTCTTAGCACACAAACGACCAGACTTTGATTTCAAGAAATATTTAACAGAACGCCCATATTTTAAGGCATAATAAGATAAAACAATGTATTATATAGAAAGGAAATATTACAGATGAAAGAAAAAGATATTCAAAGAATTAATGAATTATACAATCTGGATAAATCCATTGGGTTAACACCAGAACAGAAAGAAGAACAGAGAAAGTTAAGACATGAATACATCCAGTCTGTTCGTGCAAACTTAAGAGCACAGCTTAATAATGTAAGTATCAAAAATGAAGATGGATCGATCACTCCATTAAAACCAAAAGGATTAAACTAGAGCAGATAAAACAGATGGAGATAGATGCAAACCGCACCGAAAAGGAGGCATTCATAATGTTGGAACAACTAGGAAAACAGGCAAAAGAAGCATCGATAATTCTTGGAAAAGCAGGGATTGAAGATAAGAATGAAGTATTAAGAGAAGCAGCCAAATGTCTGGTACAGAATCAGGAATATATCTTAAGTGAGAATTATAAAGATGTAGAGAATGCAAAAAGCAATGATATGAGCGAGGCGTTGATCGATCGTTTATCCCTGAATCCTGACCGTATCGAAGCAATGGCAGAAGGACTTCGTCAGGTAGCTGAACTACATGATCCAATTGGTTCTGTAGAACATATGCAGAAAACACCGAATGGACTTTTGATCGGTAAGAAAACGGTACCATTAGGAGTTGTCGGTATCATCTACGAATCAAGACCAAACGTAACAGCAGATGCATTTGCACTATGTTTTAAGACAGGAAATGCATGCCTTCTTCGTGGTGGAAGTGATGCGATCAATTCAAATCTTGCGATCACAAATGTGATCCAGAGTGCACTAGAATCCTGCAATATGCCAAAATACAGCATTCAGCTGCTGACAGATACAAGCCGTGAGACAGCTACAAAGATGATGCAGTTAAATGAATACTTAGATGTTCTGATTCCAAGAGGTGGTGCAGGACTCATTCAAAGTGTTGTAAAGAATTCTACAGTGCCAGTGATCGAGACAGGAACAGGAAATTGTCATGTATACGTAGATGAATTTGCCCAGAAAGACATGGCAGTTAACATCATCATCAATGCAAAGACACAGAGACTTGGAACATGTAATACATGTGAATCTTTAGTATTACATAAGAATATCTTGGAGAGTCACGGTCCAGCGATCATCGATGCTTTATTAGAAAAAGGAGTACAGGTACGTGGAGATGAGAGAGTTTGTGCTTTAAATGACCAGGTCATCCCTGCAACAGAAGAAGACTGGGGAACAGAATACTTAGATTCTATCATTTCTGTGAAAACTGTCGACAGCTTTGACGAAGCAGTGGCACATATCAATCATTACAATACGGGGCATTCGGAAGCGATCGTCACAGATTCTTACCAGAATGCACAGGAATTCTTAAATCAGATCGATGCAGCAGCCGTTTATGTTAATGCATCCACAAGATTTACTGATGGATTTGAATTTGGATTTGGAGCAGAGATCGGAATCAGTACCCAGAAGATTCATGCCAGAGGACCAATGGGATTAGATGCACTGACAACCAGCAAATTTATTATTTATGGAAATGGACAGATCCGTAAATGATAGAATATAAAAGCCAGAATTGTAAATTATTTCAGAATCTTAAGAAAATCTGAAGAAAAACATAGAATTTTGTATGCAAATGCAAAGAAATTGTTAAAAAAACATTGAAAAATAAAAGAGACTATGATATTATAAGTCTTGTGTTCAAAGGAGTTTTCATTTTATGAGAACTCTTTTTTTTCGCAATGGAAAAAAATGTAAAGAAGAAAGGAAGGCTTAAAATGGCATTGTTTACATTTAGCGGCGGTGTTCATCCGGCAGATGGTAAAGAATTTGCAAAGAATTCACCAATCACCGAATACCTGCCAAAAGGAGATGTTGTTTTACCTTTAGGTCAGCACATCGGTGCTCCTGCACAGCCAATCGTTAGCAAGGGAGACCAGGTGTTAGTAGGCCAGAAGGTGGCAGAAGCTGGAGGATTTGTATCCGCGAATATTTTCAGCTCTGTTTCAGGAACTGTAAAGGCGATCGAGCCAAGAATGACTCCAGCCGGAGCAAAAGTTAACTCTATCGTAATTGAGAATGATGGAGAATTCAAAGAGGCTGCCTTTGAGGCAAAACCTTATGATCAGATGTCTAAAGATGATGTTTTAGCAGCGATCAAAGAAGCTGGAATCGTAGGACTTGGTGGAGCCGGATTCCCAACACATGTGAAATTAGCGCCAAAAGATCCAGATGCGATCGAATATATCATCGTAAATGGAGCGGAGTGTGAACCTTATATCACAGGTGACTACCGCATCTTAATGGAGACACCAGAACTTTTAATTGAAGGATTAAATATCGTACTTGATATGTTCCCAAAAGCAAAAGGTATCATTGGTATTGAAGATAATAAAAAAGATGCAATTGCTAAAGTAGAAGCATTAGTAAAAGGTGATGCAAGAATCAGCGTTGCTACATTAAAGACAAAATACCCACAGGGTGCAGAACGTTCTTTGATTTATGCAACAACAGGAAGAAGCATCAACTCCAGCATGTTACCAGCAGATGCAGGATGCATCGTAGATAACGTAGCTACGATCGTAGCGATCAAAGAAGCTGTCAAAGATGGTAAACCATTATACGAACGTGTTGTGACAGTTACTGGAGATGCGATCAAGAATCCAAGCAACTTTAAAGTACGTACAGGAACAAACGTACAGGAACTGATCGAAGCAGCCGGTGGATTTAAGACACAGCCTGAGAAGATCATTTCTGGTGGACCTATGATGGGTATGGCAATGTTTACAACAGATGTACCAGCTGTCAAAACATTCTCATGCTTCTTAGCATTCACAAAAGATGAAGTTGCTGCGAACCAACCAAGCAATTGTATTCGTTGTGGAAGATGTGTAAGCGTCTGTCCACAGAAGCTGATGCCAGCAAAATTATCTGTATTAGCAGATCATAATCAGTTTGACGAGTTTGAGAAACTTTATGGAGCAGAATGCGTTGAGTGTGGATCTTGTTCATTTGTATGTCCAGCAAAACGTAACCTTGCACAGTCCATGAAGACAGGTCGTAAACAGGTATTAGCTAACCGTAGAAAGAAATAAAGGAGAGATACATATGAGCGAAACATTATATCATGTGTCAGCCAACCCTCATGTAAGAGATAACGGCTCAACACAAAAGATTATGTTAGATGTTATCATCGCATTACTACCCGCTACAATTTTTGGTATCTATATCTTTGGAGCATCTGCGGCACTGACAGTTGCAATTTCTGTTGCTACCTGTGTTGTCGTTGAGTATATTTACCAGAAACTTATGAAACAGCCAATTACTGTAGGTGACTTAAGTGCGGCATTGACCGGACTGTTACTTGCATTAAACTTACCATCAGGAGCACCATTCTGGATGCCAATCCTTGGTGGAATCTTCGCGATCATCGTTGTAAAACAGGTGTTCGGTGGATTGGGACAGAACTTTATGAACCCAGCCCTTGGTGCAAGATGTTTCTTAATGATCTCATTTGCAGCAAGAATGACAACATTTACATATGATGGTGTAACAACAGCAACACCACTTGCTGTTATGGAACAGGGAAAAAGCGTAGATGTTATGAAATCATTCTTAGGATTCGTTCCTGGAACAATTGGTGAAACATCTGCATTATTACTGATCATCGGTGGAGCATACTTAGTATTTAAGAAAGTCATCTCTCCGATCATCCCATGTGTTTACGTTGCAGTTGTAGCAATCTTCGTACTGATCTTCGGTGGTCATGGATTTGATCTATCTTACATGGCAGCACAGATCTTCAGTGGTGGATTAATGTTAGGTGCGATCTTCATGGCAACAGACTACGTAACATCTCCAATTACAAAGAACGGAAAGATCATCTATGCGATCGTTCTTGGTATTTTAACTGGATTATTCCGTCTGTTCGGACCAATGGCAGAAGGTGTATCTTACTCAATCATCATTGCAAACTTATTAGTTCCACTGATCGAGAGAGTGACAGTACCAACTCCATTTGGAATCGTAAAAAAAGGAGGTAAGAGCAATGAATAAGAATCTCGTAATGGATTGTATCAAATTATGTGTGATCACATTAATTGCAGGACTCCTTTTAGGTATCGTATATAATGTAACAAAAGCACCGATCGCCGCACAGGAAGAAAAGACAAAACAGGAAGCTTACAAAGCCGTATTCAAAGATGCAGCGAAATTCGATACAGTAAAATTAGACCAGAAAGACGTAGCAGCTGTCTTAAAGAAAAATGATCTTGGACAGAACACGATTTCTGAAGTTGTAAAAGCAGTTGACAAAAACGGAAAAGAACTTGGATACGTATTCTCTGTAACAAACCCAGAAGGATACGGTGGAGATGTATCTTTATCTGTCGGTGTTAGAGATGATGGAACAGTCAATGGTTATGAAACATTATCCATCAGCGAAACAGCTGGTTTAGGTATGAAAGCCAAAGAACCAGAATTCAAGAGTAACTTTAAAAACAAAAAAGCAGACAAATTTGAAGTTGTAAAAGATGGATCTGGTAAGAATGATGATTCTAAAGTAGATGCCATCAGTGGTGCAACGATCACAAGCCGTGCTGTCACAAGTGCAGTTAACAGCTGTGTTGCATATTCAAAGAGCCTGAAGGGAGGTAATTAAACATGAAACCAAATCCAATGGAACGATTGATTAATGGTATCGTAAAAGAAAACCCTACCTTCGTCTTAATGTTAGGTATGTGTCCTACATTAGCAGTAACAACATCTGCGATCAACGGTGCAGGAATGGGACTTTCAACAACAGCCGTATTAATGTTTTCTAACATGATCATTTCCGCATTAAGAAATGTCATCCCTGATCGTGTACGTATTCCAGGATATATCGTAGTTATCGCATCTCTGGTAACAATCGTACAGTTCCTATTACAGGGATATGTTCCAGCAGTTAACGACGCATTAGGATTATACATCCCACTGATCGTAGTAAACTGTATCATCCTTGGACGTGCAGAATCCTTTGCAGCAAAGAACGGACCAATCAACTCCTTCTTTGACGGACTTGGAATGGGACTTGGATTTACTGTAGCCTTAACAATTTTAGGAGCATTCCGTGAATTATTAGGAGCAGGTCAGATCTTCGGAATGCAGGTAATGCCATCTGCATACGAACCAATCACAATCTTTATCCTGGCACCTGGAGCATTCTTCGTACTTGCATGCTTAGTAGCGATCCAGAATAAAGTTAAGAGCAAAAAACCTAAAAAAGCCGGAGAAGCACAGAGTGGTGGATGCGGAGATTGTTCTCACTGCGGAAACAGCGCTTGCGGTTCCAGAAGCTTTTTTGATACAACTGTAGATGACAAATAAGGAGGATTAAGATGAAAAGTTTACTGTTAATTGCCATCGGTTCAGCGCTGGTAAATAACGTCGTATTAAGCCAGTTCCTTGGTTTATGTCCTTTCCTTGGAGTTTCTAAGAAAGTTGAGACAGCAGCCGGAATGGGTGCAGCCGTTCTCTTCGTTATTACTATCGCATCAGCAGTTACAAATTTAATTTATACATTTTTATTAGTACCAACAGATTTAACATACTTAAATACGATCGTATTTATCCTGGTAATCGCAGCATTAGTACAGTTCGTAGAAATGGTATTAAAGAAATCTATGCCAGCATTATATGAATCTCTGGGAGTATTCCTTCCACTGATCACAACAAACTGTGCAGTTCTTGGTACAGCATTAACAAACGTACAGAACGACTATAGTTTCATCGCCAGCGTAGTCAATGGTATCGGTATCTCTTTAGGATTCCTAATTGCTATCGTTATCCTTGCTGGTATCCGTGAAAAGATGGAATACAACAACATCCCAGAATCTTTCAAAGGAATGCCTATCACACTGTTAACAGCAGGATTAATGGCAATCGCATTCTTCGGATTCTCAGGACTTATTTAGGAGGTAAAGAAGATGAATATATCAGCAATTTTACTTGCCATGGTTGTTGTCGGAGGAACCGGTCTGCTTATCGCAATCTTACTGGGAATTGCCTCAGAGAAATTTAAAGTTCCTGTAGACGAGAAGGAAGTAGCCATCCGTGCAGAACTTCCAGGAAATAACTGTGGTGGTTGTGGATACGCAGGTTGTGATGGACTTGCAAAAGCAATCGCAAATGGAGAAGCACCAGTGAACGGCTGTCCAGTTGGTGGAGCAGCTGCAGCTGAGAAGATCAGTGCGATCATGGGTGTAGAAGCAGGAGAATTCGTGAAGAAAGTCGCATTCGTAAAATGTGCCGGAACTTGCGAAAAAGCATCTGACAAATACCAGTACTCAGGAGTTCAGAGCTGTATCGAAGCGATGAACGTACCAGGTGCAGGACCAAAAGGATGCGAATTTGGATGTATGGGATTTGGAAGCTGTGCAGCAGTATGTCCAGAAAATGCGATCTCTATCGTGAACGGAATCGCTCACATCGATGAAGAAGCATGTGTAGGATGTGGAAAATGTGCAGAAACATGTCCAAAAGCATTGATCGACCTTGTACCAGAAAACAAGAAAACAAGAGTACAGTGCAGCTCTAAAGAATTCGGTAAAAACGTTATGTCTGTATGTAAAGCAGGATGTATCGGATGTAAAGCATGCGAAAAAGTATGTAAACTTGGAGCGATCAAAGTTGAAAACAACATCGCACAGATCGATTACGATAAATGTGTAGGTTGTGGATTATGTGCAGGTAAATGTCCAAAAGGAATCATTACAGGAAAGAAATTAGTTCCTAAGAAACCAGCACCAAAGAAAGAAGCTTAATCTTTCTTTATATCATTATAATAATAAAGAAGCAGGAGATTCGAGAGATCAGAATCTCCTGCTTTTTTCTGCTTCTATTCATGGAAAAAAAGAATACTATTATAATAGGAAGAAAAAGGATTCCTGACATGAAATTTCTCGAACTTCGGCAAAAAGATGTGATCAATTGTAATACAGGAGAATGTTTAGGCTTTGTCCTAGACCTCGAATTTGAAATCCATACGGGTAAGATCTGTTATCTGATCGTTCCCAAAACAACGAAGATGCTCATATGCGTTGGCAAGAATAAAGTTTACAAAATCCCCTACAAATGCATTGTAAGGATCGGCAGAGATACGATTCTAGTCGATATCAACGAAAAAGAATGCCTGAAATAAAAGAAAAGCTTTCTTTTCTACAGAAAAAATGATATACTTCAAGCAGTAAAAACACGGAGGTACAAGAAGATGAGATGCCCATATTGTGGAAGTGAGAATTCCAGAGTCGTAGATTCCAGACCGGCAGAAGACAACAATGCGATCCGTAGAAGAAGACAATGTGACGAATGCGGAAAACGTTTTACAACTTATGAGAAGATAGAGACAGAACCGTTGAGTGTCATCAAGAAAGACAAGACACGACAACTCTACGATCGAAACAAGATCCGGAATGGAATCGTACAATCCTGTCACAAACTCCCAGTATCCATGGGGCAGATCGAAGCAGCGATCGATGAGATCGAGACAAAGATCTATAACATGGGAACAAGAGAAGTTGAAACATCTGTGATCGGAGAGATGGTCATGGACAAATTAAAGGATTTAAATGAAGTTGCATACGTAAGATTTGCAGCCATTTACCGTGAATTCAAAGATGTGAACACATTTATGAGTGAATTAAAGAAATTATTAAAATAATCACAATTGTTTTGAATAAACAAGATTGTAAAAATATTACTTTTGTGATAAACTAACCATATCATTTTGAAACCAGCTTCCTTTTTGAGAAGAGAAGGAGTTGAGTATTATTTATCAGGAAGTAATCACAGGAATCGTCAGTGGAGTGAGTGGAAAGCTCATCCACGTAGAAGTAGAGATCAGAAACGGCCTGCCATATTTTACAATGGTAGGCTATCTTTCCAAAGAATCCATGGAAGCAAAAGAGCGGGTTGCATCAGCACTGCGCTCCATCGGCCATCCCTTACCGTCGATGAAGATCACCGTTAATTTATCCCCAGCCAATATAAGAAAGAACGGAACCGCGTTCGATTTCCCGATCGCCGTGGCCTTTTTAGGATGCCTGAATTTAATCGATGCAAGCAAGTTAGATGACATCTGTATCATGGGAGAATTAGGACTAAACGGCAAGATCAGAGGTGTAGGAAACTGCCTTCCGATCGTTTTAGAAGCAAGAAAACAAGGAATTCACAAGTTCTTTGCGGCAAGTGAAGATGAGAATTCTCTAAGAGGGATTGAAGATATTGAAGTGGTATTTATGGACAGTTTACAGGATGTCCTGGACTATTTTCATGGAACATATCATCAAAAAAGTTGCAGAAGTGCAACAACTTATCAAAAGGAAGAGTCAGAAGAAGACTTCAGTGACATCATCGGACAACAACATTTAAAAAGAGCGATGGAGATCGCGGTCACTGGAAGACATCATCTATTGATCATTGGTTCCCCAGGTTCAGGAAAAACAATGGCAGCCAGAAGGATCCCGACCATTCTCCCACAACTATCAAAAGAAGAGAAGATGGAAGTTCAGGCAATCTATGATGCCACTGGAATTCCACGGTATTTAGAAGACAATACCAGACCATTTCGCCAGCCACATCCAATGATCCCGAAAGCTGCATTCCTTGGAGGCGGCAAGACGCCGACGGCAGGAGAGATCACATTAGCACATCATGGCATTTTATTTCTGGACGAATTTATGGAATTTAAAACAGAATGTATCGAAGCACTCAGACAGCCATTGGAAGATGGAACGATCGATATCACCAGAAATGGGATCTACCACAAGTTTCCGGCAGACTTTCAACTGATCGCCACCATGAATCCATGTCCTTGTGGTTATGGATTGGAAGATGGGATCTGCCGATGTACTTATCATGAAAAAAAGCGTTATCTAAAGAAATTGTCCGGTCCGATCTTAGACCGTTTTGACATGGTCCTATGTCTAAGTAAAAAAGAGGCTGATACACAGAAGATACAAAAAGAGAGTCAAGAAACATCCGATCAGATCAAAGAACGCATCGAAACAACCATCCAAAGAGAAAAAAAGTTATTAAAAAACTATCAATGCAGTGATACCAGCCATTTAAGCCACATACAGTTAAACAAGCTCCTTCATTTATCCAAAGAATGCAAAGAGATTTTAGATATCGCCTATCGATCTGGCAAGATCACAAGGCGAGGAATGGATAAGATTTTAAAAGTAGCACTGACGATCATGCTTATGGAAAATGAATCAGAGATCAAACCGATCCACCTGATGGAAGCCATGACCTTCAGAAATACAGGATTTATCAAAGAGGTGCTTGAATATGGAAGATAAATTATATTGGTACTGGCTATGCGGCAAAGTCCGATTGCCGATCAAGAAGCAAAAAGAATTGATGGATATCTTCATTCATCCAAAAGAACTCTATAAGATCAACCCAGCAATCTTAAAACAACACATGACACAACTTGAATACGATCGTTTCGTTCATTCCAGAGATGAAACAGCAATTCAGAAAGGCTATGAAGCCTTGTATCGTGAAAATATTCGTTTTATCATTCAAAAAGAAGCTGCTTACCCGAATCGATTGAGGAAGATCTACGATGCTCCGTATGGGATTTTTCAAAAAGGTCAGCCATATGAAGAAAAAGAACTGTCAATAGCGATCGTTGGATCAAGATATCCGACAACTTATGGATTCGAAATCTCAAAAAAGTTCGCAAAAGAGCTGGCTCAGCAAGGTGTACAGATCGTAAGTGGACTCGCAAGGGGCGTAGATGGGACGGTTCACCGTGAAATAATCGACAAAAAAGGACAGGCTGTTGGGGTTTTAGGATGTGGGATCGATCTCATTTACCCAAAAGAAAATTTTCAGTTATTTTATGACATGTATGCGAATCAGACAGTTATTTCTGAGTACCCGCCAGGCAGTGAACCGCTCAAATGGCATTTTCCAGAAAGGAACCGAATCATCAGTGGATTAAGTGATGGAATCCTCGTCACAGAAGCCAGAGCAAGGAGCGGATCGCTGATCACGGCGGATTGCGGGCTTGATCAGAACAAAGAAGTGTTCGCGGTTCCCGGAATGATCACAGACAAACATTGTCAAGGGTGTCATGGATTGATCAAACAAGGAGCAAAATTAGTTGAAAATGTCGACGATATTTTAACAGAATTTTCAGAATTCACGGGATTTTCACGAAAATTTCCAAAGCATAGTGCAAAATCTCTTGCAAAGGCAGAAAAAAGGGTGTATGATATGTTGAGTTTGAAACCGAAATATATTGATGAGATCTTTAGTACATCCCAAGATTCTTATGAAGAAGTGATCCAAGCTTTATTTCAATTAGAAGCGAAAGGATATATCAAACAGATCCATCAGAACTTATATATCAAAAAAATGTAAACAAGGGGTAATACTATATGCCAAAATATCTAGTTATCGTCGAATCACCGGCGAAAGCCAAAACAATCAAAAAGTTCCTGGGCAGGAATTACGAAGTGATCGCGTCCAACGGGCATGTTCGCGATCTGCCAAAGAGTACCTTAGGAATAGATATCGAGAATGACTTTGAACCAAAGTACATTACGATTCGTGGGAAGGGTGAAGTATTAGCAGCTCTTCGTAAAGCGGTAAAAAAAGCAGACAAAGTATACCTCGCGACTGACCCGGACCGTGAAGGAGAAGCCATCTCATGGCATTTATATTACGCATTAAAACTGGAGAACAAAAACTACAGCCGAATCACATTTAATGAGATCACAAAAACAGCTGTCAAAGACTCCATCAAACACGCAAGAGACATCGATATGAATTTAGTCGATGCACAGCAGGCAAGACGTGTTCTGGACCGAATCGTAGGATACCAGATCAGTCCGATTCTCTGGGCAAAGATCAAACGAGGTTTAAGTGCTGGACGAGTTCAGTCCGTAGCTCTACGCCTGATCTGTGACAGGGAAGAAGAGATCAACCTGTTTATTCCACAGGAATACTGGTCCTTAGAAGCCTTATTAAATGTCAAAGGAAGCAAAAAGCCATTAGAAGCCAAACTGATCGGCAATAAAGAACAGAAGATCGAGATCCATAGTGAAGAAGAGATGAATGAGATCTTATCCTATTTAAAAGGAAAAGAATTCACCGTCGAAGGAGTGAAAGTCACAGAACGATTAAAGAAGAGCCCACTTCCATTTACGACAAGTACTCTTCAGCAGGATGCATCCAGTAAGTTAAACTTCGCACCACAGAAAACAATGCGTATCGCACAGCAGTTATATGAAGGTGTCAATATCAAAGGACAGGGGACTGTCGGTCTGATCACATACTTACGTACAGACTCCACACGTATCTCTGTAGAAGCCGATGCAGCAGCGAAAGAATATATCAAGGAAGCTTATGGAGCCGAGTTCGTTGGAGCAGGAACTGTTGCCAAGAAAGACGACAAGAAAGTACAGGATGCACATGAAGCCATCCGACCAACCTACATGACAAACTCACCAGCAAGCATCAAAGATGAACTATCAAGAGATCAGTTCCGTTTATACCAGCTGATCTGGAACCGTTTCATGGCAAGCCGTATGGCACCAGCCAAATACGAGAATACATCCGTAAAGATCGCTGCCGGAGATTATCGTTTTAATGCATCCGCAAGCAAGATCGCCTTCGATGGATTCCTATCCGTATATAACATTAACAACGAGAAATCCGAAGGAAATGTAATGTTAAAATCCATCGATGAAGATACCAAACTTACATTGAATGATTTAGAACCAAAACAGCATTTTACACAGCCACCAGCTCATTATACAGAAGCATCTTTAGTTAAGACACTAGAAGAGTTTGGAATTGGACGTCCAAGTACTTACGCACCAACGATCTCAACGATCACAGCAAGACGTTATGTTGTCAAAGAAAAGAAGAACTTATATGTCACGGAGCTTGGAGAAGCAGTCAACAACATGATGAAGAAAGCATTTGCAAGTATCGTCGATGTGAACTTCACAGCGATGATGGAAGGTCTGCTTGATATGGTAGAAGAAGGTAAAGTCCATTGGAAATCTGTCATTGAAAACTTCTACCCAGACTTTGAGATCGCAGTGAAGAATGCAGAAAAAGAATTAGAGAAGATCAAGATCGAAGACGAAGTCACAGACGTTATCTGCGATGAATGTGGAAGAAATATGGTCGTGAAGTACGGACCATATGGGAAATTCCTTGCATGCCCTGGATTCCCAGAATGCAGAAATACAAAACCACATTTTGAAAAAGTCGGAATCCCATGCCCAATGTGCGGCGGAGAAGTTGTCTTAAAGAAAACGAAAAAAGGAAGAAAATATTACGGATGTGAAAATAATCCGGAATGTGAATTTATGTCATGGCAGAAACCATCCACAGTCAAATGTGAAAAATGCGGAAGCTATATGATCGAAAAAGGTAAGAAGCTTGTATGCTCTAGCAAGGAATGTGGATTCGTATGCAGCATGCCAGAAGATGCAAAAGAGAAAGAGACTTCTGGGGAGTCAGTGTCAAAATAAGGAGAAAAAATATAGATGAGTAGTATACAATTACTAGATAAAACAAGAAAGATCAATAAATTACTTCATAATAACAATTCACAGAAAGTTGTATTTAATGATATCTGTAAAGTTCTGACAGAAGTAATGAATTCAAACGTCCTTGTCATCAGTAAAAAAGGAAAGATCTTAGGTAAAAATAAAGCAGACCACATCGAAGTGCTTCATCAGCTGATCTCAGGAAATGTTAAAGATTATGTTGATTTTTCACTAAATGAAAGACTATTAACGATTCTTTCCACCAATGAAAATGTCAGCCTTTCCACACTGGGATTTGAGTCAGACGTTGATGATTACTATGCGATCATCGCACCGATCGATATCGCAGGAGAGAGATTCGGAACATTATTTATGTACCGCCAGAGAGAAAATTATTCCATTGATGATATTATCTTAGCGGAATATGGAACAACCGTTGTCGGACTTGAAATGTTAAGATCTGTAAGCGAAGAAGTGGAACAGGAACGAAGAAAGAAAGGAATCGTTGATTCCGCGATCAGTACATTATCCTTCACAGAACACAAAGCAGTGATCCATATCTTAGAAGAATTAGAAGGCAATGAAGGAGTCTTAGTTGCAAGTAAGATCGCAGACAGATTCGGGATCACAAGATCTGTTGTTGTAAACGCACTAAGGAAACTAGAAAGTGCCGGAGTTGTTGAGACAAGATCCTCTGGTATGAAAGGAACATATATTAAGGTAGTGAATGACTTTATATTTGACGAGATCACAAAGCTTGATTAATTCTTTTAGAATTAAAGAAAAAGTTCTTGCAAAGAAGGACAAGGTTTGATATACTGTCATAGGTAAAAATAAACACGCTATTGGAATTCTGGTAAGTGCCCAAGAGGTTTGTCAGAACGATGAAAATAGCGGAAGCAAAAACTAAAGGAGATTTAAAATGAGCGTTATTTCAATGAAACAGTTACTTGAAGCAGGTGTACATTTCGGACATCAGACAAGAAGATGGAACCCTAAAATGGCACCATACATCTACACAGAGCGTAATGGTATCCATATCATCGACTTACAGAAATCTGTAGGAATGGTTGACGATGCTTACAACGCAGTAAAAGATTGTGTAGCACAGGGTGGAAAGATTCTGTTCGTAGGAACAAAGAAACAGGCTCAGGATTCTATTCAGGCTGAAGCAGAACGTTGCGGAATGTTCTACGTAAACCAGAGATGGTTAGGTGGAATGATGACTAACTTCAAGACAATCGAATCTAGAATCGCTAGACTGAAAAAGATCAAAGAGATGGAAGAAGACGGAACATTTGACGTACTTCCAAAGAGAGAAGTTTTAGAACTTAACAAAGAAAAAGACAAATTACAGAAGAACTTAGGTGGAATCGAAGAAATGGGTGGACTTCCAGACATGATCTTCGTTGTAGACCCTAAGAAAGAAAGCATCTGTGTACAGGAAGCACATACTTTAGGAATTCCTCTTGTTGGAATCGCAGATACAAACAGCGATCCTGAAGAATTAGATTATATCATCCCAGGAAACGATGATGCGATCCGTGCAGTAAAACTGATCACATCTGCTATGGCTGATGCAGTTATCGAAGCAAACCAGGGAATTGATGCAGACTCTGAAGAAGTTGCAGAAGACGCTGAATAATTTATTCACATTTTCATTTTAGGAGGAAAAGAATCATGGCTATCACAGCAGCAATGGTAAAAGAATTAAGAGAAATGACTGGTGCCGGAATGATGGATTGTAAGAAAGCTCTTACAAACACAGACGGAGACATGGACGCAGCAGTTGAATTTTTAAGAGAAAACGGTCTTGCAAAAGCAGCAAAGAAAGCTGGACGTATCGCAGCTGAAGGACTTGTTGCAGTAGCAGTATCTGAAGATGCAAAAGAAGCAGCAATCGTTGAAGTTAACTCTGAAACAGACTTCGTAGCTAAGAATGATACATTCAGAACATATGTAGCAGAAGTAGCTGATCAGGCTCTTACAACAAAAGCAGCTGATATCGAAGGATTCTTAGCAGAAGAATCTAAAGCAGAAGCTGGAAAAACTGTAAAAGAAGCATTAGATGGTAAGATTGCCGTTATCGGAGAAAACTTAAACATCCGTAGATTCGCTAAAGTATCTGCAGCAGACGGATTTGTTGCATCTTACATCCACGCTGGTGGTAAGATCGGTGTATTAGTAGAAGTTGCTACAGACGTAGTTAACGACGAGATCAAAGAGATGGCTAAAAACGTAGCAATGCAGGTTGCAGCTATTTCTCCAAAATACACAAGCAGAGATGAAGTTTCTAAAGATTACATCGAGCATGAAACAGAAATCTTAAAAGTTCAGGCTATGAACGAAAACCCAGACAAACCAGAAAACATCATCGAAAAGATGATCGTTGGACGTCTGAACAAAGAATTAAAAGAAGTATGTCTGTTAGATCAGGCTTACGTTAAAGCTGAAGACGGAAAACAGGCAGTTGGAAAATACGTAGAACAGGTTGCTAAAGCAAACGGAGCTAATGTTACAATCAAAGGATTCGTTCGTTTTGAAACTGGTGAAGGTATTGAAAAGAAAGAAGAAGACTTTGCGGCTGAGGTTGCTGCTCAGTTGAAATAATTGATTGATTCTTTGTTAGAGTTAATTTGATATTTTTTTAGTGAGTGTTTGAAGGGCATATATCCTTGTATTTTAGGTGTATGTCCTTTTTGATATATAGAATTTTAAAGTATAAATTATAAAATTTAGTAAATAATATTGATATAGAAGGAGAATATTATGAATAAAAAAGATCAATTAGGATATGATATATTGGAAAGATATAATTCTGAAATAAGTGAAATAAAAAGAAGGTTAAATTCAATTAAAGAAGGAAATCTTTATGGAGAAAAATTTGACGGGTCAAATATTGACGGTTCGCTTTCAACAAATGCAATGGAAATAGAGAAACTAATGGAAGATTTATTGAATAAAATACAGTATGGCATAGATAGTAATGAAGAAAAGATGGGAAAGGTAATTAGTAAAGCTTTTAAAAAGTAGTAAAAATTGAATTAAAAATAAATCGTAAAATACTGTTCGCATTTTCATGTGGCAGTATTTTTTATGAAAATAAATTTATAGAATATCGAGGTTAATCATAGTATAATAAGATTAGTTTTTAAAGAAAAGAGGAAAGTACATGGAGAATTCAAAATCTAATGAGTTAATGGAAGGGTTAACAACTGCATTTATAAATCAATCCAATAATTCAAATTTAGCATATCGTCCGGAATTTATATATAATGACCATAAACAGGGAAAGAAAGTTCTTGTTTCTTTGGAACAAGAGCTAAAACGATGTGATGAATTTTTTATCAGTGTAGCATTTATCACTGATAGTGGATTTGAATCTCTATCTATGATTTTAAAAGAACTAGAACAAAAAGGAGTTCCAGGGAAAATTCTTACGACAGACTATTTAACATTTAGTCAGCCAAAAGCATTAGAGCGATTAGCTCAACTGAAAAACATTGAATTAAAAATGTTTCGAACGAATTTTGAGGTTGGAGGATTCCATACAAAAGGATATATATTCCGTGAAGATGAATTATATCGAATTATTATAGGAAGTTCCAATATGACATCCAGTGCAATTACAAAAAATAGAGAATGGAATACAAAGATAGTTTCCACAGAACAAGGCGAAGTTGCACAAGAAATTTTAAATGAATTTAAGAATTTATGGATGTCACCAAATAGTCAATACTATGAAGAATTCATTGATGATTATAAAGGGCAATATTTACAAAATCAAATTATCAAAAAGCAACAAAGACAAGCAGCAAAAGAACAAATTGTTGATTTCGAAAGCTATAAATTAAAACCAAATAAGATGCAGTTAGCTTTTATTAATAATCTTATGAAGATGAGTTCAGAAGGAATAGAAAAGGCTTTACTATTATCTAGTACAGGAACCGGAAAGACTTATGCATCAGCATTTGCTGTCCGAGAGTTAGGATATAAGAAAGTTTTATTCTTAGTACATAGAAATCAAATCGCAGAACAAGCATTAAAGTCATACCAAAAGGTTTTTGGACCGTCTGTTAAAATGGGATTAGTTACTGGCAAATCTCATGATTATGATGCGGATTTTATCTTTGCAACAGTACAGACATTGTCTAAAAAAGAAAATTTAGAAAGATTTGCAAGAGATCATTTTGAATGTTGCATCTATGATGAAGCTCATCATACCTCAGCAGATAGCTATAAAAAAGTTATGGATTACTTTACTCCACAATTTACACTGGGAATGACAGCAACACCTGATAAAAGAGATGATCATATAGAAGGTCGTAATATTTATGAGATCTTTGATCACAACATTGCATACGAGATTCGATTACAAAAAGCAATGGAAGAGGATTTATTGTGCCCATTTCACTATTTTGGAATTACCGATTTAGAAATTATTGATGATACGATAGTCAATGATAAGAAAATGACAAAAGAGCAAAAACTAGAGAATTTTAGACGTTTAACTTCAGATGATCGTGTAAAATATGTCATGGAACAGGCAGAATATTATGGTTACAGTGGTAATCGAGTAAAAGGTCTGATTTTTTGTAGTAGAATTGAAGAAGCAAATGAACTGTCAAAGAAGTTTAATGAACATGGTTGGCGTACATTAGCATTAAGTGGCGCAGATTCAGAAGAAGTTCGAAGAGATGCGATTGAACGTTTAGTTAATGAGGATATCAATGAGTTAGATTACATTTTATCTGTAGATATTTTCAGCGAAGGCGTTGATGTGCCAGAAATTAATCAGGTAATTATGCTAAGACCAACACAGTCACCGATTGTATTTATCCAGCAATTAGGACGAGGACTTCGAAAAGCAGAATACAAAGAATATGTGGTGATACTTGATTTTATTGGAAATTATAAGAATAATTTTATGATACCGATTGCTTTGTCTGGGGATCGTAGTTATAACAAGGATAATGTACGACGTTATATAATGGAGGGAAGCAGAATTATTCCAGGTAGTTCTACAATACATTTTGATGAAATTAGTAAAAAGCAGATTTATAAAGCGATTGATGCTGCTAATTTTAGTGATTTAAAATTAATTAAGGAAAATTATTTTAATTTGAAAAATAAATTGGGACGTATTCCTAAGTTGGCAGAATTTGAACAGTATGGCGAGATGGACGTATGTAGAATCTTTGATAATAGTAATCTTGGCTCATATTATAAGTTTTTGGTTAAATATGAAAAAGAGTATACGGTACGATTGAATGATAAAGAAGAGAAAATAATAGAATTTATTTCAAAGAAAATTGCAAATGGGAAAAGAATACATGAATTAGAATTATTATCTTTGATGATTGAATATAGGCATGGATTGATCGGCAGATTGCAAAATAATTTAAAAGAAAGATATGAAATAATATTAAAAGATGAGAGTATTCAAAATATCATAAATGTAATGACAAATGAATTTCCAACAGGTTCTGGAAAGAAGACATATAAAGAATGTATTCTTATGGAACAGGAAGAAGATCAACAAATATTTGAAAAGCAGCAAACAGATCATATGTACAAAAAAACGGAGACACGAGCGATCGCATATTCACGAAATTGGATATCAAGATATAAGGAATATAGTGTTAGTAAATCTTTTGAAAAAGTATTAGAAAATATGGAATTTACAAATCTTTTAGAAGATTTGATTCAGTTTGGGAAATCAAGATATGAACGTGATTATAGTGATCCATATCAAGATACAGATCTAGTGTTATATCAAAAATATACTTATGAAGATGTATGTCGTCTTTTAAATTGGGAGAATGGTGAAGTTCCATTAAATATTGGTGGATATAAATTCGATAAAAAAACAAAAACATTCCCAGTATTTATCAATTATGATAAAGCAGATAATATTAGCGACACAACAAAATATGAAGATCATTTTGTCAATCAGAATCAATTAATTGCAATTTCTAAGAGTGGAAGGAGTTTAGAATCAGAAGATGTACAAAATTTCCTTCATGCAAAAGAAAGAGGTATAGATGTTCAATTGTTTGTCCGTAAGAATAAGGATGATAAGATCTCAAAAGAATTTTATTATTTAGGAAGAATGACAGCAACAGGACAAGCTCAAGAATTTATAATGCCTAATACAGAGAAAACAGCGGTTGAAATTCTTTGGTTATTAGATGTACCAGTGAGAGAAGATTTATATGAATATATTACGAGTGAATAAAGAGGAAAATAAAATGAAGACAGTTAGAGTAGTGGCAGCAGTTATAAGAGACAATGATAAAATATTTGCAACACAGAGAGGCTATGGAGATCTTAAAGGTGGATGGGAATTTCCTGGGGGAAAGATTGAAGAAGGAGAAACGCCACAAGAAGCCTTGAAGAGGGAGATTGTGGAGGAATTGGATACAGAGATTGAAGTTGGAGAATTGATTGATACAATAGAGTATAATTATCCGGATTTTCATTTGTCTATGGGGTGTTATTGGTGTTCTGTAGTTAGTGGAAACTTAGTTTTGAAAGAACATGAGGCTGCTCGATGGTTGGGGAAGGATGAATTGATGGATGTTGAATGGTTGCCAGCAGATGTTGGGTTGATTGATGGAATTAAGAAATGTCCAAAAGGAATAAAATAATCAGATGAATATGTATATAAATAAGTAGATAGACGATTTTTGTTAAGAAAGGGTGAGTAGTTTGATTCAAATAGATATAGTAGACTATGAGAATTTATCTGATCTTGGATTGAGAATAACGAAGTATGTTAATAGTAATTTGCGAGACATAGTAAGGTCATTATTAGATATTCTTGAATTAGATCAAGAATTTGACCTGGATGGATTTTTTCCAAGGGATTATCTTATGAGGAAACCACAAGAATGTAGAAATTCAGTTTATGAATTATATGAGATTATTTGTTCAACAAATATTAGAGATTTTATAAAGCCTAAATATGAATATTTATTATATTCAATATTAGATTGGTGGGAAAAATGTGCAGATAATGAGGATGACTTAATAATAAACCCTGTAGATGATAGCCTTATAAAAGATTTGGATAATGATGATGGACAAGAAAATTTAAAATGGATACAAGATTTTCAAAAATATTATAATATATGTTTTCAAAATCATGATTTTTTACCAGAACAATTGAATGATATGGTACTATTATATCTTAATAATCCAAAGTTATTAGAAATGGCTTTTCAGATTAACCTTGATGATTATCTTGATTTGATGGAATGTGATTTGAGAGATAGATATTTAGAAAAAAGATATGAGAAAAATAGTGATTTCTGTAGTTCGTTATCAGAGAAAATAGTAATGGAATTAATCTCGGTGATTAAACGTTTTCAAAAAAGAATTGTACATTTTGAAAAAAGAGATGAGGTGGAAATTACAGCGGATATTCAAGATGCTGTTACTGGACCTTTGAATAGTAAATATAATGTATTGATTGCACGTGAATTTACAATTGGACGAGCCAATAAAAAATTAGGAGAGACAGATTTATATATATACGCAGAGAAAGATGGGTATGTTACAGATTATGCTGTGTTGGAGAATAAATATATTGAAAATTTTACAAAACAATATGAACAGTTAATGGGATATTTGAATTAAGATTTTAAATTTGGAATTACATTATCTCTAAATAGAAAGATGTCTTTAAAAGAAGGATTTGATAAAATAGAAAATGATTTGAAGAGGATGAAAGGAACCTATCAGCCAACCAAAATTAAAAGAATTGGAGGGGAGAATACTTTAATGATTATTAGTGAACACATTGTTCCAGAAACAGAAAATACAATGAAAGTATATCATTTAATTTTTCAATTAAATGACAAGGAAAGAAAAGAAATTGCTGCGTTAGCTAGACTATGAGGGCTCATAAATTAAGTTTAAAATCTTAAGCTTGAAATTAAAGGTGTAATTTGGTATAATAAAAAAGAACAAATGTTCACGAGCTGATTTTTATAAATATATAATACGTGCAAGACAGATTACTATTAATTAAAATCAAACAAAAAGTATATTGTATAAAAATAATTTTATGCAATATACTTTTTGTATATAAAGATTGTGAAAATTAATTATAGGAGGATTTTACACATGGCGGTAGAAGATAAGCATTATCCTAATATTACATGGGCACAGTTTGCTGTGTGTAATGATGATGTAACAACAAATTTTGAAAGTTTAACTAGACGTTTGTTTCAAAGAGAATTTGTTGAAAAAGACACGATACTTCATTCAGATAGTAATCATCCAGGAGTTGAAATTATTCCAGTTATAGAGAAAAAACGAGATGATTATGTTAAAAGAAGAAAAATTAGTTTTCAGTCGAAATATTTTGAAAATAGAGTAGGTTATTCTCAAATAAGAGAATCATCAAAAAAAGCTATAGAATATTATGAAGGAAAATTGGATGTAATATATTTATTCTGCAATCAGACAATTAATACGAGTTCAAAAGCTTTTAAATCAATAGAAAAAATACTTCAAGATGCTGGAATAGAAATTTATCCTATATCTAATACAGAATTGTTAGATATGGTGGCGAGACATAAAGATATTGCAAATTATTTTTTCTTAAAAAGAAAGGGACCAGATGATCTAACAATTAGCGAAATATATGCGGGAATAGTAGTGCATGATGGAGGAGAAGTTTCTTTTAATCAAGATAATATTAAAACAAATAAAAAAATAGACTTACGTTTGTTAGAGAGTCTTGTTTTGGAAAAGATAGAAACTTGTAAAGCGTATATTGCTGAAATGAATTTTACCAAGCTTAAAGTGGAACTGCAAAATATTTTTATATATAATTTAGAAGGTGTAAAAGGTTCTGAAACATTATATTTTTATAAAGCACTAGATGATTTACATGACGGTAAATCAGTAGAAGAATACATGGAAAATTTTTCAGACAATATTAAATCAGATGTTGAATGGGTTCAAAATTATTTAAAAAATCCGGAACCTATAAAAGCATATTCATTAGGCAAATATTGTATAGAGATACAGTTGCTTGTTATTGATAAAATGTTTTCTGTTCAATTATGGGCATCTGTATATTCGTTGTGCAAAGAGATTCTTTCAGATGAATCATTAGAAGTAACAGATACTATTAGATTATATTATGGGCTTACGGCATTCAATTTGCAGAAATATGATGAATCATTTTATATATTAAATGATTTATATCAAAAAAAGCACACAGAACAATATTTAATTTATGTTTCATTTGCTGAAATTAAAAAGATTAATGTGCAGTGGCGATTAGAAGGAATCGAAAATGCTGAAAGATTAGTTGAATTAATTAATATACTTGATTCATTAAAAGAGACAGAGCAATATATTGCAAATGAGGTAATGGTTGAGCTTCTTCGCTTGGAAACAGCGTATAATATTGGTTTAAATGATAAAGAATATTTGGAGAATGCAATTGTAGAATATGAAAAACAACAAGACTCTGTAAAAAATGATAATTCAGTTAAGTTTTTCTACGGATTATGTCTAGAATTAAATGGTAATATGGATATGGCAGTTAATATATATGAAACATTGAATTGGGAAATAGAAGAGTCGGTTGCTATTAGATATATGATTTGCAAAATTTTTACAGGTAGTTATGAAGAAGCAATAGCCGTTTTTGAAAATACTATTGAAGATATTAGAAGTGTAAAACTTAATAGTCTTTATTTTACTGCATTGTATCATGTTAATAGGGAGATTTATGAACAAAAAATAGTTGACTATATCAAATTTTGTGAAAATAATATTCAAGATCTTATATCAATTGCTTCAGGCATTGAGGATATAAACTTAATTAAAGATAATATTTTTCCAAAATGGAAAGTTATGATAAATCGTAGATCAATTGATAATTTATCATTACCGGAAAAAACAGAACTTATATATATACTTGTTAAAGGGCATGCATTGAATGAATTACAGCTTGTATTAAATTATATTGATAATATGAGTAAAATTAATCGTTCTGTTTTAATTAATATTTATAAATTTTTGTTTGATGTATGTAATAATTATAAAAAAAACTTAATAAGGATTAATCAATTGGATTCTGTGGAAGAAATAGCAGATAGATTTTTGAAACAAAATATTTTACGGAAAGGATTTTTACAGATTAAATATTTGTGTGCACGAATAAAAGAAAAAAAATTTAGCATGTTGAAATACGCAAAAGAATTGTTTGATGTTTCTCATGAAGAAAGTGTAGCATGTAATATTATTAATATGTTATTTGAACGTAATGAGACAGACCAAAATGTTTATATGCCGTATATAGATATATTACGAAAATCTGAGGAACCGTTGCATTGTATGACACTTGCTTTAGCAATGATTAGATTAGGAAAAACAGCAGAGGCTGATTTATATGCGTATAAGGCTTTATATTGTCTTGACGGTGAAGATGATTTTAATATTTATAAAATGTATTTGGGATTTTATAGTCATAATTTAAGTCATTATCATTTAGATGAAGATATAAAAAGTGTTGCACCAAATACTGTGGTAACTTTAAAGGAGAATTTAATAACAGGGATAGAAAATGCTAAAACGATAGAGATATGTCTTGATTCAGAAAGCGAATTTGGTGACGGGGATAATTGTAGTCTTGATATTCGACATGTAAATAGAAAAATGCCACTATATATCAAACTGATTGGAAGTGGTTTGAATCAAATATTAAAAATTGACGGTGTAAGTTATAAAATTATTCAAATAAAAAATCGTATGAATGAAGCAGCAGCTTTTGTATTTAACAAAATAAATGAATATCCTGAAAAGTTTGAAGGTGTAGTACATATGATTTCTAGTGAAGATCCCGAAGATATGATAAATCAAATAAAAGAGCTGACGGATCGTTCAGAATATATGAACAATCTTCTTGACTTATATCATTTTAAGGAAAACAATATAGGGTTACCAATTGATTCTTTTGTGAATGGAAATTATGATGAATATATAGATGCATTGAATTTCTTGCTTTATGGTAAGGATCAAGCGATGTATACAGGATATCCCATCTATAAAAAAGAAGGAGCTTCATGTTATGTACCATCATTATCGACTTTGGTTCTTTTGAGTTCAATGAATTTACTTAATATTCTTGATAAAATAAAAAGTTTATTGATTATACCTGATAGCTATAATTTATTTTTTCAGGAGAGATATTCCAGTACGAAGAGAAGAGAAAATGTTTCCGAGGGAAAATTAGTAACAATAGGTGGGAAAATTACAATTATACCTTATGATGTTACATATGTGGAAATTTGGGAAAGAATTATAGATTTTTGTGCTGAATGTCGACAATATAATATAAACGACGATGATAGGATAGGTTATACAATAGGTGGGGATCTAAATGGAGAAGAGTTAGTTTCGTCAATAGGATTACATAGGATTCATTTGGATGCACTTATTTTGTGCGAGAAAGAAAAGGCGACGTTTCTATGCGACGATTTATTTTTTAGAAAAATTGCAGATAAGGCAAAGATCTCTAATGTTAATGTTGCAGCTATATTACTACAATATTATGTTGATAAAGAGTTTATAGCCCAAATTGTTATGGAATTTTCAAAAACTAACTATTTATATATTCCTTTAATAGCGAGAACAGATGAAGAAGCTTCGGAACTTATAAAAAATTTGTTAAATGGGAAATTAAAACAAAGATATAATGAAGAATTTCTAAAATTGTATAGAGAAGCTTTTCAAAAAACTTTACAAGAATTATTTGGAGTGGTGTTTGAAGATAATTAATAGTCATGACATTAAAGGCTATAAGATTTTAAGAAATTTTATAAATCATCAGTACTCGTAAAATAAAAGCAGCATCGCATAGGTTATATATTATGTATAAAAATGGATTTCTTTAGATAAAATAGGACAAAGCACGTAAAGAAAAATTTAATGTTTGAGTATATTTTTTTGCTGTATAATTTCATAAGCATAAGGACTATTTCACATTAAACTGAGTAGAATGGAGAAAGAGAAATGGATATTTTGTCAACAAGAGAATAGGCAACAGTAATTTGGGGATTTATTATTTTTGTGTTTATGATAAGTCAAAAAAGTATTAGAGAATCATTTAGGCAGGTTATAAAATCCATGTTTGCTAAAAGATTGTGTATACTTTGGTTAATCAGTATTGGTTATGTATTAGTAATAACTTTGATATTTTATAATATGCCATTCTGGAAGAATATTTATATAAAGGATATTGTAGTTTGGTTTATTTTTTCAGGATTAATGTATTGTGTGAACGCTATTATGACAGAAGCAGATGAGCATTATATAAGTAAGATTTTAAAGGACAATGTAAAAGCATCAATTTTTATTGAATTTCTTATGAGCACATTTACATTTAACATTTGGATTGAGTTAGCTATTATTCCGATAGTTACAGTAATATCAATAATAAATATGTTCTTGGAAAAAAGTAAAGAATATGAAAAAATACGCAAATTATTGGAAACTGTATTAACAATAGGTGGATTTTGGATATTGTATAAAACTATAAAAATTGGAATGGAAGAATATAAACAATTAAATATAGTTGATTCCTTAATTGGTTTTATGATTCCAATTATTTATTTAATATTAATTATACCTTTAGAATATGCTCTTGAGTTATATTCTAAGTATGAGATGTTGTTTTGTAGAATGTCATTAAAAGAGGAAAACGATAAAAAAATTAAAAAGCAACATCGTTGGTTGATAATAAAAAATTGTAGATTTTCCGTACATAAAATAGTAATTTTCCAAAAAAAGTATTGGAAAAGAATGTATAGCATGATGTCGTTAGAAGAATTTCAGAAATTGATAGAAGAATTTAATAAGGGACATTAAGAAATCACAGAGCTAGAATAACAAATATTATTATTGGAGGATA
Organism: Anaerostipes hadrus ATCC 29173 = JCM 17467; assembly: GCF_030296915.1. Classification (NCBI taxonomy): domain Bacteria; kingdom Bacillati; phylum Bacillota; class Clostridia; order Lachnospirales; family Lachnospiraceae; genus Anaerostipes; species Anaerostipes hadrus. The sequence goes on along the minus strand of NZ_AP028031.1, from coordinate 1,545,573 downwards.
TATGGAATTAAAAGATATAAGTTATAATTTTAAATATAAAGACATAGAAAATATTTGGCATATTTTTAATTGCTTATCAAATAATACATTTTCATCAATAGAATTGTCTTATGGAAAGAATGGTGCAAATACAATATCTTGTGAAACAATGATGTCGGTATTAAAAACAATAGAAGTAATAGATTTTTGTTGTGATAGAAATGCATATTCAGATGGGTATACATTAATACGAAAGTTTAGAGATGATTTAATGCAATATTTGTTTATTTTAAACGTAATACAGAATAAACATGGTTTATCAGATAAAGAATTTCAAGAATATCCTTTAGAACCAGAATTTATATTAAAAGTAATAAATAAAAATATTGAAATTCTTATTAACGGAGAAAGAAAATTAAAAGCAGAACTAGCGATGGAAAAATGGATTTATGATGAATTAGATAATTTAGAAAATATAAAGGATAGAAAAAATTCTTTGGTACATCTAAGTATAAATCATACTTAATAATTAATAATAAAAAAGTGGAGCATATATTTAAATATTTTCTTGCGGATAAATGGGAAGTAGAAAATAGAAAATTGAATAATTACGTTCATTCTAATGGAAAGAAATATTTAACGGATAATTATGTACATCCAGGAAAAACAGAAAAGGATAAAGAATTGATAGAAACTATGAATAATATTGTAGATATATTTTTAAGTGTTTTGATAATGATAGATAGTACCAAATGTCATTCTTCAGATTATGTTGATGCCTTAGAAATGGGAATACAACTAGTTGAAGGAAGTCAATACTGGGTATGTCCAGCAATCTTTGAATATATGAATAAAAGATTTGATAAAAAATTGCTTTCATATATTCAAAAAAATGAAGGATACGGGATGCAATTTTTTGAAGCTTAATATTTTTTTAAGGAGAAACTTAATATCAAATATGACTAAGAATTTAAGGTCCCGCAGACATTAAGAAATCCGGTATCATTACGCGAGTAAACTTGCAGGTATTATAGCGGCTCACTCTGCTTGCAATATTATTAAGTTATAAATGATAACATAAGAATGTACAAAAATGATCATTTAAGAATGTACAAAATCACATTATAATAAATCCTCGTGGAGGAATTTATTATGATATACACACCAAAGATTACTAGTGACATTCAGATCGACTCTTTGAAAGATCTGTAAAACTAAAACCTTTTTTGGAGGATGGTACATTGAAAATTAATAAAAGTTAGATTGCCAGTACACATTTAAGGTCTCGTAGACATTAAGAAATCAGTTTATCTGAATTGCCAGAGCATATGATACATTTGAATGGTGACAAATTTATGGGACCGAGATAAGAAGAAAATAGTTGGCAAGGGTTGAAATATGATAAAGGAGAAACTGTATGAAAAAATCAGAATACAATAATATAAAAAAATCATGTAATAGAAATAAATTTATCATGTTTGTCCAAACATTGGAGGAAGTTTTATTTTATTATTCTTTTGAGTCTTATAAATTACCAGCACTAAATTCTCACTATTTATGCTATGATTTATTACGAACAAAGCAGAATATTGAACAAAAAGCAATAACAGAAGGAAATTTTATTCCATTAAGTGAAGAATTTGAAAATGCCATTAAACATGACATGGTTTTAGAAAAATTTTTGCCAGCTAAGGAAATGCTCTTGGGGAAAAGGGATAAATTAAAAAATTATGTAGATTATACAAAATTTGACTATAAGGCCAAAATTAATAAATATACAGAGGCAGCGGAATATATAAGCGAGATTAGTGATAATGTATATCTGCATACAATATATGATGTTTTAATTGAAAATATATTTTCTGATAATGTAAATTTTGAAGTTTTACAAAGAATATATATGGCAACTAGAATATTGGCAACTGAGCTTGTTAATGGTGGATATAGTCCGGAATATATAAGTCATGAACTGAAACATACCTTTTTGGATAAAAGAAAAACAATTGCGGGAAGTGAACAAGAACTTATAGACTTTTTCAATAAATTTTTGTTTGAGAAAAAGTCATATCAGGTGATTTTTGGAATAAATGCGGAAACCTCTAGAATTTTGAAACAAACAAAAAATATTACAGTCAAAAAACCATCAAAAGAATTGAAAAAAGATCTAGGATTAAAACATAATGGAGACATGCTGGCTGAGTTACTTGTAGAAGATATAGATAGTTACATGGCTGTTGAAAAAGCATATAGTTATATTAATACGGTGGTTGGTCTACACAGAATTAGTCAACATCATCGACCAATATATATTAAAGGAACAGCGCAAATTAGTCAGGTTGATGATGAACTAAATATACTTTCGAGTAGTGTTATTAAGAATGAAAAGAATGTATTGTTAAGGGCCAATAATGAGTCACAAATACAATCATATTTTTTTGATGATCAGCTGTTGAATAATGTTAATCCGCCAGAATCTTTTTTTAGAGCAGTAAGTTTACATAATAGTGCATTGGATAGTAAAGAAGCAACCAATCAATTGTTAGATTTGTGGACTGCGGTGGAAACTTTGGTTGGATTCAGAACAGGTGATGAAGATAAAATAAATGTTGTTTGCAATATTTTGACAAGTATTTTGAATAGATCATATATGTATAACCAAATGGAACAATTATGTAAGGATATATTAACTGTATTGGGTAAACAAGGGCAAGAGTTTTTTGATAAAATAGAAGAAAACGAACAAAATCCTATGAAATTAGCATTTATATTGGGATTAAAAGCGCAAGAGGAGAATTATAATGAATTAAAGGATATGTTAGAGGAATATCCAATTTTACAATATCGTATGGAATTATTTTCAAAACATATATTTTGCAATTCAAAAACAGTTTTTGAAGAATTAATGAGACATAAAGAAAAACTAAAATGGCAAATTATGAGAATATATCGAAATAGAAATATGATTGTTCATAATGGAGAGCATATGCCTTATTTGGAAATTGTTTTGGGAAACTTACATTATTATGTAGATGCTATGTTTGATGTTTTGATTGAATATTATCATATGGGAATTGCTAATAACAGGATTATATTTTTCGATATTGAAAAAGAAGAAATATTGTATTGGAAGAATTTGGGCTTGGATGAAAAAGGGAAAAAGGTGAAAGAAAAAGAGATAACACAAGAAAATTATAAAAAGTTATTGTTTAATGAATATGAAGGGAATTCAGTAAAGAATGTTGTAAAAAAGGCAATAAACGAGATAAAAAATAAAAAAAATGAAAAAGAAGAATGATAACACCATAATAACAAAATCCCCATAAACCACACGAACACAGAGGAAAATGTGGATTTTTCCACACGAATCACATGAAAAATCACCATTTGCACACCGCAATACATTGGTCTGATATCGTGAAGGTGGACGTACAGTAGAATCAGGAAGAGCTCTGGTGGAAACAGTTCTGGATGATGCCGGGATTTTTTATAATAAGTCGGAGGTCTGGAACTTGCACTGATTCCGGAGAGTTTCCGGACGGATGTGCTGAGAGAGAAGTTGGATGCCAAGGGTGTTCTGATTGAAAACTCGGATGCAGAACTGGCACTGTTTGCCCTGCTTTTTGAGTTTGACGGGGATGTGCGTCATATCCGCCACACAGGAGGATTTTGACAGGTTCTGATCTGATGAAATGTGATGACAGGATAAGCGAAAAAAGGTATAATGATTTCATGAAATCAGAAGCTGGAGGAAACATACATGAAAATTGTGATTATTAACGGAAGTGCCAGAAGGGGAAACACGCTGACGGCGATTGACGCATTTATAAAAGGGGCATCAGAAAAGAATGAGATTGAAATCATCCAACCAGACAGACTTCATATAGCACCTTGTAAGGGATGTGGGGCCTGTCAATGTTATAAAGGATGTATTGATCAGGATGATACAAATCCCACGATTGATAAAATTACTGCTGCAAATGTGATTCTTTTTGCTACTCCGGTATATTGGTGGGGAATGTCTGCGCAGTTGAAACTTATCATTGATAAGTGCTACTGCCGCGGTTTGCAGCTGAAAAATAAAAAAGTTGGAACAATCGTTGTGGGAGGATCCCCGGTGGATAGTATCCAGTATGAGTTAATTGACAAACAGTTCGACTGCATGGCGAAATATCTTTCATGGGATATGATTTTCCAAAAATCATATTATGCAACAGCCAGTGATGAACTTGCAAAAAACAAGGATTCTATAAAAGAACTTGAAAATATTGGAAAAAACTTATAATAAATATTAAGTCCCGTACACATTAAAAAATCAGAGTAAGGAATAAGTATATTAAATAATAGAAATATAAAAATGGGTAAAAAGTGACAGTAATAAAAATTAGTAAAGACTGTATTCAGTTATTTCTAGAAAAGTGTAGATCAAAGCAATTTGTTAAAAAAATATGTAAATTTATTAAAGAAGTAATTTCTTTAATAATAATTTTTTTGTCCTTAAATCAGGTTTTGGTTCAATGGGAAATAAGTTGTGTAAAAATAATGTTTAAATTATGGAATATAAGAATAAGAAATTTTTTGAATTTAAAGATTACTTTAATTATAAATATTCATATTATATATTGGATATTCATTTCAAGAGGTTTGTGGTTATTAATATATTACATTTATCGAAATAAAGAGCATTATCTGAATTTTATTATTCCAATATTGCTTAGTATTGATGATTTGGAAAATATCATATATACGGTATATTATGCATTATATGGAATTAATAATTTAATCGAACAACAAAATAAAATATATAACAATAATAGTTCTGTTATTTGTATAGCTGCTTTGTATATTAGTATACCATGTATAAAATGGATTTATATAAAAAATAAAAGTGACTGGCAAGATGTTAATAAAGAGTATACAAATTTTTACGATAAAAATAATAATAGAATTCCGTTAAAATCATTTGTTATTTATAATGGAAGAAGATATTATGTTTATAGTACAGAAGATATGTTCGGAGAAAATATGATTAAAAAGGAAATCAGAATAAATCCCTGTGGTTATGACGGAGGTAAAAGTATATTGCTTGAAAAGGCAGTTAGAGATAAAGAAGGGAATCTTATATTAGATGACAAAAATATTAACTAGGAGAAATTTAAGGTTCTTGAGACATTAAGAAATTATATTGAGCAACAGCACATATATGAATAAGAGGTATATAACATGGATAAATTAACAGAAATCGAACGTTTAGTTTCTATTGGCATTATACAAGAAGATGCTGAGTCAATATATTCTTTATTACAGACAGAAGAGGATCCTATTTTTTGTATGGAAATAATACCATACTATGCATTATTTATTCAATCATGCCAAGAATATATGGGAAAAGTCTATGTACTTGAACCAGTAGCTCAAGATTTAAAAGATATTCGTAATCACATTAAAGCTTACTCGGATAGATTTGGGAAATCTAAAAAAAGGGTTTTGTCGGTTGATGATCAACAAAATCAGGATTTTAAAAGTCAACTTAGATTTAAATTTTTGAAAAATAAGAATATTCATTTAAATTTGGGGACTTATTGGATGAATGCTAGACATATTATTGGAAACACACAACAGTTAGCAGATTTTTTGTCTGTTGAGAATATATTTGACAATAAAAATAGAGAAAAATATTCTCAAATAAGTTATCAAATAGGGACATTTACGGAATCAATTAGAGAATGTATAGCATCTTCTTTGAAATATCCTTTAGTTGAAAGACCATGCATTTCTACAAAAATTAATTCTTACTATGATATAAACACAAATAAGAAAAATCGATTATTTTTGGAAAAGCAACCTAAAGAAATTAATCTATTTTTTTTGCATTTATTATGTAATATGAATTTTGTTAAATATGTATTAAGGCCATTATTTATAGATGGGAATATATGGGCTTTTAGAGTAGAATACATTGTGACATATTATACATTGCGAGGACTGGAACGTTTAAAAAATTATTGTGAAAATAATGATGATATAAGTATAGAAACAGAAGAAATTAATAAAATTCTTTCTCAAGGCGAAAAATTATTTAAAACAAAATTGCGTAATTGTATGATGCATTATAATCTTGAAAATGCAGGAGTTATAGCTTTTGAAAATATTGAAAAACCTTTCTATGGAATTATCGAAAATTGTTTTGATAATATGAATTATTATGAGTATTTACATTGTATGCATAGTTTATCAGATAAGATAATTGCTTATCTAGAAAACCAGTTTGATTTTTCTGATATTAAGTTAAAATCTTTTTGAAACTTAGAGCTGCTTATGACATTAAGGTCCTGCAAATATTAAGAAATCAGTTAACAAAGTAAAATGATAAATTAATCAGAATAAAACGAAAAACTCTAAACAAAATATTCATTTAATTTATAGGTGTTAATTTGTCATACAGATATATTGAATATTCTTATGCGGCAGAGCCGCCTGTCCAGTTTAGACTGAGCCATCTGTCCAGGCGGAGTGAGCCACTATAATATCTGCGAGTTTACTCGCGTAATGATTTATCTAATCCGTAAACTTCGCGCATAGAAATATCATGTTCAATATCAATACCTCTGATATTGATCCGATAACTGTCATATGCAATACGATCTAATATAGCATCTGCCAATGGACTGTCTGAACCTCCAAGTTGATCATACCATTCTTCAAATTCATACTGAGAACAAAAGATGGTAGATGATTTTTTACGTCTTCTGTGTAAAAGTTCAAAAATATCTCTTTGTTCTGATTCAGTTGGCTTTAATAAAAGCCATTCATCTAAAATAAGAAGAACTGGATTTGCATATTTAGCCATGATCTTTTTGTAATTGCCATTGTCACGAGCCAGCTCAAGATCAATCAAAAGATCAGGTAACCGAACATACTTGGTATTAAAATATTGTTTACATGCTTCCATACCAAAGGCACATGCCATGTACGTTTTTCCGCAACCAGTTGCACCTGTGATAAAGATATTTCTATGTTCAGATATATATTCACATGTAGCAAGACGAGTGATCAATTCCTTGTTCAGTTTACGTCCGGATGTATAATCGACATCCATGATACTTGCATCTGGCTGATCAAACTCAGCTTTTTTGATCAGTCTCTTTAATCGATTACTTTTTCGGTTATTATATTCGATATCTACAATCATACCGAACCGGTCTTCAAAAGGAACTTCGTTAAATTCAGGATCATTCAACTGATTACGAAATGAATCTGCCATGCAGCTAAGTCGCATTTCAATTAATTTATCAATTGTGCTTTGATTTGTCATAGTTATTTACCTCCGATAATAATCAGCACCTCTTGTGATGCCGTGTGCTTTGTGTGTGGATTCTGTATGATCAGCTTCCGATTTCAGTTTTTTTGAACTGGTCACAAGAATGTTTTTAATGCTCTTATAACTCGGTGACGAAGTATAGGATAAGGCTTTTTTACAAGCAGCTTCCAATAAAGTATCAGAGTACTTTTCAGCAAGCTTCAGTAATCCCATACAACTTCGGTAGGTTTGCTGCTCCACACGTTTGGAGGTTAAGATTGCATTGACTGCATGATATGTATTTATTCCAATCTGTTCAGCCCATTTACGGAAACGATCACCATTCCATTCAAGATATTTCTGATGATCCTTGGCATATGTGCTGTAACAGTACTGTATTGACCCGGACGTCCTTTTAGTCGACGATGAGAAGCAATACGATTGTGATTATAAAAGATCTCAACTGTATTATCTGTTATTTTTACATCAACTTTCTTTTTGATGTATTCATAAGGAACTGAATATAGCATTTTATCCACAGATATGTGATAATTGAACTGAACTGTGGCGGTTTTCCAGTCGCTTAGTTCAAAACGGGTAGCAGGTAATGGGGATAGCAAAGGCTTTTCATTTTCAAGGAATAGCTCCAACCGGCTACCTTCCTTTTTTTGAAAGAGTTTTTGGTTAAAAGTCAAAAGTTTTTTTCTGATAGCCCGATTTAATTCCGCAAGTGAAAAGAACTGTTCATTGCGAAGTGCTGCTGTGATCCACGTAGATATATTTCCAACGGTTCCCTCTGCATTCGGTTTATCTTTAGGACTTCTGACACGAGCAGGTATGATCGCAGTTCCGTAATGTTCAGCTAGTTCCTGATAGATTTGATTGATCTGTTGATCTTTCCGTTTTCCGTTATGGATAACTGCTGTTTTACAATTATCTGGCACGAGGATCTTTGCAACACCGCCAAAATATTCATACATATGAATATGAGCCTTGATCCATGATCGTTGTTTCATATCCAAAAAAGCTTCAACGTAAGTATACTGACTGTATGTCATCACACCAACAAAGATATGTGCCTTGATGATCTCTCCTGTATCTGGATCGATGATCATTGCAGGATCACCAGCCCAGTCAACTTCGATCTGCTCTGCAGGTTTACGTTTGATATGCATGGTAGCACGATGTTTCTGCTCATCCTGTTGAATGTGATAACAGAATTGAGAATACATCAATGGTTCATCTCCATTTGCACGGCAATCTTCAATATATTCTGTCCAGAGAAGTTTTTTACTGACACCATTGCGGAGTAGTTCTTTTCGGATGTAATCATAATCAGGCATCCGACGGTTTGATCTGTTGTGTAGTTTTGGATATAACAACTGCTCTAATACTGCATCTGTCTGATCATCTGATAATGGCCAGGAAAGATTTAACTCCTTAGCACGTTTTAAAACTTTTGAAACAGTATTTCGAGAACATGGAACACTTAAAGCAATGTTCCGATTACTAAATCCCAGACTGGAAAGTCTGAGAATCTCACGATATTTGGTCATCGTTAGGACCTCCTTCATAATAGATTTACACCTAATAAAAGTGTATAAAACTATTATAAAGGAATCGGCTCAATGAATCCGGAACAGTGGCTCAGCCTAAAATGGAATGGTGGCTCAACCATGTCGGACAGATGGCTCAATCAGTCCAAGATTATTCATATATTCCCCAAAATGTAAATGGCAATATAGAATAAGTTCAAGGAATGGTGATATAAAAGCTGTTGGAAAACGGAAAGGTAAAATTAGTATTGCTATTGTGCGGACATTTGCATATAATAAAAATAGATAGAAAAACTACTCACGAAAGGAGATGTTTTATATGGCTACAAAATCAGCAAATTTATATGCAAGGATTGAACCAGAAGTCAAAGAAAAAGCAGAAAGTATTTTGTCTGCACTTGGTATTCCTGCTTCTAGTGCTATCAATATGTTTTATAAGCAGATTATCTTACAGAGAGGACTTCCATTTGAAGTAAAAATACCATCCGCTAGACCTGTTGATATCAGCATATTATCAGAAGTAGAATTCAATGAAGAATTGGAGAAAGGATATGCAGATATGCATGATAGACGGACAAAAAATGCGAAGAAAGCTTTTGCTGATATTCGCAAGGATTATGACTTATGAAATATGAAGTAGAAGTATCTGAACAGGCAGACCGTGATTTGAGAGAAATTTTTGAATATATTGCTTTTGAATTACAATTACCAGAAAATGCAATCGGACAACTTAATCGTCTAGAAGAACAGATATTAAGTCTTGATGCGATGCCGAAGCGTTATCGAAAATATGAAAAAGAACCATGGAAAAGTCGTGAACTTCATATATTACCAGTAGATAATTATGTGATACTATATATTCCAAATAGTGATAAAAAAGTCGTAACAATACTTAGAGTAATGTATGCTGGACGGGACATAGACAATCAGTTGAATTTCCATACAAAGCAATAAAGAATACAATTTAAAGCAGGGGAGTTACGGATAAGTGATAAGTCTTGCGAGATATTTGGAAGTGTTTGAGGCAGCAGAGAGGTTATGCGGGTAACAGATGTGGAACAGTTCTCAAATACAGTTCATGTTGAGACGGTAGTACTGCTTTCCCACAAAAAGCCAGACGGACATATCAACGTAAAAGTTGAGTTTGGCGAGGGTGAGGGAAAAGTTCCACTTGATAATATTGCTAAAAGAGCGGAAAGCTACAAGCCCAAAGAACGAGCGATCTACAAAATGGTAAAGGAATACATAGAAGTTAAATACGGTTTCAAAGTACATACCGCATATATCGCAGAGGTAAAGAGAGATTTAGGCTTGCCGATGTACGATGCTCCTAATGCGGTAGAGGAATTGAAACAGCCGAGGAAGCATCCGACTCCAGAGAAGGTTGAAGCAATAAAGGATGCATTGAAGCATTTTGAAGTGATTTAATAATGATGAGCGTATCATTAAAATAGTGATACGCTTTTCTTTAAAATATTTGGGAAGCAATATATAAGTGCTGAATACGCTTGAAAGGAGGAAAATGGAGTGAACCGTATTACAGAAATAACAAAGCGAGATATTTTAGATTTATTTCAGAATGGATTGGAGATAGATGAATTTTTTCAAACTCGAACCGTTACTTACAATTATTATGGTCGCCTTGAAGAAATAGATTTTCTTAAAAGATTATATGATTTAGAGAGAATGCCAAGTTTTGATTCAAGATTTGCAAATGCAGAACAGGATATTTGGCAACATACAGTGAATAATGATGATTATCCATACTGCTGGGTTTTTGAAGACAAAAGATTCAATTTACAAGATGGTAGCGATGAAGTATATTTAAAATTTCTTTGTGAAGTATTTCACCCTGCTGTTCGATATGATAAGGGATATTGGAAAGAATTTTTAGTGGCAATTAACAAGCTATTACAAAATGACGGTTATGAGATTTACCCTGCTGAGAAAATATCCAATCGTGATGTTTATGGATGGAGAATATATCAGCAAGAAGATAATACGTTGTTTATTCCATATTCTCAACGAAATGCAAAGGACATAAAAGCAAAAAAGATAGTATTGTCCATAAAGCGGAAAGCGAGAAATCAAATTTATCAGTTTCTGGAGCGATATAATATCGTATATCAAGCGACTGACGAAACGGGATGGAATTATAATACAACAGTAGCTGAGGATGTTTTCAATGAAATAAGGCAATTTTATGTGCCAAAGTGTTATAATGATAAAAAAGAATATGTTGAAACTGCTGATTTGCAAGCATTCATACTTTCTAATTCTCCATTTTGCGTGTTGGACGCAATAGAGTTTTTTGCGAAACATAGTATCTCAGATGACTTTGAACCACAGATTAATGCTATATTAAAACTGAATGAGATACCGTTTCAGCTTTCCAAGGGGAAGCTAATGAATACATTTGATACCCAGATAAATAAAAATTCATTAGTGTCTGTTCAAGAAGTAGGACTGAAAGAGTTATTACAAGAGGCTTCAAAATATTATGATGAAAACAATTTGCAAATTGCAGTGGAGAAACTTTGGGATGCATTTGAGAGACTAAAGACATATTACTGTTCATCGACTGTAGATAAGAAGAAATCAGTTAATAAGATTATAATGGATATGGGTAATAATCAACAGCCGTTTTTAGAATTATTTGAAAAGGAATTTCATGAGCTTACCATACTTGGCAATAATTTTAGAATTCGACACCATGAAACAACAAAAACGGATATTCAGGATAAAAGGCATTATGAGTATTTTTATAAGCGATGCTTATCCTTGATTTCAACAGCTATTCAGTATTTGGATGGGCGAGGTTTATAACAGATACAGCTTTGCGTAATAAAGAAGTTAAATGAAAAAGGACAATAGTAGAGGTGGATTTTGATGAGTAATGAGCCAAATGGTTTCGCTAAATATTTAGTCATATTTGTAGATATTCTTGGAAGCCAAAATAGAGTTGATTTTCAAGAGACATATAAAATTAACAAAATTTTTCATGAAGAGCTTGAAAGAAACAAGCAAAATGATATGATACACACGGTGTATTTTAGAAAAATATATACATTTTCTGATTGTGCTTATATTTTCTATGGCTTTAAAGACGGAATATCTGATGAACGTAAAGATGAGGGCGAACTATTTAAAGTGGCATTGTGTAATTGTGAGCCAATATTTTTACGATTCATTAAAGAAAGAATTCTTTTTAGAGGTGGAATATCTTATGGTGATGCTTATGTTGACCCTTCAAAAAGTATGTTTTTTGGAGATGCGGTGAATAAGGCGTATAAGATGGAGTCAGAAATAGCAATTCATCCTCGTATTGTTATAGATGATTATATTGCTGAAGCAGTTTTAGAAAATATATCATCAGTAAAATATAAAATAGTTGCAAAAAACCCTGAATATATATCTATTTTGGGGGCGGGACTGGTTCCTAAAATGCCAGGAACAGGTGAGGGAATCATTGAACAGGATATTGATGAAAAATATATCTATAATTATCTGCACTTTCCAGAGAATAATATAATCTTGCAGGATTATTATCTGTCTGGTGAAAGTTTTATAAAAGAGTTAATAGACTTTTGCTTTGAACAAATTGATAGAAATATGAATTATAAAATTATTGATAAGTATTTTTATCTTCAGAGATTTGCTCAGAATAAATTAGAAAATTTGCTAATGTCATCTGATTGTGATTTGCAATGAAAATGATTAAGTAATTATCCTCTTTGAACGCATCATCACATTTTTATGGATTGTGAATATTCTTATGCGGCAGAGCCGCTTGTCCAGTTTAGACTGAGCCATCTGTCCAGGCGGAATGGGTGGATCTCGCTGGATTTTGTGACAAGAATATAATGGGTGAGTGATGAGGCTTTGCATTGCGAGTTGGTTCGTGGTGTGAAGCCTCTTTTTGGATCTAAAATTTATTATCGAACAATAGGTTATGTTTAGTTAATGGAGAGAATAGCACTATATGAATAATCTTGGACTGATTGAGCCATCTGTCCGACATGGTTGAGCCACCATTCCATTTTAGGCTGAGCCACTGTTCCGGATTCATTGAGCCGATTCCTTTATAATAGTTTTATACACTTTTATTAGGTGTAAATCTATTATGAAGGAGGTCCTAACGATGACCAAATATCGTGAGATTCTCAGACTTTCCAGTCTGGGATTTAGTAATCGGAACATTGCTTTAAGTGTTCCATGTTCTCGAAATACTGTTTCAAAAGTTTTAAAACGTGCTAAGGAGTTAAATCTTTCCTGGCCATTATCAGATGATCAGACAGATGCAGTATTAGAGCAGTTGTTATATCCAAAACTACACAACAGATCAAACCGTCGGATGCCTGATTATGATTACATCCGAAAAGAACTACTCCGCAATGGTGTCAGTAAAAAACTTCTCTGGACAGAATATATTGAAGATTGCCGTGCAAATGGAGATGAACCATTGATGTATTCTCAATTCTGTTATCACATTCAACAGGATGAGCAGAAACATCGTGCTACCATGCATATCAAACGTAAACCTGCAGAGCAGATCGAAGTTGACTGGGCTGGTGATCCTGCAATGATCATCGATCCAGATACAGGAGAGATCATCAAGGCACATATCTTTGTTGGTGTGATGACATACAGTCAGTATACTTACGTTGAAGCTTTTTTGGATATGAAACAACGATCATGGATCAAGGCTCATATTCATATGTATGAATATTTTGGCGGTGTTGCAAAGATCCTCGTGCCAGATAATTGTAAAACAGCAGTTATCCATAACGGAAAACGGAAAGATCAACAGATCAATCAAATCTATCAGGAACTAGCTGAACATTACGGAACTGCGATCATACCTGCTCGTGTCAGAAGTCCTAAAGATAAACCGAATGCAGAGGGAACCGTTGGAAATATATCTACGTGGATCACAGCAGCACTTCGCAATGAACAGTTCTTTTCACTTGCGGAATTAAATCGGGCTATCAGAAAAAAACTTTTGACTTTTAACCAAAAACTCTTTCAAAAAAAGGAAGGTAGCCGGTTGGAGCTATTCCTTGAAAATGAAAAGCCTTTGCTATCCCCATTACCTGCTACCCGTTTTGAACTAAGCGACTGGAAAACCGCCACAGTTCAGTTCAATTATCACATATCTGTGGATAAAATGCTATATTCAGTTCCTTATGAATACATCAAAAAGAAAGTTGATGTAAAAATAACAGATAATACAGTTGAGATCTTTTATAATCACAATCGTATTGCTTCTCATCGTCGACTAAAAGGACGTCCGGGTCAATACAGTACTGTTACAGCACATATGCCAGAGGATCATCAGAAATATCTTGAATGGAATGGTGATCGTTTCCGTAAATGGGCTGAACAGATTGGAATAAATACATATCATGCAGTCAATGCAATCTTAACCTCCAAACGTGTGGAGCAGCAAACCTACCGAAGTTGTATGGGATTACTGAAGCTTGCTGAAAAGTACTCTGATACTTTATTGGAAGCTGCTTGTAAAAAAGCCTTATCCTATACTTCGTCACCGAGTTATAAGAGCATTAAAAACATTCTTGTGACCAGTTCAAAAAAACTGAAATCGGAAGCTGATCATACAGAATCCACACACAAAGCACACGGCATCACAAGAGGTGCTGATTATTATCGGAGGTAAATAACTATGACAAATCAAAGCACAATTGATAAATTAATTGAAATGCGACTTAGCTGCATGGCAGATTCATTTCGTAATCAGTTGAATGATCCTGAATTTAACGAAGTTCCTTTTGAAGACCGGTTCGGTATGATTGTAGATATCGAATATAATAACCGAAAAAGTAATCGATTAAAGAGACTGATCAAAAAAGCTGAGTTTGATCAGCCAGATGCAAGTATCATGGATGTCGATTATACATCCGGACGTAAACTGAACAAGGAATTGATCACTCGTCTTGCTACATGTGAATATATATCTGAACATAGAAATATCTTTATCACAGGTGCAACTGGTTGCGGAAAAACGTACATGGCATGTGCCTTTGGTATGGAAGCATGTAAACAATATTTTAATACCAAGTATGTTCGGTTACCTGATCTTTTGATTGATCTTGAGCTGGCTCGTGACAATGGCAATTACAAAAAGATCATGGCTAAATATGCAAATCCAGTTCTTCTTATTTTAGATGAATGGCTTTTATTAAAGCCAACTGAATCAGAACAAAGAGATATTTTTGAACTTTTACACAGAAGACGTAAAAAATCATCTACCATCTTTTGTTCTCAGTATGAATTTGAAGAATGGTATGATCAACTTGGAGGTTCAGACAGTCCATTGGCAGATGCTATATTAGATCGTATTGCATATGACAGTTATCGGATCAATATCAGAGGTATTGATATTGAACATGATATTTCTATGCGCGAAGTTTACGGATTAGATAAATCATTACGCGAGTAAACTCGCAGATATTATAGTGGCTCACTCCGCCTGGACAGATGGCTCAGTCTAAACTGGACAGGCGGCTCTGCCGCATAAGAATATTCACACTATAAATGATGAATGAGCTTTATATGAAAAAATGTTAGGTTTTTAGGATTCATCGATTTAGATTTTTTATGAAGTAAAATATGTGTAGATTTTTTTAAAAATTATTGACGTGCGGAAAATCGTGTGGTAAGGTCTTTTGAAGAAAGAGATTATTTTAAAAGCAAACCTGTTGAAAGGTAGGGGCGCAAAGCCAGAAGGGACTAAAGTCAGAAAGCTTGACCATGTCAGCCGGTTGCCATTGTTTCCATATCATCATAATATATGGAAAAGATGTTTGAACAGAAGGGATTCCGATACCTTTTATATTATATAAATGTGTGATTTTAGAGAAATATAGTAGGGACACTGGCAGATTTTGGCAAGTGTCCTTTTTGCATGCAAAAATGGGTAACAAAACTAGCAGGGACAGGTTTTCTGTATACAGATAAAAGCAAGATGAAGAAGGCATAAGACGGAGAGAGGATTTTTATAAAATGAAAAATTATGAAGACAAAATATATTCCTTAGGTGAGACTGTAACGAGGCAGACACAGGCCATGTCACAGGCCGTACAGAAAACACTGGAAAATAATGGCGGGGTAGGTATAATGACAGGATCTTATGACCAAAACCTGTCTATTTTGTCTGTGAATAATCTGCTGTTGCATAGTACAGGATATACATTCGACACTTTCATGGAACAGACAAAAGGCTCATTGAGAAACTTCTTTTATGACGAGGAAGATATACTGGAGCGAGACCGTTTTTTGCAGCTTCACGGAACAGGGAAGCACAGATTCTTGCAGCAGACGGTACAGTGAATAATGTACGGCTTTGTAAAGAGGATGCGACAGATGAGGCGGGCAGACAGATCTGGGTTATGTCCGTACAGGTCAACTGGGATCATGTAAATTTGGCACTGCTCAATGAGGCTATCTATTCCGGCTTCTGGTATTTTGACTGTGACAAAAACAGTGAGATTGTGAATGCAAACTGGAGTCATGAATTCCGAAAAATGCTCGGCTATCATGATACTCTGGACTTTCCGAATAAACTGGAATCCTGGTCAGATCTTCTGCATCCACAGGATAAAGAAAGAGTAATGATGCAGCTTCAGGCGGCAATTAAGGATAAGACGAACCAGATAAAATACCAGGTAGAGTATCGTATGAAAATGAAGGATAATCAATACCAGTGGTTTCGGGCATCGGCAGAAGTAATACGCCGTCTGGATGGTTCTGCCAGCAGGATTGCCGGGATTTTTATTAACATTGATGCGGAGAAAAAAGAAATCATGCAGGCACAAAAATCTGCTGCTTTCCACCGGGCTTTTACGAAAGCAGATCTGTGCGAGTATTATGTGAATCTGGAAGCGAATACTTTTGATACCTTTAAGGTTGAACCGTCCCTGATGACAGTTTTTGAACAGAGTCGTACATGGGATGAACTGATCCGACATTTTGTGGATTCCTATGTTGTGGAGACAGATAAGAAGGCGGTATCCTCTTTTTACGACCGTGGTTATATTGCAGAAAGGCTGAAGGGTCTGGAAACCGAATTGGCTTTAGAGTGCCGTATCACTCTGAATGGAGAAGAACGATGGGTCCGCAATGTGGTCATACGTGGCGAAATAGAGGATTCAGAATATGCCATGATCTTTCTGCGTGATATCACAGAGGCAAAGGTGGAGAGTGCGCGGCATCTGCAGATGGCAGCGGATAATGCTTCCATGGAGCAGCTGATTCAGAGTATTGTGCGTCTGGTTGACCGCTTTGTTGTCTGTGATCTGGAAAATGACAGATATGAATTCTACAATCTGAATGGACAGATGATATATAAACCTCTGGGATTTTATCATGATTTTCAGATGCAGGTTCTTGAAAAATATAAGACACTGGAACCATTGGAAGCTATAGATATCCTGATAGCCCCGGATAATATTCGGAAAAAACTGAAAAGTGAAAATGATATTTATAAGTTTGAGTATTGCAGCATGGATGAAAAGACTTATAAAATCGCTTCTTATATTCCTTTGGAATGGAAGAATGGAAAGCTGGAAAAGGTATTGCTGGCATCCATGGATGTGACACAGGAGAAGAAAGCAGAGATTGAATCCCGTCAGGCACTGAAAGAGGCTTATCGGTCTGCAGAAAACGCAAATCGTGCGAAAACAGAATTCCTTTCCAATATGTCCCATGATATCCGGACACCAATGAATGCCATTGTGGGTCTGACGGCAATAGCAGGAGCAAATATTGAGAGTCAGGACAGAGTTATTGAATGTCTCAGCAAGATTACAGAATCAAGCCGTCATCTGCTGGGGCTGATCAATGAAGTATTGGATATGGCACGTATTGAAAGTGGAAAAATGACACTGGCACAGGAAGATTTCAATCTGTCAGATCTGGTAGATAATCTTATTACAATTACGAAACCGGTGCTTGATGAACATAAACATAATTTTGATATACACATCAATCATATTGAACATGAGGCTGTCTGTGGTGACAGCTTGAGGATTCAGCAGGTATTTGTGAATCTGATGAGTAATGCAATCAAGTATACACCGGATGGTGGAAATATTACTTTTTCGATAGAGGAAAAGCCAAATGGATTTTCAGAACTTGGATGCTATGAATTTACGATTGAGGATAATGGAATCGGTATGTCACCGGAATTCCAGAAAATCATGTTTGATCCGTTCAGCCGCGCGGATGACCACCGGACAACCAGAGTCCAGGGAACTGGTCTGGGAATGGCAATCAGCAGAAATATTGTGAACCTGATGAATGGCACTATTAAAGTGGACAGTACCTTGCACAAGGGAACTAAAATCACAGTAACAATTTATCTGGAGCTTCAGGAAAAAGAAAAAGAACAGGACAGAGATCTGATGAATCTGCCGGTTCTGGTTGTGGATGATGATAGGACATGCTGTGAAAGTACAGTTGCAACATTAAATGAAATCGGTATTATGGGTGAATGGGTTCTCTCTGGCAGGGAAGCCATTGAGTGCTGTTATGCACGGCATGAGTTGAAAGATGATTACTTTGCTGTTATTTTAGACTGGAAGATGCCGGATATGGATGGCATAGAAACAGCCAGACAGATCCGGAAGCGGATAGGTAAAGAAATCACCATCATTGTACTGACATCCTATGAATTCAGCGAGATTGAAGAAGAAGCAAAGGCGGCGGGCATAGATGCTTTTATTGCAAAACCGCTGTTCCGTTCCCGGCTGACGGCAACACTACGGCAGTTTACTTCAGGCAGAAAAGAAAAAACAGCAAGAAATTATCTGGAGAAGTTGTCAGAATCAGACTACACAGGAAAAAGGATTCTGCTGGTTGAGGATAATGAGTTGAACAGAGAAATTGCTGGTGAAATTTTGCAGATGACAGGTGCAAAAGTGGAAACGGCAAAAAATGGGAAAATCGCAGTTGAGAAAGTGGAAGCTTCTCCGAAAGATTTGTATGATCTTATTTTTATGGATATCCAAATGCCTGTTATGAATGGTTATGAGGCAACAGCGGCAATCAGGAGTCTTTCGGGTGAAAAGGGAAAACTGCCTATTGTTGCCATGACTGCCAATGCTTTTGCAGAAGATGTACAGCTGGCCAAAAATACAGGCATGAATGGACATATCGCGAAACCGCTGGATATGAATAAGCTGAATGATGTTCTGGAAAACTGGCTGTAATTGATTTCCGAAGCAACCGCAGTCCATGGCAGTTTTGGTTTTTATAACCGTGCTGATCGTGCTGCTTCTTATCCTGACTGTAATGGTACATATGAGGAACAGTACTATTAAATAAAACCGATGACGAATATCTATATTACATGTTATGTTTTTATACAGGAGATTTTGAAACAGTCAGACGTGTATCAATTAATCCACAAGGATCATTAGGATGGAGTACATCTTTTATCCAATATGGACTTCGAGCAATAGGATATTTACGATTAGTTCTTTATACAAAGAAGAATCCTGAGTAGTAAAAATTTACTCAGGATTCTTTTACATAAAACTTAAGCTCTTTTTATTGGAACCCGAAATGAAATGATCCGAGGTGTTTCTATTTGTTCAAATTTGATCATATATGCATTTCGATCAGAAAGGATGGATTTAATCCTACCTTGTCCAAAGACATTATGAATGATCTTATCACCAACCTGAAAAGTTTGTTCAGCGACATAACCATCTAAATAGCGATTACTGTAATGAATGTAATTTTTGGTTTCTGCGATCAGAGTATCTTCTGGTTTTTTAACGTATTCTAAAAATTTTTGATCGATATCTAAAATAAATCTAGATGGGTAACGGGTTGATCCATCAAAATTTTTTCCGTGCGATTCACTTAAAAATAAACTTTTCATGGCACGTGACATTGCAACAAATGCAAGACGACGTTCCTCTTCCATTCCCTCAATTGTAGAGGTTTTCTTGGAAGGAAAAATTCCTTCATTTAATGCACATAGGAATACGTGTGGGAATTCCAATCCTTTTGCAGCATGAACGGTCATCAATTTTACTTTGTCAGAATCATCAGTAACATCACTATTCGTAAATAGGGCAATATGATCAAGATAATCAGGTAGCAGAGCTTCCTCGCCACAAGATATTTCATAATCATAAACAGCTTGTTTTAATTCAGCCAGATTATCAAGACGTTCCTGATTTCCAGTAGTTCGAAGCATTTCTTCATAACCACTTCGATCCAAAATATCAGATAAAACTTCAGAAATTGTTCGTTGCTCATAAGTCACTGAAAAAGCATCGATCAATGAGATAAAATCTTTTGCATCTGTTCCTTTAAAAATTGGATCTTCCACACATTCTTTTAATGCCTCATAAAAAGAACAGTGATGAGCATTTACATATGCTTGAAGAAATTCCATTCGTTTTTTACCGATATTTCGTTTTGGAACATTCACAATCCTTAAAAAAGAGAGATCATCTTTGTATGTGATCATACGCAGATAAGACAGTGCGTCTTTTACTTCCATTCGCTCAAAAAATTGAATTCCACTATAGATGCTATATGGGATTTTCTTTTTTAACAATGTCTCTTCCAAGGTTCGGGTAACGTAATGAGCACGATAAAGAATCGTGATATCCTTATATGAGATATCTTTTTTATGTAATTTTATGATCTGATCTGCGATCCAATCAGATTCCTCTTCTGAAGTATCTCCGTGATAATAAAGCACTGAATTTTTGCTATGACACATTGGCAGAAGGTCCTTTTTCATACGATTTTTATTCTTATCGATCAGTGAATTGCATACCGATAAGATCTGAGGAGTAGAACGATAATTTTCATTCATCATGATCGTTTTAACATCAGGGAAAGCTTTGTCAAAATTAAGGAGATAGTTGATATCTGCACCACGCCAGGAATAGATTGTCTGATCTGGGTCTCCTACAATAAAGAGGTTTTTATGATATCCGCATAAGACTTTCATTAATTGATATTGAATCTTATCAATATCCTGGAACTCATCGATCATGATGTATTCCAGACGTTTCTGCCATTTTAAACGGATCTCTTTATTCTTTTCAAAAATATAAAGAGAAAATTTCAAAAGATCGTTGTAATCGAGACCAAAACATTTCTTCTCCTGATATAAATATCCATAAAAAATGATATCATTCACATCGGTAGCCCTCAAATATTTTTGCCGTAATGTATCAAGGGACATTGTGATCAGATCAAGATAATAATTAGGATATCGTTCTAATTTATACATCTCGATCATATCTCTTGCCTTTGAAAATGTCTTATGACGAAGTGTAAGTCTGCGTTCCTCATAAATGATCTTTAACATAGAATCAATATCCTGATTGTCTAAAACAAGAAAATTCTTTGGATATTGTACGGCATGGGAGTCTTCCTGTAGAATGGATACACAAAATCCATGGAAGGTATTAATATAACCAGTATCGTTATCAGCAATGAGATTATGAATCCGATGTCTCATTTCGTTAGCAGCTTTGTTTGTGAAAGTAACACAAAGGATATTGCCTGGCAAAATTCCAATTTCGTTAACCAAAAAGGCAAATCTGTGAGATAACGCTCTGGTTTTTCCAGAACCGGCCCCTGCGATCACTCGGATAAAACCTTCTGTAGATGTAACAGCTTCTAGTTGTTTCTGGTTTAATTGGCATAATAATTGATCCAAAATAAAATTCCTCCCGTATATATGTTCGATTAATCCTATTATAACGAAATGACAGCAGAAAGACAAGGCTCTATCAAACGTCATAATTTGAATAGACGTTTGATAGAGCTTTTACATAAAAACCTCTCTGTTTAAAATTTAAAAATCTTTTACTTCTCTTAATTCTTTTGCAGCAGCTACAAGATTTTTAAGACTTGCAGTTGTTTCTTCATTTCCACGTGTTTTCAATCCACAGTCTGGATTTACCCATAACTTTTCAATTTCAATCTTATCTAACATTTTATTTAATGCAGTCTTGATTTCTTCAACGGAAGGAACTCGTGGAGAGTGAATGTCATAGACACCAGGACCAACTTCTGTTTTGAAATGATTTTCTTTCAGAGAATCAAGGATCAAAAGATCAGATCTGGAAGCTTCAAAAGTGATCACATCTGCATCCATATCATCAATTGCTGGAATGATATCAGTAAATTCGCTATAGCACATATGTGTATGAATCTGTGTTTCTGGTTTTACTTTGCTATGTACTAGACGGAAGGCAGGAATTGCCCAATCAAGATATTCGCAATACCAATCAGATTTACGAAGAGGAAGTTTTTCACGAAGAGCAGCTTCGTCAATTTGGATGATGTGAATACCATTTGCTTCGAGATCTAAAACTTCATCACGGATTGCTAAAGCAATCTGGTAAGTGCTTTCTTTGACAGAAATATCTTCTCTAGGGAATGACCAGTTAAGGATCGTAACAGGTCCAGTCAACATTCCTTTCATAGGGTGATCTGTAAGGCTTTGTGCATAAACAGACCAAGAAACAGTCATAGGTTCTGGACGGGATACGTCACCCCAGATGATCGGTGGTTTCACACAACGTGTTCCATAAGACTGTACCCAGGCTTTTTCAGTAAACAGATAACCATTTAATTGCTGCCCGAAATATTCAACCATATCATTTCGCTCATATTCTCCATGAACAAGGACATCTAATCCAATTTCTTCTTGTAATTTTACGCACTCTGCAATCTTTTTACGGTTAAAGTCAACATACTCACTTTCGCTGATCTCACCTTTTCTAAATGCACTACGATTTGTTTTAACATCCAAAGTCTGAGGAAAAGATCCAATGGTAGTTGTTGAAAGCAGTGGTAGTTTAAAGACATCTTTTTGAATCTTTTCACGTTCAAAGAAGTCAGGAAGTCGGGTAAAATCTTGATCTGTGATCTCAGATACACGTTTTGAAACTTCAGGATCATAAGAATTCTTACGTTTTGATGAGAATAATTCCAAGTTTTTAATAAAGGCAGGATGTGTCTCGTAAGAATCAAGATCACTTAATATTTTCAATTCATTTAATTCTTCTAATTTTTCTTCTGCGAAAGCAAAGTGTTTTGTATAATCAGCATCTAATTTTGTTTCGTTCTTCAGTGTGTATGGAACATGTAAAAGAGAGCAAGAAGTATTGATCACAGTTGAGATTTCAGAGTTTTTAAGCCATGTGATAGTAGCTAAAGAGTCTCCATAATGATTTTTCCAGATATTTTTTCCATTTACAATTCCAACAAAGAGAAGTTTATTTTTTGGAAATCCTTCTTTTTTGATCAAAGATTTTGTTTCTTTTCCTTCGATAAAATCAAGTCCAATTCCATCAAAATCAAGAGAAGTCAGTTCATGATAAATATCACGGACATCACCAAAGTATGTTTGAACAAGAACTTTTAAATTTCCTTTTTTTGCTAAAAGCAATGTATAGATTTTCTTAAACAATGCAATATCATCGGAAGACAGATCATGTACTAAATAAGGTTCATCAAACTGAATCCATGAAATCTCTGTTCCTTGAGCCTTAGAAATAAGGTCCTCATATGCATGAATCATTGGTTCTACAAAATCAGGAAGTTGTTTTTCCCCAGTATATCGAATTAATTTTAATAAAGTAAATGGTCCTGTGATCACAGGTTTTGTTAAAATTCCTAGATGAAGAGCTTCATGAAATTCATCAAAAAGTTTTGTACCTGTAAGTTTGATTTCTGTGTCATCTTCAATTTCAGGTACCATGTAGTGATAATTCGTGTTAAACCATTTTTTCATAGCAAGTGCACGAACATCTCCGTGATCTCCTTGATATCCGCGGGACATTGCGAAGTAAGTATCAAGATCAGATAAATTTAACTCTTTATAACGAGATGGAATGATATTAAACAAAGCTGCACTGTCAAGCAATGTATCGTAAAATGAGAAATCATTGGATGGGATCAGGTCAATTCCATTTTCTTTTAATAATCTCCATTGTTTTTCACGGATTTCTTTCGCAACTGTTTGCAAACGTTCCTGTGAGATCTGATGTTTAAAATATTTTTCTGTGGCAAATTTTAGTTCTCTTAAGTTTCCAACTCTTGGGAAACCAATGATTGATGTTAACATAGTTGTCTTCTCCTTTTGGTGTGATTGTCGATTTGTTTTATGGGCTTTATTATAGTTGAGGATTTAGAAAGTGTGAAATACATAAAAATGTGAGTTTGATATAATCTGAAGTTATAATGATGTAGAAGAAGACGTCTTATCAGACGAGTTAGAAACATTAAAAAAAGGAATGGTCATGTAAAAAATTGCACTTGCATTAAAGCAGTATTGCAGATAACATAAGGATAGTAATAATACTTGCATTAGAACACGCAGAAATGAAGAAACTGATAATAAAAGCAAAAAGGAGTCTCCTATGGATTATCAATCATACCTATCTCACAATGTAGCTGTCAACCTAAAAAGAATTCGAACTTCCAAGGGCATGAGTCTTGATGTACTATCAGAACAAACAGGTGTTAGTAAAAGTATGTTAGCTCAGATTGAGAAAGGAACAGCAAATCCATCGTTAGGTGTTTTAGGAAAGATCACAAGCGGATTAAGAATCGAATTCCAAGAATTAATTGATACTCCGCCAATGGAATCCTGCCTTGTAACACCAGATCAGATGACACCAACAAAAGAAATGATCGGTGAATACAAAGTATGGACATGTTTTCCATACGAAGATAATCACCAATTAGAGATTTACCGCATTGATATCGAACCAGGGGGTAAATATATCAGTGGCAGCCATGGAGAGAAGACAAGAGAATATCTTTCAGTTACAGATGGAGAACTTACGATTGAGTGTGGTGAAGATGTTCAGAAGATCACAAAAGGGGAAATCTATCGATTTGAAACAGATAAAAAACATAATTATAAAAATGAAACACAACAAAAGACAAGTTTTATCTGTGTGTTTGTAGATTATCGGTAAGTATCATACGGAAGTAGTAAGATGATAAAATGATATGTTCAATATAATGGACAGATGTAATATATAATATTTTACAAAAAAATTAAAAAACAATAAAACACTAAGAAAAAATATACAATATAATAATAAAATATATTATAAAAGATAAAAATAAAGAAATTTCAAAAAATAACAAAGATATATTGACAATTCAATCCTCTAGTGTTATTGTATAGTTGTACAAAATAAAGGATAGAAATTAAGCAAGGGCGCTTACCGACAGGATAAGTTTCCCTTGCTTTTCTTTTTATTATTTAAAGTTTATCAATGAAAAAGATAAACAAAATCTGGCCCAGAGAAGTTAAATAACTAATAACATCATGAGGAGGAAGCAGATATGAGATTAAAAGACACAGGATTAACAAGTCAGGATATTAAAGATAAAGTAAACAAATATATGATCGAGACATACGAACGTTTTGATTTCCTTGCGGAGAGAGCAAAAGATATGTATATGTACGATGAAAATGGTGAGGAATATCTTGATTTCTATGCAGGAATCGCAGTAAATAACGCAGGAAGCTGTAATGAAAAGGTTGTAGCAGCAGTTAAAGATCAGGTTGGCGACATCATGCATACATTCAACTATCCATACACAATTCCTCAGGCACTGCTTGCTGAAAAAGTATGTGAAACGATTGGAATGGATAAGATCTTCTATCAGAACTCTGGTACAGAGGCAAATGAAGCAATGATCAAGATGGCTCGTAAATACGGAATCGAAAAATACGGACCAAACCATTATCATATCGTAACAGCGAAGATGGGATTCCATGGAAGAACATTCGGAGCAATGTCAGCAACAGGACAGCCGGGAAATGGATGTCAGGTCGGATTTGGACCAATGACTTATGGATTCTCATACGCACCATATAATAACCTTCAGGCATTTAAAGATGCATGTACAGAAAATACGATCGCGATCATGATCGAGCCAGTACAGGGTGAAGGTGGTGTTCATCCAGCAACACAGGAATTCATGAAAGGATTAAGAGAATTTTGTGATGAAAATGATATGTTACTCTTGATCGATGAAGTTCAGACAGGATGGTGTCGAACAGGTGCAGTGATGTCTTATATGAACTATGGAATCAAACCAGACATCGTATCCATGGCAAAAGGCTTAGGTGGAGGAATGCCGATCGGAGCAATCTGTGCAACAGCAGAAGTTGCTAAAGCATTTACACCTGGATCTCATGGAACAACATTTGGTGGACATCCAGTCAGCTGTGCAGCAGCATTAGCAGAAGTTAATGAACTGATCGATCGCGACTTGGCTGGAAATGCAAAGAAAGTTGGAGATTACTTTGCTGAGAAATTAAAAGGACTTCCTCATGTAAAAGAGGTCAGACACCAGGGATTATTAACAGGTATCGAATTTGATGACACATTAAACGCAGTTGATATTAAACATGCATGTTTTGATCGAAAACTGTTAGTTACAGCCATCGGAAGCAGTGTGATCCGTACAATCCCACCATTGATCGTAACAGAAGAAGAATGTGATAAAGCATTTGCGATCATGAAGGAGGCTGTAGAATCCTTAGCATAAAATAATATCTTTGAAAAAAGATCAAAATATCAGGGAGGAATGTAAATGAAACATTTTATCATAAATATCGGATGTGAATACGGAAGTGGTGGTCCGGACATTGGAAAGATGGTTGCCGAATCACTTGGAATTCCATTTTACGACAGAGATTTAGTAGATCAGGTCGTAGAGAAACTTGGAGTTGACAGGGATCTGGTAGAAAAAGCCGATTCCGGAGAAGAAAATGTCAAATATGAATTTGACACAACCTTTGGACCAAGATATGCGAATCTTACAAACCGTGTTATTTACACACAGTTTGAGGTTATTCATAAACTGGCGGCAAAATCATCTTGTGTCATTATCGGAAGATGTAGTAACTATATATTAAAAGACAGGGATGACTGCTTAAATATCTTTGTATATGCACCAGAAGAATATAAAGTGAAACATATCATGGAGCAAAAAGGTGTATCACAAAAAGAAGCACAAAAACTTGTAAAATATAATGATGGGATGTTGAAGTCAAGATATGAATATATGACAAGCTCTGATATGAGAGATTGTCGTACCAGACATATGATGATCGATTCTAGTATTCTTGGACTTGAAAAAACAGCAAAATATATCATGCAGTTGATTGATCTGCGATTTGAAAATTAAAATAAAATACATTTACATTCTAACAAAGGCGTTAAGAGATAAGGATCTTTTAGCGCCTTTTTTCTTTCGAAACTTTAAACAGAATGTGAAGCAAGAAAGGAATGATATATAATGGAAAAGAAAAAATCAGAATTTGACAAAGTATTTAGTGCATGGGACATTCTTGTCATTGCATTTGGCGCTATGATCGGTTGGGGATGGGTTGTTTCAACTGGAGACTGGATCGGTCGAGGTGGAGTTTTAGGAGCTGTCATCGGTTTTGCGATCGGTGGTATCATGGTATTCTTTGTAGGACTTACTTATGCAGAACTTACTGCAGCAATGCCACAGTGTGGAGGAGAACATGTATTTAGTTACAAGGCAATGGGACCGGTTGGTTCATTTATCTGTACGTGGGCGATCATTTTAGGATATGTCAGTGTTGTATGTTTTGAAGCATGTGCACTTCCTACAATTATCACTTATATTTATCCTGGATTCTTAAAAGGATATCTGTATACTGTTGCAGGATTTGATATTTATGCATCATGGCTTGCAGTTGCGATGATCGTAGCATTCTTTATCACATTTATCAATATCAAAGGTGCGAAGACAGCTGCAACTTTACAGACAGTTTTAACAGTGATCATCGGTGGAGTTGGAATCCTTCTGATCGTAGCATCTGTAGTCAGTGGAGATGCCAGCAATTTAACACCACAATTATTTGCAGGAGATAGTGCGTCAACTACTATGAAAGCGATCATGAGTGTTGCGGTTATGACACCATTCTTCTTTATTGGATTTGATGTTATCCCACAGGCAGCAGAAGAGATCAATGTGCCGCTAAAAAAAATCGGTATGATCATGATCTTATCTATCGTACTAGCAGTTGCATTTTATGCGCTGATCATCTTAGGTGTTGGTTATGTTATGAGTCCATCTGATATTTCATCTTCACAGGCAGGATCAGGACTTGTTACAGCTGATGCAATGGCAAAAGCATTCCACAGCAGTATCATGTCAAAAGTATTGATCGTCGGTGGTATGTGTGGAATCGTTACAAGTTGGAACTCCTTTTTAATTGGTGGTAGCCGTGCAATGTATTCCATGGCTGAATCTTATATGATTCCAAGAACTTTCCATAAATTACATAAAACACACAAAACACCAGTGAATGCATTATACTTGATCGGTGGATTATCCATATTAGCTCCATTATTTGGACGTAAAATGTTAGTATGGATCGTCGATGCAGGTAACTTTGGATGCTGTCTTGCATACTGTATGGTTTCCTTATCTTTCATCATCTTAAGAAAGAAAGCACCAGAAATGGCACGTCCATACAAAGTAAAACATTATAAGATTGTTGGTGTATTGGCAGTCTTAATGTCAGGATTTATGGTCGCGATGTATATTATCCCAGGATCAGGGTCAAACCTTGTACCACAAGAATGGGCAATGGCTGGTGGATGGGCTGTTCTTGGAATTATCTTCTTCATTGTATGTAAATTAAAATACAAAGAAAAATTTGGATCTCACATCGATGTTGCCGTTGATGAAGAAGAAACAGTGGAAGAAGATCATACTTTCGAAGAAGCACTTGGAGCTGTCAATGCTACCGGAAATGTAGTAGAAGTACAGCCAGCAATTAACTTTAACTACTTCCTTCCAGTTAATATTGCATTTGGAAGCGGTAAAGTCTTAGAAACAGGAGAGCTTACAAAACCATATGGTAAGAAAGCACTGATTGTAACTGGAAGAAGCAGTGCAAAGAAATCCGGTTTATATGATAAAGTAGCAAACAGCCTGTCTAAAGCAGGAATTGATCATGTATTATTTGATAAAGTCGCACAGAATCCATTAACAACAACGGCGATGGAAGGCGCTGATTTTGCCAAGGCAAATGGATGTGACGTTGTCGTAGCGATCGGTGGCGGAAGCATCATGGACTGTGCAAAAGCAATCGCATTCTTAAGTATCAATGACGGAGATATCAACGATTACATTTATAACAGATTACAAAGTGATAAAGCATTACCATTGATCTTAATTCCTACAACATGTGGAACAGGATCAGAAGGAAATGGATTTGCAGTTCTTACAAATCCGGAAAATGGAGACAAGAAATCCTTACGTTGCAATGCGATCGTTGCAAAAGTATCCATTGTTGATCCAGAATGCATGATGACAATGCCAAAACATGTACTTGCATCTGTCGGATTCGATGCATTATGTCACTGCATGGAAGCATACACGTCAAAGATCGCACAGCCATTTACAGATGCTCTAAGTTTATACGCGATGGAACTGATCGCAGGAAACCTTGTCAAAGTATATAAAGGTGAAGGCGGCAAAGAAGCATGGGAGAAGATCACTCTGGCATCAACGATTGGTGGAATGGTTATCAATACAGCAGGTGTCACCCTGGCACATGGAATGGAACATCCAGCCAGCGGACTAAAAGATATCGTCCACGGACAGGGACTTGCAGCATTAACACCAGTGATCGTAGAAGCATCCCATAAAGGAAACCACTTCAAATTTGCTAAGATTGCAAGAATCTTTGGCGGGGTTACCGCAGAAGATCTTGCTGGTAAATTAAGAAGTCTGTTAAAAGATATCGACCTTGCTTGTACACTATCTGACCTTGGATTATCCGAAGAAGATATTCCTTGGATGGCAGAGAACTGTATGAAAGTATCTGCGGCAAGTATTCAGAACAATCCGGTTGTATTTACACAGGAAGAAATTGCTGAGATATACAGGAAAGCAATGTAGGATAGTTTATTATCTATAGGCTATTGAGTATGTAGAAAAATGAAAATATAAGAAATATGAAAGATATGATATGAAAAGACAGTTTCGTGTCATATCTTTTTTTGATAAAATATAAAAGGATTAGGAAGAAGCTTATCATGATAGAAAGGAAAATCCAATGAATGATCAGTTTATACAAGGCGTAATATTTGACTGGAATAAAATAGATGATGACAGTTATCTAAAACAAATAGAAGCATTAAAAAATATTGAAAGGCTAGAATTTAAAAATTCAATCAATTTCTTCGTTGGAGAAAATGGAAGTGGAAAGTCCACCTTATTAGAAGCAATTGCCATAGCTCATGGATTCAATCCAGAAGGCGGAACGAAAAACTATGTATTTTCTACGCATGATACACATTCTGAATTATGTAATGCCATCAGAATTGTAAAAGGATATCGGAAGGAAAAGTGGGGATATTTTCTTAGAGCAGAAAGTTTCTATAATGTTGCAACGAAGGAAGAAGAATATGGTGGAATAGATTCAGCCAGATATCATGAGAGATCACACGGAGAAGGTTTCTTGGCATTAGCACAAAATAATCTACAGCCCAATGGATTGTATCTTTTTGATGAGCCAGAAGCGGCATTATCACCACAAAGACAATTAACATTATTAATGGAGATATATAAATGTGCAAGAAAAGGAGCACAGTTCTTTATTGTTACACATTCACCGATTTTACTAGGAATTCCAGACGCTGACATTTATTGTTTTGATGATGGTAGGATTCATTTATGTGAGTATGAGGAGACGGAAAGTTATCAGATTACGGAGATGTTTATAAATAATCGGGAAGTATTATTGGATAGACTTCTAAAAGAATAGATGTAGAAATTCATAATTCATGCTATACTTAAAAATAACAGATTAAATAAAAGAGGTGAGATAAAATCATGGAAAATGAAACATATATGAAACGATTAAAAGACAGACTGCAAATAGAATTTAAAAAACAGGATCGAAGCGGAGTATACGGTTATACACAGAGGAGTATGGCGTATAATTCCAATCGAATTGAAGGAAGTACCTTAACAGAGAAACAGACAGCAAGTATGTTTGAAACAGGAACTTTATATGTGGATGATCCAGACATGATTTTTCGAACAAAAGATATAGAAGAAATGAATGGTCATTTCAAAATGTTTAATTATGTAATGAAATGTATGGAAAAACCTTTGTCAGAAGATATCATAAAAAATATGCATAAAAATTTAAAGGAAGGTGTTTTTGAAGATCGAGCAATTGGATATGCAATTGGTGGGTGGAAAAAGCGTGCAAACAGAGTCAGTGATATCCAGACAGCATTGCCACAAGAGGT
This sequence comes from Anaerostipes hadrus ATCC 29173 = JCM 17467, assembly GCF_030296915.1. Taxonomy (NCBI): domain Bacteria; kingdom Bacillati; phylum Bacillota; class Clostridia; order Lachnospirales; family Lachnospiraceae; genus Anaerostipes; species Anaerostipes hadrus. The sequence continues at coordinate 1,514,401 of NZ_AP028031.1, read as the reverse complement.
TCCAGAAAAGATTCATCAGTTATTAGAAAAGTATCATAACGCAGAGAAAATTACATTATACGATATTGCTAAATTTCATGCACAGTTTGAGAATATTCACCCATTTCAGGATGGTAATGTACCATTGAGATACCAACAACAAATAGCGGCATAACAGCAGCAAACAACTTCATATCACATAAATACAGTTAAATAACATATAGAATTAGGAATACTTGAAAAACGGTATTCCTTTTTTATTTCCAGACGTTCAGAAATGAGCGTCTATTTTTTTACCCAAATGAAAGGAGAATCAAAAAATGAATAAGATATTGAAACGATTGCTTACAGGTGTTCTTACTCTCGCAACCGTCTTTACTGCTCTACCCACAACTGCTGTCCATGCTGCGGAAACACAATACTGGACAGAATCGGAGGAACGTGTCGGCATTGTTGAGAAAGTAATGAATGATGGTTCTATCGGCTCTACATTTAATGAGGGGCATATGACCGTTGAGGGCGAGGACGCTTATTGTATCGACATCAACACAGGCTTTAAGAATGGATATAAGACCAGAAGTGACGCAAGTACACGCATGACTGCTGACCAGATAGAGGACGTTGCTTTATCTCTTGAATACGTCAAACAGTACACGAAAAGCCATACAGGATTGAGCAGCCAGCACGCCTACCTTTTAAGACAGCTTGTAGTCTGGCAGAGATTGAGCGTCCATCTTGGGTGGAGCTGTGACAATGTACGAGCTTCCTATGATGAAATCTCAAAATCCGTGCAAGATGAAGTATTCGCCGGAGCGAAAGCCTTTGTAAGAGAAAATAAAGGACGCTATGACTGTTACGGTTATATCTACACTGGTGAGGGGCAGGATTTAGGACAGTTCTTCGCAGAGCTGGCTGTCGGCAATGGCAAGATTCAGAAATCTTCCAGTAATACCACAGTCACAAACGGGAATGACTGCTATTCTCTCTCTGGTGCGACTTATGGTGTCTATTCTGATAAAGGCTGCACGAAATCTGTTGCCATACTTACGACAAATGCCAATGGTAATACGGACACTGTGGAATTAAGAGCTGCGACATACTATGTGAAAGAAACGAAAGCTCCAAAGGGATTCCAGTTAGATAAGAACGTCTATACTATGACGGTCAAGGTTAATGAAACTACGACTTTAAAAGTCAGCGACAAACCAAAAGTCACTGACACTTTGGTTGAGCTTTTCAAGATTGATATGGAAATTTCCAAAGCTACGCCACAGGGTAACGCTTCTTTAGAGGGTGCGGAGTTCGTCTGGAAGTATTATGACGGTTACTATACAAAAGACAATCTTCCATCAGAACCAACACGCACATGGACGACAAAGACAATCGCTGAAAAAGACAGCAACAATGAAGTCCATTACATCACAAGATTAGCCGATTCCTACAAGGTATTGGGTGACAGCTTCTATACACAGAATGGTACTATCTGCTTGCCGCTTGGTACTATCACTGTAGAAGAAAAGACAGCTCCAAACGGTTACTTATTGGAGGGTGCTTATATGCAGGCTGCCGGAAGTTCTGAACAGATAAAAGGTGTCTATGTGGCACAGATTACAGAAGATGGTGAGCTTGCAGCGTTAAGCGGCAGCAACCAGTATTCCGTATTAGACAAGGTTATCCGTGGCGGTGTCAAAATCCAGAAACGTGACCTTGAAACCAAAGATACAAAAGCACAAGGCGGTGCGACTTTGAAAGATACTGCCTTTGAAATCATTTCCTTAAATGATAACGCTGTCTTGGTAAATGGCAAGTTATACAACAAGAATGAAGTCGTCAAAACAATCCATACTGGCGTTGACGGTATCGCTACAACTGCCGCCGATACATTACCATACGGAAAATACCATATTGAGGAAAGCAACGCCCCAGAGGGATATTTGACGGACGGTGCAAAACCGATTGAATTTGAAATCACAGAAGATGGAAAAATCGTGGATTTAACAGATGAAGCACATTCCATCTACAACCAGATTAAGCGTGGAGATATTGAGGGTGTAAAAATCGGTGCTGGCACTCACAAGCGACTTGCGAATGTTCCCTTTAGGATCACAGGCAAGACGACTGGTGAGAGCCATATCATTGTGACAGACGCAAATGGTCAGCTTTCCACTTCCTCTGATTGGGTATCTCATAAGCAGAATACCAACGCCGGAAAGACCAGTGAGGACGGTATCTGGTTCGGTACTTCCACACCAGACGACAGCAAAGGTGCATTGCTCTATGATACTTACACAATCGAAGAATTACGCTGCGATTCCAACAAGGGAATGACGCTAATTCCGGCATTTGATGTAGTGGTGTCAAGAAATAAAGTAGTCGTGGATTTAGGTACGCTTACAGATGAATACGAGCCAGAAATCACTATCCATACGACTGCCACAGATAAGGTGACAGGTGAAAAATCAATCGTTGCTGGAAAGAACGTGACTATCGTTGATACTGTGACTTTAGATGGTTTGACAAAAGGCACAAAATATCAGTTGAAAGGCTGGCAAATGGTGAAGTCTGAAAACGCACAGCTTTTGATTGACGGTCAACCTGTGGAAAGTAATTACACATTCACTGCGAAAAAATCAGAAATGGAAGTTGAGGTTTCCTATACGTTCAATGCTTCTGCTCTTGGCGGAAAAGACCTTGTGACATTCGAGGAATTGTACGACTTATCCAATCCAGACGAGCCTATCAAAGTGGCAGAACACAAGGACATTGAGGATGAGGGGCAGACCGTGACTATCGAAGAACGAGTGATTGAAATTCATACCAACGCTGTCGACAAAGCCACAGGTGAAAAGATGATTGTTGCTGGTAAAGAGGTAACTGTCATTGATACGGTCACTTTAGATGGCTTGGAAAAAGGTACAACCTATCAGCTCAAAGGCTGGCAGATGGTGAAGTCTGAAAACGCACAGCTTTTGATTGGCGGTGAACCTGTAGAAAGTGACTATACCTTTACTGCAAAAGATTCTAGCATGGAAGTCCAGATTGCCTTTACATTCAATGCCAGTGAGCTTGCAGGAAAAGACCTAGTAACATTCGAGGAATTATACGATTTATCCAATCCAGACGAGCCTACAAAGGTGGCAGAACACAAGGACATTGAGGACGAAGGGCAAACAGTGACGATTACGGAACGTATCATCACTATGCACACAATCGCTACCGATAAGGCAACAGGTGAAAAGACGATTGAAGTAGACGACAAAGTAACTATCGTTGATACGGTCACTTTAGACGGTTTGGAAAAAGGCGTGAAATACACTCTTAAAGGTTGGGAAATGGTGAAGTCTGAAAATGCTGAACTTCTGGCGAATGGTAAACGTGTGGAAAATGACCTTACTTTTACCGCTACTGACACGAAGATGGAAGTTCAGATTGAATTTACATTCAATGCCAGTGAGCTTGCAGGTAAGGAGCTTGTTACTTTTGAAGAATTATATGACGTAACCAATCCAGACGAGCCTATCAAAGTGGCTGAACATAAGGACATCAAAGATGAGGGGCAGACTGTAACAATCAAAGAGAAACCAGAATCCCCTACCACACCAGATGAACCTAGCACACCAACTAAGGCAAGCACATCACCAAAGACAGGTGACAATACGCCATTTGCCGCATTATTCGCCATGATGGGGATTTCCGCTGCTGGTCTTATCTTTGCATGTTATAAGAGATTCCGCAGAGTAAAAAAGTCTAAATAATACGGGAGGTATCAGCTTATGAAAGCAACGCCCCGTTCACCGCCCATCATAAAAAAGTCAGTCTGTGGCTGACACTATATCTAACTTCTGCTTGATTACGATTTATCTTTCTGAATGGGGATTGTCAAGGGTGCTTTTAGCACAACGCTTGCCCTTGATAATTCACAGGCAGACAGATATTATCTCGACAGCAGAATGACACTAAATAACAAATCAATCAAAATCAGAAAGAAAAGAGGTAAACAATTTATGGAATTAAAACACGTTATCCCAAACATGGAAAAGACATTCGGGAATTTGGAGTTTGCAGGTGAGAATAAGGTGGAACAGCGTAGGATCAACGGACGTATGACGGTCGTTTCCCGTAGCTTCAACCTTTATTCGGATGTACAGAGGGCAGATGATATTATCGTGGTGCTGCCCGCTTCTGCTGGTGAGAAGAACTTTGAATCAGAGGAAAAAGTGAAACTTATCAATCCTAAAATCACCGCAGAGGGTTATAAAATCGGCACAAGAGGATTCACGAACTATATCCTGTCAGCAGACGATATGGTGAAAGCATAAGGAGGTACAGAGATTATGAGATTAGCAAACGGAATCATTATAGACAAGGAAAAGACTTTCGGAGTATTGAAATTCTCTGCATTAAGACGAGAGGTACATATTCAAAATGAGGACGGTACGGTTTCTGAAGAAATTAAAGAACGTACCTACGATTTGAAGTGTAAGGAGCAAGGACGCATGATTCAGGTGAGTATTCCGGCTTCTGTTCCGTTAAAGGAATTTGACTACAACACAGAGGTGGAAATCATCAATCCTGTAGCTGATACGGTGGCAACCGCTACATTTCAAGGTGCAGACGTTGACTGGTATATCAAAGCAGATGATATTGTCTTGAAGAATAAGAACGGTCAGCCAGCCGGAAATAACCACGCTCCCAACAATCCGCAGCAGCCACAGCATAAAAAATAAGGAAAGGATTTAGCCTATGCCACAATTCAATAAACGTGGGAATCGTATCAGAGCCAGTGACAAATCGCTGGTTTTTCGTTTCTCGTCTGGTTCGTTGCTCCTGCTGTTCCTTGCGGTGGTTATGCTGCTGAACCTAAAAACAATCATCACTACGGACTGGAAAGTAATCTCGCTTTTTCAAGATGGCAGTGTCCATCTGACGGTCACACCATATAGGATAATGACTATCGTTTTGGCAGCTTTGGTCTGTGTACTGGCTACCCTTTTCTATCGCAGATTCCAGTATGACAGAGTGAAACAGCTCTTTCACCGTCAAAAGCTGGCTCGTATGCTGTTGGAAAATGGCTGGTATGAATCGGAATCCACACAGGATAGCGGATTCTTCAAGGACTTGCCAGCTACTACTAAAAAAGAGAAAATCACCTATTTTCCAAAACTGTATTACCATATGGAGCATGGACTTTTATATATCCGTACGGAAATTACATTAGGGAAATATCAAGACCAGCTTTTACACTTGGAAAAGAAGCTGGAAACAGGCTTATACTGTGAGCTGGTTTCCAAAGAATTGAAAGACAGCTATGTGGAATATGTGCTGCTCTATGATACGATTGCGAACAGAATCACTATCAATGAGGTACAGGCTGAACATGGCAGCTTGCGTCTGATGAAAAATGTCTGGTGGGAGTATGACAAGCTCCCACATATGCTAATTGCTGGCGGCACTGGTGGTGGTAAAACCTACTTTATCCTTACTATCATTGAAGCTCTGCTCCGCAGCAATGCGGTCATGTATATTTTAGACCCAAAGAACGCCGACCTTGCGGATTTGTCCGTTGTCATGCCGGAAGTCTGGTACAAGAAAGACGATATAACCGCCTGTATTGACAGGTTCTATGACGGTATGATGGCAAGAAGTGAAGCAATGAAGCTCATGGAGAATTACAGGACAGGTGAAAACTATGCCTATTTAGGACTATCGCCCCACTTCCTTATTTTTGATGAATATGTGGCGTTCATGGAAATGCTCACCACAAAGGAAAATGCTGCTGTCCTTAACAAGCTGAAACAGATAGTCATGCTCGGACGACAGGCAGGATATTTTCTCATTCTCGCCTGTCAGCGTCCAGACGCAAAGTATCTCGGTGATGGAATCCGTGACCAGTTCAATTTCCGTGTGGCTCTTGGGCGTATGTCGGAGCTTGGGTACAGTATGATGTTCGGTGAAGTAGACAAGGACTTTTTCTTGAAGCAGATTAAAGGGCGTGGCTATGTTGATACGGGAAACAGTGTCATATCCGAGTTTTACACTCCCCTTGTACCCAAAGGACATGACTTTTTAAAAGAGATAGGAAGATTGTCACAAAACAGGCAGGACGGACAGGCGGCGTGCGAAGCGAAAGACGCAGGTACGGACTAGCCTGTGTTGGGGTGGCGTAAGCCGCCCCAACCATCTGCCCCCATTATCTAACAGGGGGGCACAAATTATCTGGAAACAGTCAATTACATATCAAAAAGTCCTTGAAAACAGAGGACTTTTCAAACATTCAAAGAAGTGTGACAAAATCGGTAACTGTCACATTTCTTTTTCGATTGGAGGGATTGAAACTGAATGATACCGATTGGATAAACGATTTTAAGGAAAAACGGACGCAGTACGGCGTTTCCCAGAATCGTCTTGCGGTCATGGCTGGTATCAGTCGTGAGTATGTCAGCAGGATTGAATCTGGAAAAGTAGCCTTGACAGAAGAAATCAAGGGGAAATTCACGGACGCTCTGGAAAAGCTGAATCCAGAGAATCCGTTGGAAATGGTCTTGGATTACGTCAGAATCCGATTCCCCACACAGGACGTTCGGCACGTTGTTGAAGATATTCTGCAATTAAAGCTGGATGTAATGATACATGAGGACTACGGATTCTACTCCTATGCGGAACATTATGTGCTTGGTGATGTGTTCGTGCTGACATCACCCGATAAAGAGAAAGGCACACTGCTGGAGCTGAAAGGCAAAGGCTGTCGACAGATGGAAAGTTATCTGCTGGCACAGCATAGGAGCTGGTATGACTTTCTCATGGACGCTCTGGTGGAAGGAGGTGTGATGAAACGTCTTGACCTTGCCATCAACGATATGGCAGGAATCTTGGATATTCCAGAGCTGACAGAGAAATGCAACCGTGAAGAATGTATTTCCGTATTCCGCAGCTTCAAGAGCTACCGCAGCGGTGAGCTGGTGAGAAGCAATGAACAGGACAGATACGGAATGGGAAATACGCTTTATATCGGTTCGCTCAAATCAGAGGTTTATTTCTGTATCTATGAAAAGGACTATGAGCAGTATGTGAAATACGATATACCCATTGAAGATACGAAAATCAAGAACCGTTTTGAAATTCGGCTGAAAAATGAGCGAGCCTATTATGCGGTGCGTGACCTGCTGACCTATCATGACGCAGAGCGTACCGCTTTTGACATTATCAACCGTTATATGCGGTTCGCTGACAAGGAGGTGGAGAAAAGACGCAGCGAATGGCAGACCAATGAGAAATGGGCGTACTTTATCGGCTCTGATCGTGGGCGTTTGAAACTGACGACCAAACCAGAGCCTTATACGCTCACTCGGACGCTCAACTGGATAAGCAGACAGGTAGCTCCCACTTGGAAAGTCTTACAGAAGATTGACAGTACCAACGGTACGACTTATCTCAAAGACATTTTAGACCATGCGAAGCTCACGGAGCGTCACAAAAAGCTGATTGAACAGCAGACAACTTCCACAGAGGAAATGATTACAGAAACGGAGGAATGACAACATGAAGCATATCTTATTTGATTTATTCCTGTTCTCACTTGGAGCAGCCGCAGAAAGAGAAATTGAAATGATGGAAAGGAGCAGAAAATAATGAATTTCGGACAGAACTTATACAACTGGTTTTTATCTAACGCACAGAGTTTGGTACTCATGGCGATTGCGGTTATCGGCGTATATCTCGGATTCAAGCGTGAGTTTTCTAAACTGATTGGATTCTTGGTGATTGCCTTAATCGCTGTCGGCTTGGTATTCAATTCTTCTGGCGTAAAAGACGTACTGTTGCAGTTATTCAATAAGATTATCGGGGCGTAAATTGTATTTCTTGTGTAAAAGTAGTATAATTTAAGCAGAATTTGAAAGGAGTGTTTTGTGTGAAAGAAAGTACAAAAGCCTATTTAGTAGATATTTATAACAGTATTCCTAAAAAAACAAAGGCTACTTGCTTAAAATTTTACTATCAATATCACAATGTTAATGTCAATGTATATTTTGACGCATTTGATAATCAAAGTGTAGTATTGAGCATTGTTCTTTCCGCTAAAAAGAAATATTATTATACGCCTTTAAATATTTTGAATACTGGTATGATAACAGAGTATTTGAGTGAAATTCCTCCTCAAATACTTGAAAAGATTTTAGTTGACAATCATTTAGATGATTTCTATGAAAATATGGAAAAACATCTTTTAGAGGATAAACCACATTTTAATTACTATAATGAGGACACATACTTTGTCAACACTATAAAATATGCTAAAAGTAAATTGGATTTACCTTTCTGGTGGTATCTTCGTAAAGTACCTATGTCGGATGATACTCTATATAAATTAAATGCTAGAGCAGATATTACATTTGATATATTAAGAAAAATACAGCAAGAAGGATATACTTTAGTCAGAACACCAGACCCAGAAAAGCGAAAAGAACTTACTTTAATTTTGAAACAAATAGGAATCAAATTATCATAGACAAAGAGCAGTTAATTCTTTTGAGTTAGCTGCTTTTTCTATGCAAATTTTAAGATTGGAGGACAACATGAAAACAGATATATTTGAGGATATGAAAGAGCGTGTCGGCTGTGAAAATATTTCCGACCTTCCCTACCGCAAACGTATGGTGTGGGAAATCATCAAGCAGCACTCACCACTTGATTATCCAAAAGAACAGTTAGAAAAGTTTTCTCATTATGTATTCGGTGTAGATTATGCTGTTATAATGGGAATACTGGATATGATGAAAGGAAGTGACAGACCATGCAGGAAATGCGAATCTACCTGTTAAACAATACAAAACCGTATCGTGAGGGTGACGAAGAATATTCCGGTGCTTGGTTCAACTGCCCTGTGGACTTTGAGGAAGTCCGAGAAAAAATCGACGTAGAACATGAAGAACAGATTGAGATTGCAGACTATGAGCTGCCCTTTGACTTACACAGTGATATGCCACTTTGGGAAATCAACGCCAACTGCCGCATGGTGCTGGAATTGGAGGGTACGCCTATCGGCAATGAAATGAAAGCCATTCAGCAGAAATGGTTTTCCAGCTTCGAGGAATTTATCGACCACAAGGACGAGATACGCTACTATGATGTGGGTGACGGTGCAGCTCTGGCAGAATACCTTATCCGTGAAGAATATGTTTTTGGTGAGATTCCTCACGAACTATTGAAACATATCGACTATCACTCCTATGGTAGTGAGCTGGAAATGGACGACAGATACTTATTTACCACAAGCGGCGTATTCCGCTATCAGTAAAGGGGTGATGTGGTATCGAAGAAATGCGAATCTATATCGCCAATCTTGGGAAATACAACGAGGGTGAGCTTGTGGGTGCGTGGTTTACGCCGCCCGTTGATTATGACGAGATGGCAGAACGTATCGGCTTGAATGACAGATACGAAGAATACGCAATCCATGATTATGAGCTACCCTTTGAGATTGACGAGTACACACCCATTGAGGAAGTCAACCGCCTGTGTGAAATGGTGGAGGACTTACCAGAAGACATACAGGACGAATTATCGGAACTGCTAGGCTATTACAGCAGCTTGGAAGATTTGTGCGAACATGCAGACGATATTATCCATTATCCCGATTGTGACGATATGACAGACGTTGCCTATTACTTCATAGATGAATGTCAAAGTCTGGGTGAGATACCAGACAGAATCCGCAGTTACATAGACTATGAAGCCTACGGGCGTGACCTTGATTTAGAGGGGCGTTTTGTCGTCACTAATCATGGCGTGTTTGAATGTCCGTATTAACAATTACAACTGAATTTTTTTATCTGCCAGTGAAATGACACTGGTTATTTTTTTGCAGCAGCCTTGAAACATAGGCTGCTGTTTCCATTTTAGAACAGAAAGGAGCTGTGAAAATTGAAGAAAATCAAAAGCTATACAAGCATATGGAGCGTGGAAAAAGTCATTTATGCAATCAACGATTTTCAACTCCCGTTCCCGCTCACATTCAGTCAGATGGCTTGGTTCGTGGTGTCGCTGTTTGTGGTGATTCTCTTTGGGGAGCTACCGCCCTTTAACATGATTGACGGTGCATTTCTCAAATACTTTGGAATCCCTGTGGCGTTCACTTGGTTTGTATCGCAAAAGACCTTTGACGGAAAAAAGCCTTTTGGATTCCTAAAATCCTGTGTGAGCTTTTTCCTCCGACCAAAAGTGACCTATGCAGGAAAAGCTATCAAACTGAAAAATCAGAAATTCAATACAAGCGTGACCGCAGTTAGGAGTGTGATGTATGTTCCCGATTAAGTACATAGAAAACAATCTGGTGTTCAACCATGACGGTGAGTGCTTTGCCTACTATGAGCTGACACCTTACAATTATTCGTTCCTGTCACCAGAAGAAAAATACATGGTGCATGACAACTTCCGTCAGCTTATCGCCCAGAACCGTGACGGAAAAATCCATGCCCTACAGATTGCCACAGAGGACAGCCTGCGTGCAGTACAGGAGCGTTCCAAAAAGGGAATCACAGGCAGATTAAAAGAGATTGCCTGTAAAAAGGTAGATGAACAGACAGAAGCGTTGGTTGAAATGATTGGTGAAAATCAGATTGACTACCGCTTTTTTCTTGGCTTCAAGCTGCTGGTAAATGAGGAAGAAATCAGCTTCAAGGGTATGCGAAAATCAGCAGCTATGACCTTTGCGGATTTTATCTATGAAGTCAATCACAAGCTGATGGGTGACTTCGTTTCCATGAGTAATGATGAAATCAACCGTTTCCTAAAGATGGAAAAACTCTTGGAAAGCAAAATCTCACGTCGCTTTCAGTTCCGCAGACTAGATAAGAACGACTTCGGCTACCTCTTGGAACATATCTACGGGAATACCGGCGTTGCCTACAGTGATTACAGTTATGACCTCCCGATAAAAAAGTCAAAGCGTGAAACACTGGTGAAGCGATATGACCTTATCCGTCCGACACGCTGCATGATTGAAGAAAACCAGCGATACCTAAAGATTGAGCGTGAAGATCAGACAACTTTTGTTGCCTACTTCACGATTAACAATATCGTGGGTGAGCTGGATTTTCCGTCAAGCGAGATATTTTATTATCAGCAACAGCAATTCACGTTCCCCGTTTCCACTTCTATGAATGTTGAAATCGTTACCAACAAAAAGGCTCTGACGACTGTTAGGAACAAAAAGAAAGAGCTGAAAGACTTGGATAATCATGCTTGGGAATCCAACAACGAAACGGGAAGTAACGTCATGGACGCTCTGGATTCGGTGAATGAACTGGAAACAAATTTAGACCAGTCCAAAGAATCCATGTATAAATTATCCTACGTTATCCGTGTGGCGGCTGATACTCTGGAAGAATTGAAACGCCGCTGTGATGAAGTCAAAGATTTCTATGATGATTTGAATGTCAAGCTGGTTCGCCCATTCGGTGATATGTTGGGGTTGCATGGTGAGTTTATCCCGTCCAGCAAAAGATATATCAATGATTATATCCAATACGTCACTTCGGACTTTCTCGCCGGACTTGGCTTCGGTGCAACACAGCAGCTTGGGGAAACGGACGGTATCTATATCGGCTATAACCTTGATACAGGAAAGAACGTCTATCTAAAACCTAGCCTTGCAGCACAGGGCGTAAAAGGTTCTGTGACAAATGCTCTTGCGGCTGCTTTTCTCGGTTCGCTCGGTGGTGGGAAGTCTTTCTGTAACAACCTTATCATCTATTATGCGGTGCTGTTTGGAGGAAAAGCGGTCATTGTAGACCCAAAATCAGAGCGTGGCAACTGGCAGGAAACGCTACCCGACATTGCACAGGAAATCAAGATAGTTAATCTCACCAGTGAGGACAAAAACAGAGGACTTCTTGACCCGTATGTGATTATGAAGCGAACAAAGGACGCTGAAAGTCTGGCAATCGACATTCTGACATTCCTTACAGGTATTTCGTCCCGTGACGGTGAGAAGTTCCCTGTATTAAGGCGTGCAATCCGTTCCGTGACACAGAGCAAAAAACGAGGACTGCTCCGTGTCATTGATAAATTAAGGAAAGACGGTTCTCCTGTGGCAGAAAATATCGCAGACCATATCGAGAGCATGACCGATTATGACTTTGCACACCTTTTATTCTCGGACGGTGATGTGGAGCAGTCCATCAGTTTAGACAGGCAGCTCAACATCATACAGGTGGCAGACCTTGTGTTGCCGGATAAGGACACGAAGTTTGAAGAATACACCACAATGGAATTATTGTCCGTGGCTATGCTGATTGTCATTAGTACCTTTGCCCTTGATTTTATTCATTCCGACAGGAGCATTTTTAAGATGGTGGACTTGGACGAGGCGTGGACGTTCCTACAGGTGGCACAGGGGAAAGCATTGTCTAACAAGCTGATTCGTGCTGGACGCTCCATGAACGCTGCTGTTTACTTTGTTACACAAAACTCTGGTGATGTGGACGATGAAAAGATGAAGAACAATATCGGCTTAAAGTTTGCGTTCCGTTCTACAGACATAAAGGAAATCAAGAATACTCTTGAATTTTTCGGTGTGGATAAGGAGGACGAGGGCAACCAGAAACGACTTAGGGATTTGGAAAACGGACAATGCCTGTTTCAAGATTTGTATGGGCGTGTGGGCGTTATCCAGATTCACCCTGTATTCTCTGACCTGTTCCATGCCTTTGATACCAGACCGCCAGTGCAGACGGAAGAAATGAGGTGAAGCCTATGGACAAGAGAAAAATAGTCCGTTATCTGCTTATCACGCTTTCGGTGATTCTCGGTGTGCTGGTATTTTTATCTATCACGGGTACGGTAGCTCATGCGGCTGGTCTGGTAGACAATACGGTGAGTGACGCTAACACCTATTCCAAATATCCGCTGGAAAACTACCAGCTTGATTTCTATGTGGATTCAAGTTGGGATTGGCTGCCGTGGAACTGGCTTGACGGTATCGGCAAAAGTATTCAGTACGGACTATATGCCATCACAAACTTTGTCTGGACGGTGAGCTTATACATTTCCAATGCGACAGGTTATGTGGTACAGGAAGCCTACAAGCTGGACTTTATCTCTGATACTGCAAGTTCTATCGGAAAGAACATTCAGACATTAGCTGGTGTGACTTCCAATGGCTTTTCCAGTGAGGGATTTTATGTAGGATTCCTGCTTATCCTCATTCTGGTAATGGGAATCTATGTGGCATACACAGGACTGTTAAAAAGAGAAACCACAAAAGCCATTCATGCGGTTATCAACTTTCTTGTGGTATTTATCCTGTCAGCGTCCTTTATTGCCTATGCCCCAAACTATATCAGCAAAATCAATGACTTTTCCGCAGATATAAGCAGCTCGGCATTATCGCTCGGTACAAAAATCGTGCTGCCCGATTCCAACAGCAAAGGAAAAGACAGCGTAGATTTAATAAGAGACAGCCTGTTTTCCATACAGGTGAAACAACCGTGGCTGCTTTTACAGTACGGGGAATCGGATATAGAAACGCTCGGCTCTGACCGTGTGGAAAGCCTGTTATCGGCAAACCCAGACACAGACGACAGAGAGGATGTTGTGATTGAAGAAATCGAAGATAAGGACAACGCTTATTTGAGCGTCACAAAGACCATGACCCGTTTAGGTATGGTGGTGTTCCTGTTTATCTTCAATATCGGAATCTCGGCGTTTGTTTTTCTGCTTACGGGCATGATGATTTTCTCGCAGGTGTTATTTATCATCTACGCCATGTTTCTGCCGATTAGTTTTGTTTTGTCCATGATACCGACCTATGAAGGCATGGCAAAAAAGGCTCTTACGAAGCTGTTCAATACCGTTATGATGAGAGCTGGAATCACACTGATTATTACCACAGCGTTTAGTATCTCGACTATGTTTTACTCCATTTCCTCCGGCTATCCGTTTTTCATGGTGGCATTTCTACAGATAGTCACCTTTGCCGGAATCTATTTTAAATTAGGTGACTTGATGACAATGTTCAGCCTGCAATCCTCCGATACACAGCAAGTCAGCAGACGAATCATGCGACACCCGTATATGTTCCTCAACCGCAGGGCAAGACGCTTGGAGCGTAAAATCGGTAGGACAATGGCGGCTGGTGCTGCTGGTGGTGTAGCTGGTGCTGCGGCGGCTTCTGCTTCTACAAAAAAGGCAGACAATACCAAACAGACAGGTAATACGCATACCAGAGCAAATCACAATACTTCTGCTTCTTCCAGTGGAGGTAACAGCAAGCCGCCAGCTCTGCCGGATTCCAAATCACAGAAGCCGTTTGCATTGCCGGATAAGAAAAGTCAGACGGATTCCTCACAGACCGTACATAGTTCACAAAGCAATACACAGGAATCACAGTCTACCTCAAAGCGTGGAATTGTGGATAAAAAATCGGTATCGAAACAGCCGCAGTCAGACAAAAAGAATCCGCAGCGTCCGATTGTGGATAAGGAGCGACAAAGCAACGGATCAGCGACAAAGAGAGCTGCCCCGGTGCATGAGCGACCAGCCACAACGCCTGTTCCTGTAAAATCGGATTCACAGGCGGCAGCTTTAAAGCCGGAGCAGAATGTCAAAGAGCGTCCTGTCACAGTGACAAAGGAGCAGCCGCAATCAAGCAAGAGTAAAGAGCCTGTGACAAAATCACAGGAGAATGTAAGAACACAGGTTGTCAGAGAATCCCGTCCGGCAGATAAACAGGCTTCATCAGCAGTAAATAAACATTCACAAGCTACCACAGATATTTCAAGGCAAACGGTACAACGTCAGAAGCAGACAAAGACGGTTCAGAAAAAGACCACAAATCAATCAACAATGAAGAAATCTACAAGTAAGAAAGGCGGCAAGAAATGAAGTTAAGGCATTTTGCTGTGTTCGGTGGGATTTTCACAGTGATTATCTGTCTGCTTCTGTTTCTGTTTATCGTGACCTCAGATGATGAAGAAAGTGGTTCTTCCAGTCTTGATTTTTCTGGACTGAACCTATCAGCGGAAGTATTGAAACATCAGTCTACGGTAGAAAAGTATGCAAAGGAATACAGAATCTCTGACTATGTGAACTATCTGCTTGCGATTATGCAGGTGGAATCCGGCGGCACTGGCACGACAGACGTTATGCAAGCCAGTGAATCTTTAGGATTACCGCTTAACTCCCTATCCGTGGAGGATTCCATCAAACAGGGGTGTAAATACTTCTCGGAGCTTTTGAAATCCGCAGAAGCAAAAGACTGTGACATCAACACAGTGGTACAGTCCTATAACTATGGTGGCGGCTTCATTGATTATGTATCAAAACACGGAAAGAAGTACACCTTTGAGCTGGCGGTCAGCTTCGCAAAAGGTAAATCCGGCGGTGTCAAAGTCACCTATAAGAATGACATTTCCATAAAAGAAAATGGCGGCTGGCGTTACAAGTACGGGAATATGTTCTATGTGAAATTAGTCAGTCAGTATTTGGCTGTGCCTAGTCTCAGTGACGCTACCGCACAGGCAATCTTCAATGAAGCGTTGAAGTATCAAGGCTGGAAATATGTGTATGGCGGCAGCAATCCCAACACTAGCTTTGACTGTTCTGGTCTTACGTCTTGGTGCTATGGAAAAGCTGGTATCAGCTTACCTCGTACCGCACAGGCACAGTATGACGCTGCACAGCACATACCGCTGTCACAGGCAAAGGCTGGTGACTTGGTGTTCTTCCATTCAACCTATAACGCTGGAACATACGTCACTCATGTAGGAATCTATGCTGGAAACAACAGAATGTATCATGCTGGCGACCCTATCGGATATGCAGATTTAACAAGCTCGTACTGGCAGCAACACTTGATTGGTGCCGGACGGGTGAAAACCAATTAGAAAGGAATGGTGCTATGCTATTTAAGAAAAAGGATAAGGAATCAAAACCAAAAAAGGAAAAGAAAGTGCCTGTGATGAAAGTTGGCACGCATAAAAAAACCGTGATTGCCTTATGGCTGGTGTTGATTGCCAGTATCAGCTTTGGGGTGTATAAGAATTTCACCGCCATTGATATGCACACGGTACATGAGAAAGAAGTCATTGAGCAGCGTATTGTTGATACCAACAAGATAGAGAATTTCGTCAAGGCATTTGCGAAGTCCTACTATTCTTGGAGCAACACGCAGGAATCCATTGAGAAAAGAACCACAGCCATTAACCAGTACCTTACAAAGAGCTTGCAGGATTTGAATGTTGATACTGTCTGTATGGACATACCTACAAGCTCTACGGTAACGGACGTTAAGATTTGGGAGGTTGAAGCGACTGGAACGGACGACTTTACCGTTGTCTACTCGGTAGATCAAACGGTAACAGAGGGAGAGACTTCTATCGGTTACACTTCCGCTTACATGGTGGTAGTTCATGTAGATGGTGACGGAAATCTGGTTATTACACAGAATCCGACCATCAGCAGCATACCAACAAAATCCGGCTATGAACCAAAAGTCAAGGAATCGGACGGAACGGTGGACGCTGCCACTACAGAGGAAGTGACAGAGTTTTTGGAAACATTCTTTAAGCTGTACCCTACCGCAACGGAAAAAGAGCTTGCCTACTATGTATCGGGGAATGTGCTTGAACCTGTCAACTGTGACTATATGTTCTCGGAGCTGGTAAATCCTATCTTTATACAAGATGGAGAACAAGTGAAAGTATCGGTATCGGTAAAGTATCTCGACCAGAGGACAAAAGCAACGCAAATTTCACAGTTTGACTTAACGCTGGAAAAAGATAGTAACTGGAAGATTGTAAAATAACATGAAGAAAAGCGTGCATTTTCACATAAATCGGATTTGCACGCTTATGTTTTTATTGTTTTGGGATAAAAAATACAGTATGATAATAGTTAGATGTTGCTAATCGACATATGGAGGTACATAATGTGAGTTCTACATTTAATAAAGACTGGTACAGTGATAAGGCAAAAATTATCAAGCAAGATGAAAATTTTATGATTATAGATTATGGGTGTCAAGGGAAAGGAATTGTTACAAGTTACACGCTTTTTGATGGTATTCAACTCTCTTTTTTGGACTTTGATACAGACATAAGTATGCCTTCTCAAAAATTCAATCCTAATATTATTTCAATTACACATTGTCGCTCTGGACGCTATGAATGTGAGTATGCCAATCATACAGTTTCGTATTTACCAGAGGGATATTTTAGTGTGACTGGAACACAACATTTACCAGTTTCTTTCTCGTTTCCATTAAAAAAATATTATGGACTTAGCCTTGTGATTGATAAACAATCCTTATCAGAAGAAATCAAAAAAATGATGGAAACTATTCCGCTTAACCTTGATAAAATTGGTTCAACATTAGGGATTGAGAATAATGGATATTTAAGTTCCACTCCACCTAAATTACATCATTTATTTTCTGAATTATATGAAGCACTTAACATAGAACAATTAGGATATTTCAAAATTAAAGCAATTGAATTACTTTACCATATAGACCAGCTAACTAAAAATCATGGCTGTGATTTCAAATATTATGATAAACGTCAGATTCAAGCTACTAAAGAAATTCAAACATATATGATAACTCATTTAGATGAACGAGTATCGTTAGAACAACTCGCCTTTCGGAATCAAATTAACTTATCACTGTTTCATAAAATTTTTTTACAGATATATGGTGACACACCATATTCATATTTAAAGAAATATAAGATGAATATTGCAGCACATTGGCTTTTAAATGAAAATATGAAAATTGGAGATATAGCGGTAAGTCTTGGATATAATAATGCTAGTAAATTTGCAATAGCATTTCAATCTGTTTATGGTATTTTACCGAAAGATTACAGAAAACAAAAATAACACTTTTGGGCTATTTTTACCCAAATATACTAGAGATGGAGTAGAAGAAAAATAGTATTTCCTTTAGAATACGTGGTGTGGTTAGATTAAGCTAACCCACCACGTATTTTATATTTAAGGAGGATTCGTACTATGGCAAACAAAAAGCCAAAACAAAACAAACCCAAAACGGGTTTAGCACGATGTTTAGAATTAGCTTCCAATAAGAAAGGATTAGTATTTTTATCGGCTATACTTTCCTCGTTAGCGGCTATAGCGTCGTTTGTTCCGTATATTGCGGTATATTTTATTATTAGTTCCATTTTAAAAGTCTATCCTAATTTAGAATTGCTGGATATGAGCAAGGTTATGAATTATGGCTGGATAGCTTTAGCTGGTATTATTGCTAATATACTATTATATTTTTTAGCAATTTTCAGTTCTCATATGGCAGCATTTGGAACACTTTATGAATTAAAACTTCACTTCGCAGAACATATTACCAAAATTCCTTTAGGTTATCACTTAACCATAGGTAGTGGTCGTTTAAGAAAAATAATGGATGAAAACATTGAGAGCATTGAGGGTTTCATTGCACATCAATTTCCAGATTTTGTTGCTTCTGTAACTGCGCCTATTGTTATGGTTATTATTCTACTGGCTATTGATTGGCGATTTGGTATTGCTTCATTAGTTGGAATTGTGCTTGCTTTTGTCGTACAATTCAGTGGATTTGGTAGCGGAGCAATGAAAGAAAACATGGGAAAATATCAGATCGCATTGGAAGATATGAACAATGCTTCTGTAGAATATGTTCGTGGTATGCCTGTTGTGAAAGCATTTAATCAAACAGCTTCTTCATTTGCTCGTTTAGAACATGCTATTAAAGAATACACAGAATGGGTTCTAAAGTTCTCTCTAGGTTGGCAAAATTATATGCCAGCGTTTACTACCATCATTAACAATATATATTTGGTTATCGTTCCTGTAGGTATTTTGTTAGGAGCTAATGCACAAGATTATAAGAGCTTTACTATGACATTTATATTTTACTTGCTTTTTGTTCCGGCAATCGCTGGTATTTTAAACAAAATAATGTATATCTCTGAATCATTTATGCAAATTGACGGAAATGTAGCAAGAATGGACGAAATTTTCAATATACCTGTTCTACCACAAACTACCAGTCCTAAAAAAACTCAAAAAGATGATGTTGTGTTTGATAATGTTAGCTTTACATATACAGGAAAAAAAGAAGAAATGGCTATTGAAAATGTATCTTTTAAAGCCAATCAAGGACAAATAACAGCTATTGTTGGCTTATCTGGTGGTGGAAAAAGTACAATTGCAAATTTAATTTCACGCTTTTGGGACGTTACAGAGGGAAGTGTAAAAATCGGCGGTGTTGATATAAGAGATATTTCAGAAAAAGACTTAATGAATCATGTTAGCTTTGTATTTCAAGATATTTTCTTATTCAAGCAGAGTATTTTAGATAATATTCGCATGGGAAATCCAAACGCTACAGAAGAACAAGTCATTGAAGCCGCGAAAGCTGCACAATGCCATGAATTTATTTCAAAACTTCCTAATGGCTACAAAACTGTATTTGGAACAAAAGGTATTCATCTTTCTGGCGGTGAGCGTCAACGTATCGCTATTGCTAGAGCTATTATCAAAGATTCCCCTATTATTGTTCTTGATGAAGCAACTGCATTTAGCGACCCAGAAAATGAGTATTTAATTCAAAAAGCATTCGAGAAACTTATGCAGAATAAAACAGTTATTATTATTGCTCACCGTTTATCTACGATTCGTAATGCTGACAAAATTATTGTTATGGAAAAAGGTCATCTAGTTGAAGAAGGTAAACATAATGAATTAGTTGCTGCTGGTGGACGTTATTCGCAAATGTGGAACCATTACACAGAAGCGGTTGATTGGAAAATCAGCGGAAAGGCGGTGTAATAAAGATGAAAAAACTAAAAGAGTTTCTTTTTCTATCAGATAAAGGTTATAAAGATTTAAAAAAAGCTATTGTTGCTTGTACGATAACAAATCTAGCCTTAATGCTACCGTTTTGTGTTACAGTAATGTTATTTAATGAATTACTGAACCCGTATGTAGGAAAGCAAATTGCATGGAATCATATATGGTTGCTTTGGGGAATTGGAGTTGTTTCTGCTGTTTTGGTGTTTTTAGCAGCAAGAAATGATTATAGAAAGACATACATTGCGTCTTATCAAGAATCAAATAAAACAAGACTTAATATTGCAGAGCATTTAAGAAAATTACCAATGAGTTTCTTCAATACAAAGGATTTGTCAGAATTGACAACTAACATGATGTCTGATTGTAGCAGCATGGAATCAATGTTAAGTAGTACAATTCCACCTCTCATTGCAAATGGTATTACTGTTACTCTTACTTGTATTTTACTTGCTTTCTTTGATTGGCGTTTAGCGTTATGTATGTATATTACGCTGCCAGTTGCATTTTTGATAATTTGGTTAAGTAAGAACTATCAGAAAAAATTATTTGAACGACAAGTACAAGCAAAGCTAGACGCTTCTAGTCAAGTACAAGAATACCTTGAGGGAATGAAAATTATTAAATCATGTAATTTAAGTGGTTCTCACTTTTCTGCTCTTAACAAAGCATTATTATCTATGAAAAAGATTGCTGTGAAAGTAGAAATGATTTGTGGCGTATTTATGTCGAGTGCAAGCATGATTTTGCAAGCCGGAATTGGTATTGTCATTTTTGTTGGAACAATGTTGTTAGTTAAAGGTGAAATAGAACTGCTCCCATTACTAATGTTCTTTTTGATGGTTACTCGTATATATGGACCAATTCTTGCGATTCTTTCACAATTAACTACATTACTAAATCTTAATGTTGTTACAGAAAGAATGCGTACTCTTTTAAGTACATCTGTAATGCAAGGAAATGATAAAGAAATTGAAAATTGTGATATAGAGTTGGAACATGTTACATTCAGATATAATACAAAAGATGTCATTAAAGATGTGACTTGTAAAATTCCACAAGGAAGTATCACCGCATTGGTAGGTTCATCTGGAAGCGGGAAAAGTACAATTTCAAAATTGATTGCAAGATTTTGGGATATACAGAAAGGTACAATTCGTGTTGGTGGTAAAGATATACGAACAATGGAGCCAGAAAGTCTTATGCGAAAAATGGCTTTTGTATTTCAAGACGTAACATTATTTAATGATACTGTTTTTAACAATATCAGTATTGGAAACCCTAACGCCACAGAGGAAGAAGTTATGGCGGCTGCTAAAGCTGCATACTGTGATGAATTTGTGCGTAATATGCCATACGGTTATCAAACTGTTTTAGGTGAAAATGGTAGTACATTATCTGGTGGTGAAAGACAAAGAATATCTATTGCACGTGCTTTATTAAAAAATGCTTCAATTATTTTTTTAGATGAAGCAACTGCTTCTCTTGACCCGGAGAACGAAGTTTTAGTGCAAAAGGCTATAGCTCAATTGGTTGAAAACAAAACAGTAATTATGATTGCTCACCGTTTAAGAACAGTTGTAGACGCAGACCAAATATTAGTATTAGATGATGGCAAATTAGTTGAATATGGCACACATAATGAATTGATGAAGAAAAAAGGTGTATATCAAAAATTGTATCATATTCAGCAAGAAAGTCTTGGGTGGACAATTTAAAAACTGATTGAATCAAATATTTAAGAGGTGATAATAATGTGACATTGGGAAAGTCATTAGAAGATTATTTAGAAACAATACTTATACTTAAAATCAAAAAAGGCATGGTTCGCTCTATTGATGTGGCTGATTATATGGGATTTTCAAAGCCTCGTGTAAGTCATGCAGTAAAGCAACTTAAAACACAAGGATTCCTACTAATGGATAATAATGGTCAATTGCTTTTAACAGACAGTAGGCAGGCTATGGCTGAGAAAATTTATGAGCGACATTGCTTTTTTACAAAATATCTTACAGAAATGGGTGTAGACCCAAAACTAGCAGAATCAGACGCTTGCAAACTGGAACACGTAATCAGTGACGAGTGTTTTCAAAAATTAAAAGAATCAACTCGTATAGGGAGTGAAAAAGAGGAAGTTTAATCTTCCTCCACTTCCCTAGATTTAATAATTCCGTCAGCGACACTTTCCATGATAACTAAATCTTTATCAGACAGGTTATCAAGCTGCTTTTCTAACTGTATTCTTCTGGTGCTTTTCGCCAGATCAGAAGCAGGAAGAAAAAAAGCGTCTACTGATACATTCAATAAATGAACAATGTCATAAAGCACTTGTAAACTTGGGTGATGCCCCTTATTTTCAATATTTGTCAGATAACGTGGGTCAATCTCAATCATTGCTCCCACTTGTTCACGGGTTAGACCCTGTTTCATACGAGCTTCTTTGATGGCAAGACCAAAAGCTCTGAAATCGTACTTATCTTCTTTTTTACGCATATGTAATCACCTCAATACATTTTACTGTTCCTGTTGATTTTCTAACAGGTATAGAAAAACGTGTTATATGGTTTGTCAGTTCCTAGTGTGTTAAAAGAACAAAATTACTGTTATACGGTAAATAAAAAAAACCGTTATCGGCAGTAACCTTTTTGCTTATCCAAAAATATTTCTGATTTGATGGCGGTCAAGATAAAGCCGCCGTTTTTCTTTTTCCTCAATTCGGTGGATAAATCATATAAGGTTTTTTTGTTTTGCGGCTCTAGGAGGTAGCCGCATTGAAAGAATCTCATAATCGACATTTTATGACATACCCTTTATTGTCAAAAAAACTGAAATTACCATAGCAGGACAATACACCCTTGAATGTGGTTTTTTACATCATATAACAGGTACAAATGATAAAGCACAAGAACGCTATACAGCCTTTTCTCTTGTGCTTTTTTCGTGCGTAAAAATATTTTTCAAGTTCATTTCTGAAAACGCAACAAATAGCTGCTGCGTGGGTAGCTACTGTGCGGAAAGGGGGATAGAGGGAAAACACCCTCATCTACTCTCACGCAGAAAGGAGGTGAATCAGCATGAAGTCATCTTCTTTCCAACAGGCTATTCAAGCACAGTTTGATTGCCTTACAAAGAAAGTCATTAAAAGAGCAGCAATGAAGTATAACCGTGATATTTCAAGACGCTTGAAACATGAAGTTCCGTTTTCTGAAATTTCAGATTTGGAATTGAACAAAGCAGGCGTTTATGACAAGTATTCCAGCGATTATACAGCGTTCAATGTTCTTGGCATGGAAGTACAAGTATCTGACGACCAGTTAAGCAAAGCACTCAAATGTTTGCCAGAGAGAAAACGCAATATCATTTTGTTGTCATACTTTATGGATATGTCTGACGCAGAAATCGGAGAGCTTATGAACGTGGTACGCACTACTGTTTACCGTCACAGGACAAGCACTCTGGAAGAATTACGAAAAATGATGGAGGAGGAATAAGCATGGACAAAGACCAAAAACATATACCGTTTGCTGTGATTGTGGCGGCTACGAATGGTGATGAAACTGCAATACAGGAAATCTTGGATTTCTATGACGGGTACATATCAAAGTTGAGCTTACGCAAATTGTATGACGAATACGGTAACGTCTACATGGTAGTGGATTCTGAATTAAAAGGCAGAATACAGGCAGCAGTCATGGATATGATTGCAAACTTTGAGATAGTCGTAATCTAATCATTCAGACGGGCGGAGCATTTTCCCCTTTCCTCTGCTCCGCTTGTCAATCTATGAAAGTCCATTATCTAGGTAGTGGATTTTCATAGACTGGCAAATACAGTCGGTAGTTCTTTGACAACTGAATAAAGCAGTCAGATACGTTTGATATGCAGCGAGCCAGCGGAAATTGTACGCCATGACCTAAAAAAGCGAGCGATTCATGCAATGATCCGAGAGCGACTTGTGGAATGGTCGTTCTGCCATGACCTGTATATCTGAATAATGATACACTCGCATGGTGCGGTTCTGCTCATAGGAATGAGAATGGTGAAAGTCCAGTGGAGCTTCCAAAGCCATCTGACTGCTTCGGAAACACACAGTAAAGGAGGTGCATAAGGCAAAAATTTTGCAGTCTGTATGTCAGATATAAGCTGCTGATAATCTATCTCTGATATGGTATACTTTTAACTATGATTAGGAAGAAATGCTGTATTAAAAGGGGTAGAAAGTGATATGAAGATATTGTATGTTACAGATTTACACGGAGATAAAAAGAAGTACAGAAAGATTCTGGACGTAGCCATTGAAAAGGAAATCAAAGTCATTGTAAATGGCGGGGATATGTTACCAAAACAATGTGACCGCCACAGTGAGCAATCGTTTTTTATCAATGGATTCCTTGATGAATATTTTGAGGAACTGAAAAAGCAGGACATCACATACCTTGCCATGCTTGGAAATGATGATTTACTGGCAGCAGATGAAATGTTTGACAATCTTTGCGACAGATTTGAAAATGTCTGCAATATAGCTGGTAGGAAATTTTCTGTCAATGGATATGAATTTATCGGCATGAACTATATTTTAGACCATCCGTTCGGTTGTAAAGACAGGGTTGTTACAGAAACACATTATATTCCGCAGCGTCAGTTAAGTCCTGTAGCCGGAATCTCTAATGCTGTTGATTATGACAGGATTTACAACTGGCTGGAATATTCCAGAACAGAATTACCGCATATGTGTGATGTGCTGAAGAAACTTCCATTGCCGGACGATAGACAAAAAGCGGTTTACGTTATGCACATGCCGCCTGCGGGATTGAGATTAGGACAGTTGCGCTATCAAGATTTGGATATATGCTCTGTTGATATTTACGAATTTCTGAAAGAAAAACAGCCACTTCTTTCTCTGCACGGACATATACATGAAAGTCCTGACACAGAGAAAGGAAAGTGGATAAACCAGATTCATCAGACAACCTGTATTCAGACTGGACAGACGGAACTTAATGACAAATACATGGTTTATGCGGAGATTGATTTGCAGGAAAAGAAGTATGAACGCAAAGTAATCAGTGTAGATTAGCAGAAAGACACCAGAAATGGTGTTTTTTTGTTGGAAGAAATGAGGTGGGATTATAGGAAAAACAGTACAGTCCAATACAATAAAAATAGGAAATACGACCTTTTATGTAACGTCAGTGTTCTCCGGTACAGTGGATTTGCAGCATTTGATTAAAAGGCTGATTCAAAAGGAAATCGAGCAGGAAAACAATGGATATTAAATTGAGAACAGTGTAATAAGCGGCTGAAAATAATTAAGTAGCGTGGTATAATATTAACAGGATATAAGTTGTTTGTTTGCTGTTGGAAAGGAGTAAAAATGACGAAACAGCAAGCAAGATTAAGAGTTAGATTATATGCACGTTTATCCAAAGATGATGGTGACGCTGATAAAGAAAGCAACAGTATCACAAACCAGTTGCAAATGCTCCGATATTATTCAAAGGAAAAAGGATTTGAAATCATTGACGAGTATGTAGATGATGGCTATTCCGGCACAACATTCAACAGACCGGATTTAAACCGCATGATTGAGGACGCTATGGAAGATACACAGCCTAGTGGAATCATGGTAAAGGATATGTCAAGGTTCGGTCGCAACAATGCCATGTTCATGTATTACGTGGAAGAAATCTTCCCGAACAATGACATTCTCTTTATCGCACTGAATGATGATGTTGACACAAGATATGAGGATAACGAGATGATGCCATTCAAATCTATTATGAATGAGTATTATGCACGTGATACCTCAAAGAAAATCCGAAGCGTCAAGAAAACAACTGCTTTAAGTGGCGGGTTCTGCGGTTCATTCGCTCCGTATGGTTATAGGGTTGACCCGAACAATAAGCGTAAACTACTGATAGACCCGGAAACAGCGCCTATCGTCAAGCGTATTTTTGAAATGTCGAAACAGGGAAACAGTGTTCATCAGATAGCAAGAACATTGTGTGAAGAAAAGATTTTGATTCCGAGAGCCTACAGAGCAATGAAGAATGGCACGCTGGAAACAAGCACAGGGTTCCGATTCCCTACCGACTGGGTTGGAAAAAATGTTAAGATGATTTTGGAAAATCAAGTGTATCTCGGTCATATGGTATCGCACAAGACACAGACAAAATCATTCAAGAACAGAAAACTGGTAGCGGTTCCTAAGGAAGATTGGATTGTTGTAAAAAACACCCATGAAGCTATCATTGATGAAGAAACCTTTGAACTGGTACAGAAATTCATCAGTGTAAAGAAAAGACCAAATAAGACTGGACGACCAAATATGTTTGTGGGGCTTGTAAAATGCCCGGACTGTGGACGCAATATGGCGTTCTCCAATCCAAACGGGAGAGAGCCGAGATTTCGTTGCAGGACATATGCCAGAAACAGCAACCTCTGCACAACTCATGCAATTTCCTATGACGCATTAGTGAAGATTGTCATGGACGACATTCAAAAGCATATCAAGAATATGGAAACATTAGGCGACCAGTTCATTGAAGAAATGAGGGTGTTGAGTGAATCCGGCGGCGGTAAGAAAATCAAGCAGTTTAAACAGGAATTGGAACTGGCAGAAAAGCGTATTGCTGAAATTGACAGTATCATAATGAAGCTGTTTGAGCAGAATGTAGCAGGAAAGATTTCTGATGGACGTTTTGAGAAAATGTCTGTAACTTATGAAAATGAGCAGAGAGAACTTGAAGAAAGGCGTAAGGCATTAAAAGAGAAAATCGAAGCCGAGGACTACAAGACGAAAAATACAAACAAATTTTTAGAAACCATACGCAAGTATGAAAATGTAACAGAGTTAAACCGTTCTATGCTGGTTGAACTGATTGACAGTATATATGTGTATCAAGCAGAGGGAACCGGCAAAGAACGTACTCAAAAAGTGGAAATCAATTATAGATTTCTTTGTGAGTCCCAATGTGGTATTGCATGATGGAAATGGGAGAGTCGGGCGTATGATCATTCTAAAACAATGTCTGGATCATAATATTGTTCCAGTGATCATCCGTGATATTCATAAAGCAGAATATAATCGATATCTTAATAAAGCACAGCACGAACAAGACTATAAAGGATTAGAAGCTTATTTTGAAAAAGAACAGAAATATTATCAGGAAAGCACAATCCCAATGATATTTGATTTTGATGAATTGTAGAATAAGGGTGTAATTAATAGAGAGTGGACAAGAAAGGAGGTTGGGGTTTATGGCTAAGAAGTTTTGTACAACAGGAACATGTATCCCGGAGAAAAATTATATGGTTGATCTTAGCAACAGGATTCAGCAGATTATCAATCAATATATCGAATCAGGACAATACTTTACGATCAATCGAGCCAGACAATATGGTAAGACAACCTTGCTTTATCTTCTGGAAAAAGAATTGCGAAAACAAGATTATCTGGTTTTGAGTTTAAGTTTTGAAGCTGCCGATGAATATTTTGAATCTCTGGGAAGTCTTGCCGAAGGACTTTCACTTGATATTGAAGAGTGTTTGCGAGAGCAGAATGTAGATGAAAAAGTTTTAGAGGAATGGAATCATTCAATCTCTGAGAGATTTCCTATGAGATCATTAGGAACAAAAATCAGCAACCTATGCAGAAAATGCGGTAAAAAGGTAGTTCTAATGATCGATGAAGTAGACAAAAGTTCAGACAATCAGATTTTCTTATCTTTCCTTGGACTTCTAAGAGAGAAATATTTAAAATGTCAGCAAGAAAAAGATGTAACATTTCATTCTGTAATTCTTGCAGGTGTTTACGATATTAAAACATTAAAGTTAAAACTACATCCACAAGAAGAATCGAAATATAACAGTCCATGGAATATCGCAGTTGATTTTAATATTGAGATGAGCTTTTCTGTAAGTGATATTCAGACAATGATACAAGAATACGAGCAGGAACATCGTACAGGTATGGATGTAAAAGAAATCAGTCGGATTTTATATGATTATACGTCAGGATATCCATATTTGGTTTCAAAGATATGTCAGTTATTAGATGAAAGAGTATCCGATGTTCAAGTGTGGACAAGAGAAGGAATTTTAAGTGCAGTCAAGGTTTTGTTAAAAGAACCAAACACATTGTTTGATGATATGACCAAAAAGTTGTTAGATCATCCACAGTTAAAAGAAATGCTTCAAAACATTTTATTTGCAGGAGTTGACTTCCCATTTAAACGAGAAACACCGATTATAGATTTGGGAGTTACGTTTGGCTTCTTAAAGGATAAAAATGGAATTGTAGCAGTATCGAATCGGATTTTTGAAACACAGTTATATGATATGTTTTTATCAGAAACAGCAGTTAATAATCAAATGTATATGAAGGTATCATCTGATCGAAATCAATTTATTGTATCTGGAATGTTGCAAATGCCATTGGTAATGCAAAAGTTTTATGAATATTATGAAGAAATTTATTCAGAAAAAGATCAAAAGTTTATAGAAGAAACAGGAAGGGGAAAGATTATGTATAAAATCAGCAATTTCAGTGACAACGACGATGTAAAGATCATCGACAAATCAGGACCGTTTGAAGTCATCGAATACCAGAGAGACTTAAGTGTTATGCCAGAAGATGCTCAGTTAGCATTTTTTTGCAGCCAGATGAATGTAAGAAAACGACAGTTGAAATGTGAATTATCCAAAGGAAATGTAACGATTCAGTCAGGTGCCATGCAGTGGATGGCAGGAGATGTCTCTGTGACAACAGGAATTAAAGGAGCAGGAGATTTTTTATCCAAGACGATCCGAGGAAAAGTAACTGGAGAATCTGTGATCAAGCCAGAATATACTGGAGATGGAACTCTTGTTTTAGAACCTACATATAAACATATCATTTTATTAAATCTTGACGAATGGGGAAATTCGATCGTATTAGATGACGGATTGTTTTTAGCATGTGAATCTACGTTAAAACAAAAAGCAGTCAGAAGAAAGACATTTTCTTCTGCATTTGCAGGAGGGGAAGGATTCTTTAATCTTGGATTAAAAGGAAGTGGAGTTGTGTGCATAGAATCTGATTGTCCAAGAGAAGAATTAGTCGAGATCACATTAGAAGATGATGTTGTAAAGATTGACGGAAACTTGGCAATCGCATGGAGCGGAAGTCTTGATTTTACGGTAGAACGAGCAGGAAAATCTTTGCTTGGTTCTGCGGCCAGTGGAGAAGGATTGGTTAATGTATACCGTGGAACAGGAAAAGTATTATTAGCACCAGTTGGGAATCAGGCGATGAAACCTCAACAAGTGATAGAAAAAGAGCCAGTGATCGTCGGTGACGATGACGAATAGAAGAAAAAATAGATAAGGAAATAGCATTTGTTACGAAAAAATAAACAACAGATGCTATTTTTTTGTATGATTAACTCGACAATAAAAAAATGGTGTCGTATAATGAGTAGTGTTACGTTAATCAGTTAAAGTGAAAGAGTGACAAATAATACGAAAGAAGCAGCAGAACAATGAAAATTCTAGTATGTATGAAACAGGTACCGGCAGGTACTAAAGTTGACATTGACCCAGAAACAGGGGCAATGAAGCGTTTATCCGGGGAGACAAGAACGAATCCTTATGATTTATTTGCCTTGGAAGCAGCATTACAATTAAGAGAGAAAGTAGGAGGAAGTGTTACAGTTCTCACCATGGGACCTCCACAGGCTGAGGAGATGATGAGAGATGCGTATACGATGGGAGCAGATGATGCAGTCATTTTATCTGACCGCAAGTTTGCAGGAGCAGACGTGCTTGCAACATCTTATGCACTATCTCAGGGAATCACTGCGATCGGAGATATAGATCTTATTATTTGTGGAAAGCAGACAACCGATGGAGATACCGCTCAGGTTGGGCCAGCGATCGCAGAGCATTTAGGAATCCCACATGCAGCATGGGTGTCTGAGATCGTAGATGCAGACAGCGAGTCTATTCAGGTAAAACAGGATTTAGTCAGTGTATCACAGACTTCAAAGATTCCATATCCATGTCTGATCACAGTTGACAAAGACATGTGTGTACCAAGATTACCATCTTATTTACTGCAGAAACAGTCCAAAGACCGCCCAGTGAAGATTATGACATTTGAAGATATGGCAGATCAGAACTTAAGCAAATATGGACTTGTCGGATCACCAACCGCAGTAGAGAAAATGTTTGCACCGCCAGAAGTAGAAAAGCAGGTTTATTTTGACGGAGATGCAAAAGAAAAGACAAAACAATTATTTGACGTATTAGTGAATAAGAAAGTGATTTAGGTGAGATGACATGGAACTAATAAAATTTGATGCAAAACGCTGCAGTCTATGTGGTAAATGCGTGGAAAAATGTCCGTTTGGGGCATTAAGTTTTGAAGATAATGGGATTGTTGTCGGGGACACTTGCCGAATGTGTGGAATGTGTGTCAGACAATGTCCAGAAAAAGCAATCAGTTTTGAGCAGAAAGCAGGATCATTTGATAAAGACAAATGGAAAGATTTTTTGATCTTTGTAGAACAGGAACGTGGAGACATTCATCCGGTTGCATTTGAATTGATCGGTGAAGCAAGAAAGATGGCTTCGAAAGTAAATTTTAAAGTCAAATGCGTGATCGCAGGTGGAGCAGGAACCATTGAGAATGCACATAAACTTCTAGACTATGGAGTTGATCAGGTCTTTGCATATGAGGATGAATCATTAGAAGGATTCAGAGCAGACTGTTATACAGATGTTGTTGCAGAATGTATCGCAGCACAGAAACCAAGTTCTGTCTTGATCGGAGCAACAGCACTTGGAAGATCATTAGCCCCAAGACTGGCAACAAGATTCCATACAGGATTAACAGCTGATTGTACAACCCTTGATATTAAGTCAAACACAGACATGGTACAGATTCGTCCAGCATTTGGTGGAAATATCATGGCTCAGATTTCTATCACAAAATCAAGACCACAGTTTGCAACTGTAAGATACAGAGTTATGGATTCGGCACAGAAGGTTGAGAGCACAAAAGGAGAGGTTATTGTCTGTTCAGTGAAGGAAGAGATGAAACAATCCCCGATCGAGATCTTAAAATCCGAAGTGATCGAGAAGACAAAGAACATTGAAGATGAAGATGTCTTAGTTGTAGCAGGACGAGGGGTCCGCAATGAAAAAGATGTGGAAATGTGTGAAGAATTAGCCAAAGCTTTAGGTGGACAGTTAGCATTTACAAGACCGATGATCGAGAATGGTTTTGGGGATGTTGCACATCAGGTTGGATTATCTGGAAGAACTGTTCGTCCAAAACTGATCATTACTTGTGGAGTTTCTGGTGCGATTCAGTTTACATCTTGTATGACAGGATCTGAATGCATCGTAGCGATCAACAATGATCCAGAAGCTCAGATTTTCAATGTGGCACACTATTGTATCGTAGATGACCTGTACAAAGTCGTTCCATATCTGACAGAATTAGTAAAACAACAGAAAGGGGACGAATAAGATGCCATATCCATATAAGAAGATGACCCAGGAAGATTTTGATAAGATCATTGAGATCACAGACAACGAACGTGTATGGGTCGGCGATGAGATCGCAAAAGAATATTACAAAGACGAGATGCCGGAATATGGAGTATTTCCACCGGAATTATACGTGGAAGTATTGAATAAAGAAGAAGTTTCAGAAATCATGAGATATGCTTACGAGCAGAATATTCCAGTTGTCTGCCGTGGGGCTGGAACAGGACTTGCAGGTGGAGCAACTTGTAAATACGGTGGAATCATGTTATCTGTGATGCGTATGAATAAGATTTTTCCAGTGGATCACAAGAACCAGACGATCACGGCACAGCCAGGAGCATTGTTAATTGATATTCAGGCGGCAGCTAAAGAAGAAGGATTATTCTACCCACCAGATCCAGGAGAAAAAACAGCTTCTATCGGTGGAAATGTCATTACCAACGCAGGTGGAATGAAAGCGGTAAGATATGGTCTTACAAGAGACTTTGTCCGTTGTATTGAAGCAGTTATGCCAGATGGTTCTATTATGAATTTCTCATCCAATGTCGTAAAGAATACAACAGGATTTGATGTGAAAGATTTAGTGATTGGTTCTGAGGGAATCTTATGTATTTTGACAGAAGTTACGTTAAAGTTATTGCCTGCACCAACATGTTCAAGTACATTGGTTATGCCATTTAGAAGCTTGGAAGAATGCGCTGATATGGTGCCAAAAGTATTAGATCTGCCATTTGTTCCAACAGCGATTGAATTTTTGGAAAGAGAATTGATCGATATTGTAGAAAGAAGTCTACATAAACTGTTTCCAGTGAAACACGGAGAAGCGGTATTGATCGTTATGTATGATGCATCAAGCAAAGAAGAACTTGATCGTGCAGTAGAAGCAGCTGCAGAAGCGGCATTAGAAAATGGAGCTTTAGATTGTAATATCGCAGGAACGCCAGAACGTGCGGCATCTGTGTGGGAAGTACGAGGAGCAATTCTTGAAGGAATGAAGGCAGATTCCGTTGCACAGGAAGAATGTGATGTTGTTGTTCCAAGATCAGAGATTGCAGAATATGTAAAACAGGCAAAGAAGATTGCATCTGCACATGGAATCCGCGTAGAGCCATGTGGTCATTGCGGAGATGGAAATATTCATACCGAAATGCTTCGTGGACCAGAGATGAGCGATGAGGATTGGAAGAAGGCAACCCATGAATCATTAACAGAATTATATGCATTATCAAAAAAACTTGGTGGACAGTTATCCGGAGAACATGGAATAGGAAACGGACGTCTTGATTTCTTAGAGGAATTTGCGGGACCAAGAATGATCGAACTATACAAGTCTATTAAACGTGCATTTGATGACAAGCTGATCTTGAATCCAGGAAAAATGATCAAGATCGATGAAAACTAGAATATCAGACTACATTAAGAGAAAAGAGAGGACGACAAAATGAGCGGCAAAAAAAGTTTACTAGTTGACAAGAGTAAGATGCCTCTTGCCATGGGAATCGCATTCGTGGCATTTACGACACAGTTTGGAGGTGGATTTGCTTCCGGAGCACAGATTTATCAGTATTTTATCAACTACGGAATCTGGTGTCTGTTAATGCCACTGATCACACAAGGATTATATGCATTATTTTTCTGGTATGGAATGCGTTATGCATACAAACATAAAACATATGATTACAGAAGTTTTTCTGACAGTTTATATGGAAAGACAAGACCGATCATGTCAAATCTATATGAAATCTGTTATCTGATCATGATCGGAACGGCATCCGCTGCAGCATTTGCAACTGGTGGATCAACACTTCAAATGCTATTTGGAATCCCATACTGGGTATGTACATTGATCATAGCGGCATTTATTTTCGTGATCGCACTTTTTGGAACAAGTGTCGTAAGAAAATGTGCATCTACTTTAAGTGTACTGATCTTGATCGGATTAGTTCTTGTATTAGTACCAAACATCATCGTACAGTGGGATGCGATCACAGCAGCAATCTCTAACTTAGTATCAGGAAAGATGCCTGTGATCTCTGGAGAAAGCGGAGCTTTTGGAGCAGCCTTATATTCTGCAGTTTTATATTTCTTCTTCCAGTTAGCATCTGTATCTGTTATGTACCAGCATATGGAACCTGTGACAGATAAGAAGCAGATCAACAAAGCAGCCATTGAGATTTTTGTATTTAATTTCTTTGCAATGGAATTATCCATCATCGGATTATTAGCCGTTGCATACGCAGCAGACCTTGTAACAGCAACAGTTCCTATGTTAGTTTTAGTACAAAATGGAGTATCTTCAGGATTATTAACACCGATCATCTCTGTTTTGATCATCCTTGGATCTATTTCAACGGCGGTAAACATGATCTCTGGAATCGTAACAAGATGTGTCAATGCAGTAGAGCGTCGTATGAGATCTGAGCAGGAAAGACAGAATGGACATTTAGTAAGAAATGCCATTGCAACACTGATCTTTACATTTTTAGCATTTGCGATCGCACAGTTTGGATTGTTGGCTGTTGTAAAACAGGGATATGCGTACCTTGGATATGCAGCATTTATCACATTGTTTATTCCATTTATTATTCATGTGATCGTGACAAAAGGAAAAGAGATTTAAAATTTATTATGAAAAAGTTAGGGTTAACGATATTTCCAAGAAAGGCAAGAAAAATAAGTTGAAAATTAAAAAAAGCAATAAAGTACGAAAATAGGAACTTGCTTTTTAGAGAAACTTGCTATATACTTATTAAGTTATAAAAACAGGGAGCTTGTTAAACAGGCTGAGAGGAAAGTAAAACTTTCGACCTTTGAACCTGATTTGGGTAATGCCAACGTAGGAAACGAAGATGATAAGTCGCGAACATACGGAAAGTTACAAAATCAGTAGCTTTCCGTTTTTTTCGTATGATAAAGGATTCCTATTATGGAAGAATTTACAATGATACGAAACAATGCGGTCAACTGGGAGCACCACTTTTGATCGCAATAGAAAAATAATGCATAAGAGAGAAAAGGAGAGATACTTATGAGAACAGCATTATCAATCGCTGGAAGTGATTCCAGTGGAGGCGCTGGAGTTCAGGCTGACTTAAAGACCATGACAATGAATGGTGTATTTGCAATGAGTGCGATCACAGCACTGACAGCCCAGAATACAACCGGCGTAACAGGAATATTAGAAGCAGATCCAGAATTCTTAAAGAAACAGATCGACGCAGTTTTTGAAGACATCAGACCCGATGCAGTCAAGATCGGGATGGTTTCCTCAAGCGGACTGATTAAAACGATCGCAGAAAGATTACAGCATTATAAAGCGGAAAATATCGTTGTTGATCCAGTGATGGTAGCAACAAGCGGATCACGATTATTAGAAGAAGATGCCGTAGATACATTAAAGAAAGAATTATTACCGATCGCTACGGTAATTACACCGAATATTCCAGAAGCTGAGATTCTGTGTGGAATGGAGATCCACACAGAAGAAGACATGGTAGCGGCTGCAAAAGCGATCTATGAAGATCTTGGATGCGCAGTGTTATTAAAAGGTGGTCATAATATTAACGATGCAAATGACCTTTTATATACAAAAGAAGAAGTTTCCTGGTTTAAAGGAAAAAGAATCAATAACCCAAATACACATGGAACAGGATGCACTCTTTCAAGTGCTATCGCAGCAAATCTTGCCAAAGGTTTTGACCTTAAGATTTCTGTACAGCGTGCAAAAGACTATATTTCAAGAGCATTGGCAGATATGTTGGATCTTGGAGCTGGAAGCGGACCAATGAATCATGCATTTGATTTAAAAGATGAATGGAAAGAGGAGGCATAGACAATGGGTAGCAGAAGAACATCAATTTTTGAAAACGGACTGATCTGGTTTGGAGCCGGAGTGTCCTTGGCAGAAATTTTAACAGGTACATATTTCGCATCTTTAGGATTTTCTACAGGATTATTAGCAATCATCATTGGACATATCATTGGAT
Organism: Anaerostipes hadrus ATCC 29173 = JCM 17467; assembly: GCF_030296915.1. Classification (NCBI taxonomy): domain Bacteria; kingdom Bacillati; phylum Bacillota; class Clostridia; order Lachnospirales; family Lachnospiraceae; genus Anaerostipes; species Anaerostipes hadrus. The sequence goes on along the minus strand of NZ_AP028031.1, from coordinate 1,479,056 downwards.
GTGGTATGATGTTTTTTGCCGGATTTATCGGTGGAAAGACAAGAAAAAGTGCAATGGAAACGGTAAAAATGAGTTTTGGATCAACGGGAGCTTTGTTATTTGCAGTGTTAAATATCCTGCAGTTAGTTGGATGGACAGCGATCATGATCTATGACGGATCATTAGCAGCAGCAGGAATCTTCAATATTGCGAACTGGGTATGGCCAGTCATTATCGGAGGATTGATCATTATCTGGATTCTGGTAGGAATTGAAAATTTAGGAAAGATTAATACGGTTGCAATGGCAGCATTATTTATTTTGACATTAGTTTTAAGCTTTATTATTTTCGGACATGGTTCATTAAAGCCGGTTGCAAATGATGGATTAACTTTCGGAGCAGCTGTAGAACTTGCAGTTGCCATGCCATTATCATGGCTGCCACTGATCAGTGACTACACAAGAGAAGCTAAAGAACCAACGAAAGCAACATGGGCAAGTGTGATCGTTTATGGATTGGTCAGCTGCTGGATGTATGTGATCGGTATGGGAATCTCTATCTTTACAGGAGAATCCGATATCGCACAGATCATGGTAAAAGCAGGACTTGGAATTGCAGGATTATTAATTATCGTATTCTCAACTGTAACAACAACATTCTTAGATGCTTGGTCTGCCGGAATTTCCAGTGAATCCCTATCTAAGAATATCAATGGAAAATGGATCGCAGTCGCGGCAACAGTGATCGGAATGATTGGGGCAATTGTTTATCCGATGGACGATATCACAGATTTCTTATATCTGATCGGATCAGTCTTTGCACCAATGATCGCTGTACAGATCGCAGATTTCTTTATCCTTCATCAGGATTTTTCAAGAAAATCTGTATGCATTCAGAACATGCTTGTATGGGTTGTTGGCTTTATTGCATACCGCTGGCTGATGGGTGTCGATACGATCCTTGGAAACACACTTCCTGATATGGTGATCACGATTGTTTTAAGTGTGATCGTAAGTTTATTGTTTGGGAAGAAGAATGATTAAGACCTTTATAAATTAATCTCATATAATAATAACGTATAATACCTTATAGGAAAAATCTATATCCTATAGGGTATTTTTCTATTTAAAACCTATTGACAATCAAACTCACATTTCTTATAATCATATTATTCCTATTAGAATTATATGAAATGCAACGAAGAAGGTGACAGACATGAAAGAGATATTATGCTTTGGAGATTCCAATACATATGGATTGATCCCAGGTACAACAAGAAGATATGACAGAGAAACAAGATGGACAGGAATTTTAGCAGAGAAACTTTACGATAAAGGATATCGAATTATAGAAGAAGGATTATGTGGAAGAACCAGTGTATTTGACGATGCAACAAGAGATGGAAGAAATGGAGCGAAAGTACTTCCAATGCTCTTAGAGACACACGCACCACTTGACCAGGTTGTTTTAATGCTTGGAACCAATGACTGCAAAACATATAACCATGCAAGTGCAGATCGCATCGGAAAAGGAATCGAAAAACTGATCCAGCAGATCAGAAAAGCTGATCCAGCGATCGATATTTTATTAGTATCTCCGATCGAATTAGGAGAAGATGTATGGAAACCAGGATTTGATCTTGAATTTAATCAGCATTCTGTGAAAGTATCCAAGCAATTAAAACAGACTTATTTAAAGATTGCATGGAAGTACGGATGTGATTTCCTTGCAGCAAGTGATGTAGCCAAGCCAAGTAAGGCAGATATGGAACATATGAATGAAGAAGGACATAAAAACCTTGCAAAAGCAATCGAATCATTTCTTGTAGAAAAGGAAAGAAATCATTCAAACAATTATGTAAATGTGGTATGATAAGACAAATGTGGTATTTTATAAGGATTCACATAATAAAAGAAACAAAATGTTCAGAAAGGAATTTTACATATGGAAACGATCAATCCACAGGAATGGAAACAAGACCTGCCAGCATTTAAAGAAAAGACAGACCAGTTTTATGCAGGAGAACTAAGTAAAGCAGATTACAAAGGATTTTCCGGTGGTTACGGAAGTTATGCACAGAAAGATGGAAAAGCAAGTATGATCCGTCTTCGTATGTCAGGTGGCCATTTAACAAAAGATAAATTGAAATTTATCGCAGACAGTATTAAAACATATAATGTAGATAAAGTTCACCTGACGACATGTCAGACGATTCAGTTACATAACTTACAGCCAGAAGCAATTTATGGAATCATGGAAGGTGGATTAGATCATGGCATTGTCACAATGGGTGGAGGTGGAGATTTTCCACGTAATGTAACCGTATCTCCATTGTCAGGTGTTGAAAAAGGAGAATATTTTAACGTTCTTCCATATGCCGAAGCAGCTGGAGAATATTTGATGACATTTATCAAAAAAGAAGTTATGCCAAGAAAATTAAAAGTTGGATTTTCAAACGGGCCAGCTAATGAGACACATGCAACATTCCGTGATCTTGGATTTGTGGCAAGGGAAGATGGAAACTTTGATGTTTACAGTGCTGGAGGACTTGGTAACAATGCGAGATTTGGACTGAAAGTTGCTGAGAATGTACAACCAGAGAAGATTCTTTATTATATTTGTGCAATGAGAGAAACATTCATCGCACATGGAAATTATAAACAACGTGGAAGAGCAAGAACGCGTTATATGCAGGAGACTTTAGGTGAAGAAGGATATATCAAAGCTTTCCATGAGAAATTAGATGAAGTTTTCGCATCCGGACAGGATCTTGATCTTCATGTAGAAATTTCTGAAGTGAAGAAACAGGGAGATGGAAGTAAAGTATCTGGTAAACGAGTGATCGATCAGAAACAGGAAGGATTATATGCAGTTTCTTATCACCCATTCGGTGGCTGTCCAAAACCTGAGAAATTAAGAGAAATCTATGATGTGATCAAAGATATGGATGAAGTGGAAGCAAGAATTTCACCAGATGAGACAATGTACATCATCAATCTGACAGGAGATGAAGCAAAGAAAGTTTTAGATGCGACAGATGATGGTGCAGAAACGTTGTTTGAGACATCTGTATCTTGTATCGGAGCAACGATCTGTCAGGTTGGATTAAGAGATTCTCAAGGATTATTACACAAAGTGATCGAAGCAGAAAGAGAAGCTGGATTAAAGGATGGTTCACTGCCTAAGATTCATATTTCTGGATGTATGTCTTCTTGCGGAACACATCAGATCGGAGAGATCGGATTCCACGGAAGTATGAAAGTAATTGATAAAGTTGCTCATTCTGCATTTGTACTTCATATCAATGGATCTGATCTTCAGGGAAAAGAGAAGATGGGAGAAGAAGTTGGGATCATTTTAGAAGAAGATATTCCACAGTTCTTGGTAAAATTAGGACAGGCAGTTGAGAGTGAAGAACTTGACTTTTCACAGTGGAATTTAAAACATCCAGAAGGAATCAAGGAAATCGCAAAAGAATATATAAAATAGGACACAGAGATAATGGCATATTTTCCAATGTTTGTACAACTAAAGAAGAAAAAATGTCTAGTGATCGGCGGTGGTAAGATCGCACTTCGTAAGATTGAAGTTTTAAAAGATTTTGAAGCAGATATTACCGTGATCGCACCAGAGATGATAACACAGATTCGGCAGATCGATCAGATTTGCCGAATCTTTCGAACGTTTATGGAGAAAGATTTTAATGAGGCAGATTTTGTGATCGCAGCAACCGATGATCAAAAAACAAATCATGAGATCAGCCAGATCTGCAGACGAAAGAAGATTCCTGTCAATGCGGTCGATCAGAAAGAAGATTGCAGCTTTATTTTTCCATCCTATGTAAAAGAAGGAGAAGTTGTCGCTGCATTTTCAAGTGGCGGGCAGAGTCCGTTGATCACACAGTATTTAAAAGAAAAGATCAAACCAGATTTGAATAAAGAATTAGGACAACTCGCACAGATCTTGGGAAGTCTGAGAAAGCTTGCAAAATCATGCATTGCCACAGAACAGGAACGAAAGGCATTTTATAAAGAATTATTACAAATCGGATTAGAGGATATTGATTCATTGGAAGAACAACGAATCAATGAAATCATTCAAAAATATATATCAGAGTGAAATCGAGGAACAGTAAAAATGGAACGTACAAGAAGATTAAGAACAAGCAACTATATGAGAGATATGGTAAGAGAAAATCATGTGAGAATTGACGAATTGATCTATCCAATCTTTGTTACAGAAGGAGAAAATATTAAACATCCTGTAGAATCTATGCCAGGGATTTATCAGTATTCGCTGGATCGTTTATCAGAGGAAATTAACAGGATCAAAGAAGCGGGGATCAAAGCAATTTTAATCTTTGGAATCCCAGATCATAAAGATGAAGTCGGAAGTGGTGCATACGCTGAAGATGGAATTGTGCCAAAGGCGATCCGCCAGATCAAAAAAGAATATGAAGAACTTTTGATCATTGCGGATGTATGTCTTTGTGAATACACATCTCATGGACACTGTGGACTTGTGAAAGACGGAGTGATCTTAAATGATGAAACACTTCCGCTTCTTGCAAAAGCATCTGTAAGTTATGCAAAAGCAGGGGCAGATATCATTGCGCCAAGTGATATGATGGATCTTCGAGTGAAAGCTATTCGTGAAGCTTTAGATGAAGCAGGATTTGTATACACACCGATCATGTCTTATAGTGCCAAGTTTGCGTCAGGATACTATGGACCATTTCGTGATGCAGCACATTCTGCACCAGGATTTGGAGATAGAAAAACATACCAGATGGATCCGGCAAATGGACAGGAAGCTCTAAGAGAGATCGGGGAAGACATCGAAGAAGGAGCAGACTTGATCATTGCCAAACCAGCACTTGCTTATATGGATATTATGAAAGAAGCATCTATGAAATACAATATTCCGATCGTTGCATACAATGTAAGCGGAGAATATGCTATGGTAAAAGCAGCTGCGGCCAATGGATGGATCGATGAGAAAAAGATCGTTATGGAAAATATGGTCGGATTAAAACGTGCTGGTGCAAAGATGATCATTACATATCATGCACTTGATGTTGCAAAATGGCTGAAAGAAGAGGGAAGATAAAATGAAAGATACAAGATCAAAAGAATTATATGAACGAGCAAAAGTACATATTCCGGGAGGGGTAAACAGTCCAGTTCGTGCATTCCGTGCGGTAAATCGTACTCCAAGATTCATGGAATCTGCAAAAGGAGACCGTATTATTGACGCCGATGGAAATGAATATATCGATTATGTATGTTCATGGGGACCTGGAATCTTAGGACATGCTCATCCTCAAGTCATCAAAAAAGTCATGGACTCTTGTGAAAACGGTTTGACTTTCGGAGCACCAACAGAGAAGGAAGTGATCCTTGCAGAATTGATCAGTGAATTGATCCCGTCTATGGAAGTAAGCCGTCTGGTAAGTTCTGGAACAGAAGCTGTTATGAGTGCGATCCGTGCAGCCAGAGGATTTACAGGGAGAGATAAGATCGTTAAATTCCGCGGATGCTATCATGGACATTCCGACAGTTTGTTAGTAAAAGCAGGATCGGGAGCACTTACAACATCTGTTCCAGATAGTGCTGGAGTTCCAAAAGATGATACGAAGAATACATTAGTCGCAGAATACAATGACAAAGATTCTGTACAAAAACTATTTGATGAAAATAAAGATCAGATCGCAGCAGTGATCGTAGAACCGGTGGCAGCTAATATGGGATTAGTACTTCCAGAAGAAGGATTTCTCGAATTTTTAAGAGAGATCACAAAAGATCACGGATCATTATTGATCTTTGATGAGGTTATTACAGGTTTTAGGCTATCTCTAGGAGGAGCACAGCAGTATTATAATATCAAGCCGGATATCACAACACTTGGAAAAATTGTTGGTGGAGGAATGCCGATCGGTGCGTATGGCGGAAGAAGAGAAATCATGCAGATGATCTCTCCAGATGGGCCAGTTTATCAGGCAGGAACATTGTCAGGAAACCCAGTTGCAACAACGGCAGGAATTGAGACATTAAATATCTTAAAAAATGATCCGCAGATTTACGAAAGACTAGAGCAAAAAACAAGAAAACTTGCTGATGCAGCAAGAGAAGCAGGAAAAGGACATATTTGTGTTAATCAGATTGGATCTTTAATGAGTGTATTCTTTACAGACCAGAAAGTCAGAGATTTTGAAAGTGCTGTGACATCCAATACAGAACAGTATGCAGATTATTTTGGATATTTACTAGATCGCGGAATTTATATTGCACCATCTCAGTTTGAGACAATGTTTATTTCTAACGCACATACAGAAGAAGATATTGAGAAAACATGTAAACTTGCAGGAGAGGCTCTATGCAGTTTGGATTTCTAGGAATTGATTATAAAAATGCAGATCTTACCATTCGTGATGAAATTTCATTTACGGATCAGAAGAAGCTTGAATTTTTTCATAAAGCAGAGGAAATCGGGGTTGAACAGGTGATGATCTTATCGACCTGTAACCGCAGTGAGATTTATTATTTTTTTGATGATGAACAACAGATCAAAAAAATACAAAATATATACTGTGATATGTTCGATAAAGCAGAGATTGAGCAATATATCAGACATTGCGAAGAAGATAAAGCAGTTTCTTATCTGTTTCAAGTAACCGCAGGATTAGAATCTATGGTACTAGGAGAAGATCAGATTCTTGGACAAGTAAAAGATGCCTTGGATTTTTCAAGAACCATGGGATTTAGCAAGAAAGAACTAAATAAAGTCGTAAGAGATGCTATTACTTGTGCAAAAAAGGTAAAAACAACGTTTAGAATAAGTGAGAAACCAGTATCTGTTGGATATATCGGAATCTGTGAATTACAGAAAATATGTGATATCAAAGACAAAATGGTCTTGGTGATCGGAAGCGGAGATACTGCAGTTCTTGCACTTCGTTATCTGCAGGAATATGAAGCAGGCAAGATTTATTTATGCAGCAGAACACTGGCACATGCAGGAAATGTTCAGAAAGAGTTTCAAGAGATTGAGATCATTTCTTACGAACAAAGATATGAGATCATGAAACAATGTGATATTGTAGTATCTGCAACATCAGCACCACATGTGGTTGTAAAACAAGAATATTATACGCCAGAAAAACAAGTTACATTTTTAGATCTTGCAACACCAAGAGATATTGATCCAAAACTTTCAGATGACGCAAAGGTAAATCTGATCAATTTAGATACGATCAAAGAGATTTCTAAAGCAAATCAGTCAGAACGTGAAGAACTTTGCAGACAAAGCAATACGATGATCAGCAAAGCAAAAGAAGAAACGATGCAGTGGCTGTTTCAGGCACCAATGGAAGAAACAATTCGCTCCTTGCAGGAAAAATGTACAGAGATCGTGGAAGATAGTTATTCATATTTATCAAGAAAAATAGATTTTGGAACAAGAGAGCAGAAACTTCTAAAGAAGGTGTTAAATGCATCCTTGCAGCGCATGATCAAAGAACCGATTCAGGAATTAAAACATTTAGAAACAAGACAGGAACAAGCAGATTATAAGAAGATGGTAGAACAGCTTTTTGGGATAGAGACAAAGAAAGGAAAATGACCTATGAAATATATCATCGGATCAAGAGGATCACGCCTTGCACTGATCCAGACAAAATATGTTCAGGAAAAATTAGCGAAAGCTTATCCAGAACACACTTTTGAAATCCAGATCATTAAAACAAAAGGTGATAAGATTCAGAATAAACCATTAGATAAAATTGGTGGAAAAGGTCTGTTTGTCAAAGAGATTGAAGAAAAGATCATTTCTGGGGAAATCCATATGGGAGTTCACAGCATGAAAGACATGCCGTCAACCCCGGCAAAAGGCCTTGTTTTTACAAAAGTATGGAAAAGGGAAGATCCAAGAGATGTGTTGATCCTTCGAACAGCGAAACATCTGTCTGAATTACGAGAAGGTGCTGTGATAGCAACAGGAAGCAAAAGAAGAGCATTTCAGTTATTAAAGTTAAGACCAGACCTTCAGATTATAAATATTCGAGGGAATGTTGATACGAGACTTCGAAAAATGGAGGAACAACAATTAGATGGAATCGTTCTTGCGGCAGCAGGTCTTAAAAGACTAGGAATGGAAGATGTGATCACGCAATATCTGGCGCCAGAAGACATGATCTCAGCACCAGCACAGGGTGCTCTGGCTTTGGAAGTAAGAGAAGATCAGAAAGAATTGCAAAAGATGTTGGATGTATTTTGTGATGAAGAAACAATGAACGAAGTATGTGCAGAACGAAATTTCTTAGAACAAATGGGAGGCAGTTGTCATACTCCGGCAGGTGCCAGATGTCAAAAGACAGATCAAGGGTACGAACTATATGCTATGTTTGGAAATGAAGATGGAAGCAAACAGGCATATACGAAAGTTTATGGAACATGCCCTGAGATCTTAGCACAAACGGCAGTAAAAAATATCAAAAAACAGCTGGCAGGAATCGTATATTTAATTGGTGCAGGACCGGGAGATCCAGGACTTATCACGGTTAAAGGAAAAGAAATCTTAAAAAAAGCGGATTGTGTCATTTATGACAGATTGATCCCACAAGAATTATTAGATGAAACAAAAGAAGGATGCGAACATATCTATGTTGGAAAAGAAAATCATCATCATACGATGAAACAAGAACAGATCAATGAATTATTAGCACAAAAAGCATTACAATATGATATCGTAGTGCGTTTAAAAGGTGGGGATCCATTTGTCTTTGGAAGAGGTGGAGAAGAAGCCCTATATTTAGCCGATCATGGAATTTATTGTGAAGTTGTTCCAGGAATCAGCTCCTGTATCGCAGCTGCGGAACTTGCGGGGATTCCTGTAACTCATCGAGGAATCTCCAAAGGATTCCGTGTTGTGACAGCACATGATCGAAGAAATCAGTTATCTGATCTTAATTTTGCATCTATGGCAAAGTCTGAAGAAACTTTAGTGTTCTTAATGGGACTTTCGAAACTAGAAGAGATCACAACGAATCTATTAAAAAATGGAATGGATGCCAATACACCTGTTGCAGTTGTTTCTAGTGCAGCATCTACAAAGCAGCAAACGTGTGAAGCAACATTAAATACGATTCATGAAAAAGTAAAGCAAGAAAAACTTTCATCACCAGCAGTCATTGTTGTAGGAGAGGTTGTGAAACTTCAAAAACAGATTCAAAAACTAGAAGATACAACCTGTCATTTAGTTACCAAAATAGGAGATCAGCCATCAAAGTTAGCGCAGATATTAAAAGATCATGGATATAAGGTCAAGGAACTTCAGACAGGAGAGATTTCTTATAGATATGACTGGATTTCCAAAGAGGAATTAGCGAAAGTGACCTATCTGATTTTTACAAGCAGATATGGAGTTCATGGTTTTATGAAACAGATGAAATCTTCGAATCTGGATATTCGAGATCTCTTCGATAAAAAAATTGTCGTTGTAGGTAAAAAGACAAAAGATGTCTTGATGCAATATGGGATTATAGCAGATCTTATGCCAGAAGAAGCAGGAGAGATCAATCTTTCCGAACTTATGAAACAGGAAGTAGATGCAAAGGATGTGGTCTGGTACTGTAAAGGCATATCTGGTGGAGAAAAATTAAAAAAAGCTCTTACACCGATCTGTCAGGTAACAGAAAAGGTCATGTATGAAAATAATAGAAAGATTTTAAGTGAAATTCCAGAAATGAAAGATATCCGAAGTGTTTCTTTTACCTGTGCATCATCAGCTCGAAGATTTTTTGATCAGATAGGAGAAGAAAAGCAACAATGGATAGAGAATATTCCGTGTATCAGTATTGGAGAAAAGACAACGAAGCAGCTTCGAGAAATAGGAGTACGGCATATTTTAGAATCTAAGGATACAACCTATGTATCAATGTTTTATAAAATCAAAGAATCAATGTTATAATAGAAAAAGAAAGGCAGAGTAAAATCATTATGGGATTTGAATTTCAGATTTTAGACAAACTTCAAACGATCCATACTCCATTATTAGACAGATTTATGGTAGCTATTACGAAACTGGGAGATGCAGGGATCGTATGGATCATTTTAACAGTCATTTTATTACTAATACCAAAAACAAGAAAATCAGGAGTATACATGGCAGTTGCATTAATTGCAGATTTGATCATTTGTAATGTGATCTTAAAACCGATCGTGGCAAGAATAAGACCATATAGCATTAATCAGACGGTCCAGCTGTTGGTCACACCATTGAAGGATTATTCTTTTCCATCGGGACATACAGCTGCATCATTTGCATCGGTCAGTGCGCTGTATTTTGCGGGAAGAAAGAGAATGGCAGCAGGAGCTTTGATAGTATCTGTTTTAATCGCATTTTCAAGAATGTATTTATACGTTCATTATCCAACGGACGTTTTAGGAGGTTTGATCATTGGGCTCTTATGTGGATGGATCGCAGATATGATCATCCAAAAAGTTATGGAAAAAAGATCAAGGAAAAGTAGATAGATTTTGTACTAAATCAGATTCAAGTTGAATAAATTGGAAAAAAAGGCTATAATATGAATTATAAATCGTATGTAGAATACAATGTACGCATACAAGAATCTAATAATAATCACATCAAGAGTTGACATAAAGAGTAGATGATCAAGAAGAAGGAGAGTAGTATGAAAACAAAAATCGAAGTACAGTTTCAGGAACGCAACATAGATGTAAAAGACACAGAGAAACTTGTTAAAGAAAATTTAAAAGCAGCTGGTGTTAAAATGAACACGATCGTAAATTTAGATATCTATTATCAGCCAGAAGAAGGTGATATCTACTATGTTGCAACAACAAAAGATGGCAAAGAGCTCAGCAATGAAGAAGCATTAAAAATCGAAGAATAAACTACATATCTATAAATGCCAAAAAATTAAATTCTAATTATAAAGGTAAAGACCATTTAATAAATATCGCAATGATGAATCTGCAGATGATTTTATTAAGTGGTTTTTATTTTTCATTTTTGGGGATACTAAATGAAATACAGGCAGGCAATATGTGCTTGACAAGCAGACAAAGCTTCTATATCCTATTATGAGGAAATGAAAAGAACAGGAGAAAAAGATTGAATGATTTAAGCATCAAATGGAAAGATTTTTATAAAAATGTATTTGCACTGGTCGTTCCGATGGCATTGCAGAATCTGATCAACGTTGGAGTAACAGCAGCCGATGTTGTGATGCTTGGAAAAGTCAGTGAAAAAGTATTATCAGGGGCCTCTCTTGCTGGCCAGATTCAGTACATTATGGTACTGTTTTTGTTTGGATTAACATCGGGGGCAACCGTTCTTACTGCACAATACTGGGGAAAAGGTGACAAGACAGCGATTGAAAAGATCTTGGCATTAGGGATTAGATCAGCAGTGATCATAACTGCGATATTTACTATCGCAGCATTTACAATTCCAGCATCGTTGATGAGAATTTTTACAAATGATCCACAGGTGATCACAGAAGGAGTTAAGTATTTAAGGATCGTTGCATGTTCATATATTATCATGGGAATTACCAATGTATATTTATATGTCATGCGAAGCATTGAACGAGTGATCGTGGCAACAGTTGTTTATCTAGCATCATTTTCATGCAATGTGATTTTTAATGCGATCTTTATTTTTGGATTATTTGGATTCCCAGCTCTTGGAATCCGTGGAGCAGCGATTGCGACATTGATCGCAAGGATTATGGAACTTGTTCTGGTTTGTGGTTATGCAAAAATATATAATAAAGATGTAAAATTCAGAGTTCACTATTTCCTTCATCAGGACAAACTGTTAGTGAGAGATTTCTTAGTCTATTCCCTCCCAGTTGTTTTAAATGAGGTAATGTGGGGGCTTGGAACATCAGCCAATACAGCAGTTCTTGGACATATGGGAAGTTCTGCAGTTGCAGCCAATTCTGTTGCACAGGTGGCGAGACAGTTAGCAACGGTTGTGTCTTTTGGGCTATCCAGCGCCACAGCGATCTATCTTGGAAAGACGATCGGTGAGAGAAAATTCGATCATGCAAGAGCCTATGCCAAACGGTTTATCATTTTAAGTGTGGTGATGGGAGTGATCGGAGGAGGATTGATCTTAATAGCATCTCCAGTTGTAATTTCTTTCTTATCCTTAAGTGCAACTGCAAGATACTATCTGAAAATGATGTTTTATGTGATGTCTTATTTTGTGATCGCGCAGGCATTTAATACAACAATGGTCGTTGGAATCTTCCGATCTGGCGGCGATACGAAGTTTGGCTTGATCATGGATGTATCAACGATGTGGGGATGTTCGATTTTATTAGGAGCATTGGCTGCATTTGTATTACATTGGAGTGTGCCGGCAGTTTATGTATTATTGATGAGTGATGAATTGATCAAAGTACCGATCACATTGATCAGATATCGCAGTTTCAAGTGGTTAAAAGATGTAACAAGAGATAATGTTTAAGAAAGATCATGAACATTTACGGGAGGATAAGGTCTATGGAGACAGAAGTGAAATTAACAAAACTCGCCCAGTGTGCAGGATGTGGGGCAAAAGTTGGAGCTGGAACTTTAGCAAAATTATTAGACGGAATTCCAACAAGATCAGATGAACGGTTATTAGTTGGTTTTGATAAAAGTGATGATGCGTCTGTCTATAAAATTGATGAAAATACAGCACTTGTTCAGACATTGGATTTCTTCCCGCCGATCGTTGACGATCCGGAAATGTTCGGAGAGATTGCAGCAGTGAATGCGATCAGTGATATTTATGCGATGGGAGCAGATCCAAAGCTTGCCTTAAATATCATGTGTGTCACAAAAGATATGCCAAAAGAAAGCATTCAGGCAATTTTACGAGGTGGTTATAAAAAAGCATATGAAGCAGGAGTGATCATCACAGGTGGACATACGATTCACGATCAAGAGCCCAAATATGGTTTATCTGTTTCTGGATTTGTACATCCTCAAAAATTTTTGACAAACAGCGGGGCAAGACCTGGAGATATTTTAATTTTGACCAAACCGTTAGGAGTTGGAATTTTAACAACATCAGCAAAGGCTGAATTTATCGATCAAAAAGTAATGGATAAGATCTATGATCAGATGAGACAGCTCAATAAATATGCCAGAGATATTATGGTAAAATATGAAGTGCACAGTTGTACGGATGTTACTGGGTTTGGATTACTTGGACATGGTTATGAGATGGCACAGGGCAGTGATGTAACGATTCATTTTATGACAGAAGAGATTCCATATCACAAAGAAGCTCTTTCTATGGCAGACCTTGGAATGATCCCGGAAGGTGCTTATAGAAATCGTAAATATGCAAGTGAAGGTGTTTCAAAAACTAAAAAAATAAATAGAGCATTGGAAGATATTTTATATGATCCACAGACATCTGGAGGATTGATGATCGCAGTTAGCGAAAATGATGCAAAAAATTTATTAGAGGATTTACAAAATACAATTCCATGTGCTAAAATAATTGGGTACATAGAAGAAAAAGAAGAAAAATCAATCATATTAGAATAGAAGAACGAACAGACAGGAAGAATGTTAAAACATGGTTTTTCCTGTCTGATTTTAGGCAGGCGTTATTCTTGGTTGAGAATAACGATAGGAGAAAGAGATGAAAGATCAATTTCAAAGAACCATTGATTATGCAAGAATATCGATCACGGATCGTTGTAATTTATATTGTACCTATTGCCGCCCTGATCATGAAGAAATGTTGTCACATGGGGAGATTTTAAGATATGAGGAGATCCTAAGAGTATGTAAGATTCTTACAACGCTTGGAATTGACAAATTTAAGATCACAGGTGGCGAACCGTTGGTACGAAAAGGTTGTTCAGATTTTATCCGTGAATTAAAGAAAACGGATGGAGTTAATAAAGTTACGTTAACAACCAATGCAATCTTATTATCAAAAGATTTAGTGAAATTAGCAGAGGCAGGAGTGGATGGGATCAATATAAGTCTTGATTTTATGGATCAGGAGAAATATAAAAAGATCACAGGATTCGATGGATACAAACAGGTCATATCAGTAATTAATAAAGCGGTCAATATAGGATTGAATATAAAGATAAATGTTGTGTTGACAGAATGGACGACGATGGAGGATATTCAAAAATTTATAGACTATATGAAAGATCATAAAATCTGTATACGATTTATTGAACAAATGCCGCTTGGAAATAAGAAGACAACGATAGCATTAACAAGAAATGAAATCAGAAAGAACCTAAAAGATCAAGGGATCAGATTTCACAAAACCGAACAAAGAATGGGAAATGGGCCAGCAGTTTATGAAACAATGGAAGGATATAAGGGAATGATCGGATGGATCGAGGCATTGCATGGAAAATTTTGTGATACATGCAACCGTATTCGTTTGACTTCTATCGGTGGGATCAAACCATGTCTTTATTATGAAGAAGCAGGAAATTTAAGAGATCTGTTAAGAAAGGATGAAACGTCAGACGAAGAGATCAAACAGGTTTTAAAAGAAATCATTTATAAAAAACCACAGGCACATCATTTTGAAGAAATGCCGTCAAACAGCAAGATGTATACAATTGGAGGATAAGATAAATGGGAGAATTTTCACATTTTGACCAGCATGGGAATGCGGTCATGGTCGATGTGACGAAGAAAAAAGAAACAACAAGAACAGCGATCGCACAAGGAAAGATCAAAGTTAATGATGAGATCTTTGAAAAAGTCAAAGAAGGAAGTATGGCAAAAGGAGATGTCTTAGGAACTGCAAGGATCGCAGGGATCATGGCGGCAAAGAAGACATTTGAACTGATCCCGATGTGCCATCTTCTGATGCTTACAAAGTGTAAAGTTGATTTTGAAATGCTAGAAGAAACCAAAGAGATCAAAGCAGTCTGTCTTGTCAAAACAATAGGGAAAACAGGCGTTGAGATGGAGGCACTGACAGGAGTACAGATTGCTTTATTAACGATTTATGATATGTGCAAGGCAATTGACAAACATATGGTTATGTCAGAGATACATTTAGTAGAGAAAACAGGTGGAAAGAGTGGTGATTTTGTATGGAAGGAATCATAAAAGCAGTCTGTATCAGTGAAAAACGAGGAACCGTGAAGAAAAATATCAACGAAGTCAATGTGATCAAAGACTTTGGATTAGAAGGAGATGCCCATGCAGGAAAATGGCATCGTCAGGTTAGTTTTTTGAGCGCGGATATTGTGGATGAATTCAATGAAAAAGGTGCTTCCGTGATCGAGGGTGATTTTGGGGAAAATATTCTTGCTTACGGCATTGATTTTAAGAAACTTCCAGTTGGAACAAAACTGATCTGTAATGATGCAAAGTTTGAGATTACTCAGATTGGGAAAGAATGCCATAGTCATTGTGAGATATATAAACGTGTTGGGGACTGTATCATGCCAAGAGAAGGTATCTTTGCAAAAGTATTAGAAAGCGGAACAATCAAAGTCGGAGATAAGATTGAGGTCATTTACCCAGAGAAAGATATGCCATACATGGCAGCAGTCATGACATTGAGTGATAAAGGCTCCAGAGGAGAACGAGTGGATACAAGCGGTCCAAGAGCAGCAGAAATCTTAAAAGAACATGGATTTAAGATCGTAGAAGAAATCCTTCTTCCGGATGAAGAAGCTCAGATCAAAAAACATCTGATCCGTTTAAGCGACAGCCGGCAGGTTGATTTAATTATTACAACCGGTGGGACAGGGCTTTCTCCAAGAGATCGTACACCAGAAGCAACTTTAGCTGTTGCAGACCGCAATGTACCGGGAATCTCAGAAGCGATCAGAGCAGGTTCTATGACGATCACAAAACGAGCCATGTTATCAAGAGGTGTCAGTGTAATAAGAAAGAAAACATTGATCATTAATCTTCCTGGAAGCAAAAAGGCAGTGGAAGAGAGTCTTTCTTTTATCATTGATCAGCTGCCACATGGATTAGATACTTTAAGGGAAAACACAGAAGATTGCGGAAGAAACTAAGAGAGGAGACAATGTATGGATATATCACCGATCATCATATCGATGAAAACGGCAACGATCGCGATTTTATTTACCTTTATTTTAGGATTATTAGCAGCAAGATGGATCTTATATCGTAAATCAGACGCAACAAGAATCTTCTGGGATGGGATCTTTACGATGCCATTAGTATTACCACCAACTGTTGCAGGGTTTTTCTTGCTTGTATTTTTCGGATCATATGGACCAGTAGGAAAATTATTTGAAAATTATCTTGGAATCAAGATTGCATTTTCATGGGGCGCAACGATCCTTGCGGCAGTTGTGATGTCATTTCCATTGATGTACCGTTCTGCAAGAGGTGCCCTGGAACAGATTGATGAAGATCTTATCTTTGCTGCAAGAACACTTGGAATGAGTGAGTGGAGCATTTTCTTTCGAGTTATGATCCCAAATGCACTGCCAGGGATCATTTCTGGTGGAGTGCTTGCATTTGCCAGAGGACTTGGTGAATTCGGAGCAACAGCAATGATCGCTGGAAATATTCCGGGAAGAACAAGAACTCTGCCACTTGCAGTATACTCTGAAGTTGCAGCGGGAAATATGGATGCAGCATATCAGTATGTACTTGTGATCGTGATCATTTGTTTTGCAATCGTAGCAGCCATGAATATTTACCTGATCATGGAAAAGAAGAAACAGGAAGCGTAAGGAGAGATGTATGAGTCTTGAAGTAAAGATCAAAAAGAAACTAAAAGAATTTACATTAGAGTCAGAACTTAATGTAGAAACAGGTTGTACAGGGCTTATGGGACCTTCTGGAAGTGGAAAAAGCATTACTTTAAAATGTATCGCAGGTGTGGAAACTGCAGATAGTGGGAGAATTGTACTAGATGGGAAAATACTTTATGATTCCGAGAAAAAGATCGATCTGCCACCACAAAAACGAAAGATTGGATATTTATTTCAGGGATATGCACTGTTTCCTAATATGACGATTGAAGAGAATATCAAAACAGGATTAAGAGCAAAAGGATTTCCGAAGGATGAAATCGAACAAAAGACAAATGATATGATGAAACGATTTCATATCGAAGAATTAGCAAAAAGATATCCAAGACAGATTTCAGGAGGGCAAAAACAGCGAACAGCGTTAGCAAGGATGCTTGTGTGTGAACCGGAAGTCATCCTGATGGATGAGCCATTTTCAGCGTTGGATGAATACTTAAGAGAACAGATGCAAGATGAATTATCCAATATGCTGGCAATGTTGGATAAACCAGCGATCTTGGTGAGCCACAGCAGTAAGGAAGTAGAAAATCTATGTGACAAAAAATACCATATTCAAAGAGGTCATATGGAAAAAGCCACATTACTATGAAATTTTACATAACATTTTTAAGAAAGTGAGGAAGTTGCAAATGAAAAAGAAATTTTTAGCAGTGTTATTAGCAGGAGCTATGGTTCTTGGGGTAACAGCATGTGGAAGCAATAAGGACAGCTCTAAATCCACAACAGAGGCAGTAAAGAAAGAAGAAACAACAACCATCACACTTGCAGCTGCAGCTAGTCTTGAAAAATGCTACACAGAGAAATTAATTCCAATGTTCGAAAAAGAAAATAAAGGAATTAAAGTAGAAGGAAGTTATGATAGTTCAGGAAAATTACAGAGCCAGATTGAAAATGGAATGGCAGCTGATGTATTTATGTCAGCAGCGACTGAACAGATGAACAATCTTGTCAAAGGAAAATACATCAGCAAGGGGGATGTTGTAGAATTATTAGAAAACAAAGTTGTACTGATCGCTCCTAAAAAAGGTGATGAAAAAGTTTCATCCTTTAAAGATATCACAAAAGCTGATACAATAGCATTAGGAGATCCTAAGAGCGTTCCAGCTGGACAGTATGCACAGGAAATCTTGACAAACTTAAAGAACTGGAATGATGTGAAGAAAAAAGCAAGCTTTGGAACAAATGTAACAGAAGTTTTAAATTGGGTAGCAAAAGGAAGTGCTTCTTGCGGTGTTGTATATGCAACAGATGCAGCAAGTAACAAGGATGTAAAAGTTCTTGCAGAAGCACCAGCAGATGCTTTAAAAACGCCAGTTATTTATCCAGTTGCAGCATTAAAGAAAAGTAAAAATAAAGATGCAGCTGATAAATTCGTAAAATTCTTACAGAGTGAAAAAGCATTAAAAGTCTTCAGATCTTATGGATTTACAATTAATAAATAAGAAGTAGAAGGTGAAAAACAATGAAATTAGTGGATACAAAAGATGCTGTAGGAACTGTGCTATGTCATGATATCACACAGATCATCAAAGGTGTTACAAAAGACGCAAGATTCAGGAAAGGTCATGTAGTCAAAGAAGAAGATATCCCAGTGTTGTTATCCCTTGGAAAAGATCATTTATACGTCTGGGAAGCCGGAGACGATATGCTTCATGAAAATGATGCAGCAAGGATCCTTTGTGATCTGTGCAAGAATGAAGGAATGAAAGAGTCAGAAGTTAAGGAAGGTAAGATTGAATTATCTGCCGAATATGACGGACTCTTAAAGATCGACAAAGAAAAACTATTTACCGTCAATTCTTTCGGACAGATGATGATCGCGACAAGATCTGGAAATACTCCAGTCAAAGCAGGGGACAAACTAGCAGGTACGAGAATCATTCCACTGGTCATTGAAAAAGATAAGATGCAGGAAGTCAAAGACAGGGTTGGGGATACACCAATCCTGTCTCTTCTGCCTTATAAGAAGAAAAAAGCCGTGATCTTAGCTACAGGAAATGAAGTGTATTATCATAGAATTGAGGATACATTTACTCCAGTTGTGGCAGAAAAGATCAAAGAATACGGTGCAGAAGTGACCAGTACAAAACAGTTGCCAGATGACAATGAACTTTTAACAAAAACAATCTTAGAAGCTATCGAAAATGGGGCAGAAATGGTATTATGCACAGGAGGAATGAGTGTTGATCCAGATGACAAGACACCACTTGCGATCAAGAATACAGGAGCCGATATCATATCTTATGGAGCACCTGTTTTGCCAGGAGCAATGTTTTTACTTGCATATTATAAAAAAGGAGATCAGATAATTCCGATCATGGGACTTCCAGGATGCGTTATGTATTCAAAGAGAACTGTTTTTGATCTTATTCTGCCAAGGATCATGGCAGATGATAAAGTAAGTGCAGAAGAACTTGCACACCTTGGAGAAGGCGGATTATGTCTTGGATGTAAAGTTTGTACTTATCCAAACTGTGGATTCGGAAAAGGGTGGTAGACATGAAATCATATTTACCAAAACGTTTTGATTTCAGGGTCAGAGTTTTTATGGAAGAACCAGATTTTGGAAAAGGAGTTGCACAGTTATTATCATTAACAAGAGAGAAAGGTTCTTTATCTGCTGCATATAAATCCATGGGAATGGCTGCAAGCAAAGCATGGAAGATCTTAAATCGTGCGGAAGCAGACCTTGGAGTCAAATTAGTAGAACGAAAATCCGGCGGAAAGCAAGGGGGAGGTTCACACCTTACACCAGAAGGCGAAGATATTCTGAATCGTTATGAAAACTTTCAGAAAGAAGTTGCTGAAGCAGTAAAACGTTCTTTTATAAAAAACTTTGGAAATTCAGGAGAAACATAAAATATCATGAGAAAAAAAGAATTAAAAACAGTGATCACATTTGAGACAACAACACAGGCGATCGGTATGGAAAGTGCCTGCAAAAAACATCAGATCGCAGGAAGATTGATCCCAGTACCAAAAGAGATCACAGCAGGATGTGGAATGGCATGGATGACCCCTTTAGAAAATGAAGAATCTGTGGTACAATTTATGTCAGAATATGAAATCACCCCACAAGGGGTATTTCAGGTAGAAATTTAAATGGGAGGTTAAGTATGAAACAGATTGATGAAAGAGGGAATGCTTGTCCGATTCCGGTTGTACACACAAAGAAAGCATTAGAATCAATGGATGGAGAGACAAAATTAATCGTTCTGGTAGATAATGAACCAGCTGTCCAGAATGTTACAAGATTTGCAGAAGGTAAAAACTGCGAAGTTAAAAGCGAGAAGATCTCAGACAATGAATTTAAGATTGAGATCATGGCAGAGAATTATACACCGGCAGATGAGGAAGAAGAGATTGTCTGTGCACCATCTGCAAAGGATGATTTTATCATCGCTGTATCATCCAACGAGATGGGACAAGGAGAGAAAGCTCTTGGTCAGACATTGATCAAAGCGTTTTTATTTGCAGTAACAAAACAGGATAAACTTCCATCAAAGGTATTATTTTATAATTCAGGAGCATATCTTACATGCGAAGATTCTGATTCTTTAGAAGATTTAAAAACATTAGAAGCAGAAGGGGTCGAAATATATACTTGCGGAACATGCTTAAATTTCTATGATATTACAGATAAATTAGCGGTTGGTTCCATCACAAATATGTATGATATCGTAGAAATGATGGAAAAAGCAGGAAAAGTGATCAAACCTTGAGGAATATCTATGAAAGATTTAATCATTGTAAGAGGCGGTGGAGATATCGCCACAGGTACAATTTATAAATTGGTAAAAAGTGGTTTTCATGTATTGATCTTAGAAATTGCACATCCATCTGCAATTCGTAGAAATGTTGCATTTTCAGAAGCAGTTTATGAAGAAAAGTGGCAGGTTGAGGATATGACCTGCCATCTTGCACATGATATCAAAGAAGCAGAACAGATCATGAAAGCAGGGAATCCGGCATTAATGATCGATCCAAATGGAGAAATGATCAAACAATTGCATCCGATCGCAGTTGTTGATGCCATTCTTGCGAAGAAAAATCTTGGTACAACAAGAGATATGGCACCGATCACGATCGCTTTAGGACCTGGATTTACAGCAGGGGAAGATGTCGATGTTGTGATCGAGACGATGCGTGGACACAGGCTTGGAAGGATCATCAAAGAAGGCAGTGCGATCCCGAACACAGGAATTCCAGGAGTGATCAAAGGCTTTGGAAAAGAACGAGTGATCCATTCCCAAGCTAAAGGGATTTTAAGAAATATCTGTCATATCACAGATATGGTAAGCAAAGGCCAGTTATTAGCAAAGATAGAAACACCAGAAGGTACGATTGTTGATGTACCTGCAAGTATGGATGGATTACTGAGAGGTTTAATTCGTGATGGATATCCGGTGACAAAAGGATTTAAGATCGCAGATATCGATCCGAGAGCTGAAGAATACGATAACTGCTTTACAATTTCAGATAAAGCCAGATGCATTGCAGGTGGTGTTTTGGAAGCATTATTATATTTGAAAAATAATCTTTCCGATCAGCAGGAAGAACCGAATGTTCCTATATGTACCCATGAGAAACAAAAGGTAGAAACAATTTATGCAGATTATGCAGCAACGCATATCACGAAACCAGAGTGTGTCAAGGATGCAGTTATGAACGCATTGGCACTTGGCAACAGCGGAAGAGGTGTCAACGAAAGTTCTCTGGATGCTGCAAGAAAGATTTACGAAGTTCGTACGAAAGTAGATCAGTTTTTTGACGGCTATGGAGCAGAACAAGTTGTATTTACCAGTGGAATTACAGAAAGCTTAAACACAGTGATCAAAGGAAGCTTAAATCATGGTGATCATGTGATCACAACGTTTATGGAGCACAACAGCGTTCTTCGTCCATTATATGAGATGGAACGACAAGGAGTTTGCTTAACGATCACTTCACCAGATGTGGGGGATATCAAACAGGCAATCACAAAAGATACCAAGATGATCGTGATGACGCATGCATCCAATGTGACAGGTGAAATGTTTGATATCCAAAGTGTTGGAAAACTTTGTAGAGAAAAAGGAATTTTATTTGTCGTTGATACCGCTCAAAGTGCTGGAGTGATTCCAATCTCCATGAAGGAAGATAATATCGATATATTATGTTTTACCGGACATAAAGGCTTGATGGGACCGCAGGGTATCGGGGGGATCTGTATTAGAAAAGGTGTAGAGATTCGTCCGTTAAAAACAGGTGGAACAGGAATCTTATCATTTTCGAAAACACAGCCAGGAGTGCTGCCACAGGCATTGGAAGCAGGAACATTAAATGGGATCGGAATCGTAGGACTTGGGGCAGCGATTGATTTTATCAATACATATGGAATTGATAAGATACGTGAACAGGAAATGAATCTTATTGAAATATTTTATAAAAAAATTCAGAAGATCCAAGGAATTAAAATTTACCATGAAAAGCAATTAGATCTGACAAAACAAACCGCCATTTGTTCGATCAACCTGGAAGAATATGATTCCGGAAGTGTCAGTGATGAATTAATGGAACGTTTTCAGATACAGACAAGATCAGGTGCTCATTGTGCACCATTGGTACATGAGCATTTCGGTACGATAGAGCAGGGTATGGTAAGATTCAGTTTTGGACATGAGACAACAATGAAAGAAATCAACCAGATAATAAATGCAGTTAAGATTCTTGCAGAAGAATAAAGAGGAAAAAGATATGATCATTGCAGTTGCAGGTTCCGGTGGAAAAACAACGAGAGTTCATAAGTTAGCACAGTATTATAGAAGTCTTGGAAAGAAAGTCTTTGTCACAACGACAACTCATATGAAAAAGGAATCCGATACCGTGATCCCTGAAAATATAGAAGATATTCGAAAGCAATTAAATGAAACCGGATATTGTATGGCGGGAATGCCTGCGACGCCAGAAAATGCATTAGTACAAAAAATCGGACCATTACCAGAAGATTTCTATGAAACTGCAGTAAAAGAAGCAGATATCACGCTGATAGAAGCCGATGGTTCCAGGGGAATGCCGGCAAAGATTCCAGCGGATTATGAACCAGTGATCCCTGAAAATATCGATGAGATTCATATTGTGATCGGAATGTCAGCACTTGGGAAACCAGCCAGCAAGGTTGTTCACAGACTTTCATTAGCGGACAAGGATTTAGAGATTAAAGAAGATACGATCCTTACACCGCTGCATTTACAAAAATTACTGAAGAAAGGATATCTAGGACCATTGAGAGAGCAATATAAAGATACAAAAATCAAAGTATATCCAGGACAGGCAGGTACACTATATCAAAGAGTGATCGCTCGATTCTTACAGGAAGAAAAAGATGTCGCACAGATCAAGGACGATTGGTTTAAGATTCAGCCGAAATTAGTTATCTTCGGGGCTGGACATGTAGCGATCCAGTTACTCCGGATTGCGAAATTTTTAGATTTCTACACGATTATGATCGATGACAGAGAGGAATTTGCAGATTCAGAGAAACTATCACAAGCAGATGAAGTTTACTGCAGAGATTTTCATGACATAGAAGATATTTTGCCAGAACAAGATAACGCATTTTATGTGGTTGTCACACGTGGACATGCAAATGACAGATTATGTGCAGAAACGGTATTACGAAGACCATATCTCTATCTTGGAATGATCGGAAGCAAAGGAAAAGTTGCAAAAACCTTCGAGATAATGAAAGAAGAAGGATACAGTGAAGAACAGATCAGCACGATCCATGCACCAATCGGATTAAAGATCGGTGCAAGAACGCCAGAAGAGATTGCAATCAGTATCGCAGCAGAGATGATCGCAATCAAAAATCACGAAACAGAAAGTACGATGAGTAAAGAACTTTTTGAGACAAAAGAATCAGGAGTGCTGTGTATTATCACAAAGAAATCCGGTTCATCTCCACGAGGTGTTGGAAGTATGATGCTTGTCACAAAAGATGGAATTATTGGAAGTATTGGTGGAGGAAACTTAGAAAAAACTGTTATGGAAGAAGCACCATCGATGAAAGAGATCACAAGAAAAAAATATGATCTATCGAATGCACAGAGTGCAACACTTGGCATGATCTGTGGTGGTAAAAATGAAATATTATATGTTCCAGTATAAAAAGACAGAAAAAACAACACAGGAGTAGAAAATGGGAAAATACAATTTTGACGAAGTAATCGACAGACATGGAACAGATTGTTTGAAATACGATTTTGGAATGAAGAGAAAAGGAAGAGATGACCTGCTTCCTCTTTGGGTAGCAGATATGGATTTTCGTCTGCCAGATGAGATTCTTGATGAATTTCATAAAAGAATTGATCATGGGATTTTTGGATATACGGATCCCTTAGATGAATATTTTGATGCAATGAACCACTGGTTTTCAACAAGATACGGATATACGATCAAACCAGAATGGGTAACACTTGGAGCAGGAATCGTTTATGCACTTGGAACAAGTGTTAAGGCATTTACCGAAGAAGGAGATGCCATGATGGTTATGCAGCCAGTGTACTATCCATTTAGTGAAGTTATCAAAAATGATGGAAGAAAACTGGTAAACTGTCAGCTTCGTTATGAAAACAATCGTTATTCCATTGATTTTGAAAAAATGGAACAAATGATCAAAGAAGAAAATGTAAAAGCACTGATCTTCTGCAACCCACACAATCCAGTAGGAAGAGTCTGGACAAGAGAAGAAATGGAAAAAGTCGCAGAAATCTGTTTAAAATACAACGTAATCTGGATGGTTGATGAGATGCATTGTGATTTTATTTTTCCAGGACATGAGTTTACAAGCTGTATGAATCTGGATAAAAAATTTCATGAGATCATTGCTCTTTACAGCTCGCCAGGAAAGACATTTAATGTTGCAGGATTACAGCCAGCAAATATCATTATTCCAAACGAAGAATTAAGAAAAAAATATCAATGGGCTAATACACAGGCAGCTTACAGTCAGGGAAGCTTAATGGGACAGCTTGCTGTGAAAGTATGTTACACAAAAGGTGCTGACTGGGTAGATGAATTGGTAGAATATATATATGAAAACGTAAAGTATATGAGCCGATATGTAAAAGAGAACTTTCCAAAAGCAAAGATGGTAGAACCAGAAGGGACTTATTTAGTATGGGTTGATTTCTCAGGATATGGATTCAGCAATGAAGAATTAGAACATTTAATGTTAGAAGAAGCAAAATTGTGGCTGGATTCTGGAATCATCTTTGGACCAGAGACAGCACAGTTTGAGCGTTTCAACGTTGCGTGTCCACGAGTGACGGTTGAGCAGGCACTGACACAGTTAAAAAATGCACTGGATAAGCATCTGGCAGAGAAATAAGACAGATTTATCTGGATACATATTAAGATTGAGAGGAAAAGAAATGGAGAAACAAAAGAAAAATCTAGGATCTGTGGCCTTTCTTCCACTGATCGTATTTCTAGTATGTTATGTAGGATGTGGAATTACATTTACCTTGATGGGAGCAGACGACCCATTTGGAAAATTTCCACGTCATGTCGCACTTTTGGCAGGATGTGCGGTAGCACTTCTTTTAAACAGAAGTATGGATGTAAAAGATAAATTAAATATTATGACGACAAACATGGGAAATTCTGGAGTTATGATGATTGTTTTGATTTATCTGATGGCAGGGGGATTTCAGGGAGCAGCAGCGGCAATGGGAGGAAAAGATTCTGTTGTTAATCTATGTCTTCATGTGATTCCAGTAACATTTTTGATTCCAGGTGTATTTTTAATGTGCTGTTTTATTTCTACATCGATAGGAACATCCATGGGAACCATTGCAGCAATGGCACCAATCGCGATCAATGTGGCACAGGGAGCACACTTAAATGTTGCGATCGTTGGAGCAGCAGTGATCGGAGGTTCTTATTTTGGAGATAACCTTTCCATGATTTCTGATACAACGATCTCAGCAGCAGAAGGATGCGGTTCTGAGATGAAAGATAAGTTTAAATGAACTTCTTTATCGCATTACCGGCTGCGATCGTGGCAATGATCCTTTATTCAGTGGTCGGAGGTACTGGAAGTGGAGCAATCAAGGCAGGAAGTTACAATATCATTGAAGTCCTTCCATATCTTATCGTTCTTGGAGCAGCATTGATGGGGATTAACGTTGCAGTTGTACTTTTTGTAGGAATCCTCTCTGCAGGTATTATCGGATTTTGTGTGGGAAGCTGCGGATTTTTTGACTGGATTCAGGCAATTGGAAATGGTATGAGTGATATGTTTAGTATCAGTATGGTTGCGATCTTGGTATCTGGAATCATTGGTATTGTTCGCGAATATGGCGGAGTTGAGTGGCTGGTAGGAGCGATTAGTGGCAAGATCAAGAATAGACGTGGTGCAGAATATGGAATCGGGCTGATGTCAGGAATTCTTTCCGCGGCAATGGTAAATAACACGATTGCTATTATTGTTACTTGTCCGATCGCAAAAGAAATCGGTGAAAAATACAAGATTGCACCAAAGAGACTTGCCAGTCTGGTAGATATCTTTGCCTGTGCATTTATCTCATTGATGCCACATGATGGAGGTATGTTAATGATCACGGCACTCGCAGATGTGTCACCACTTAATGTGTTAAAATATTCATTTTATATGTTTGGATTGATCATTGCTACTTGTGTGACGATACAGTTTGGATTGATGGATGAGAAAAATTAGATTGTAATACAGAAGTGTAGTGAATATTCATAAAAATAATATAAGAAAAAAGGGTAATCACCTTGGAACGTATGAACACGTCCAAGGTAAATAACCCTTTTTTTATATTTCCACAACTTTTATTTATTAGGGATCAATACAATATCTTCCCCAGCTTTTCTTCTCTGATATAACTCAGCAGTTGCTGTAAGTAATACATCAGAAGAAGAGTTTAAGCAAGTTTCAACAGAATCCTGTACTACTCCGATGAT
Source organism: Anaerostipes hadrus ATCC 29173 = JCM 17467 (assembly GCF_030296915.1). Taxonomy (NCBI): domain Bacteria; kingdom Bacillati; phylum Bacillota; class Clostridia; order Lachnospirales; family Lachnospiraceae; genus Anaerostipes; species Anaerostipes hadrus. The sequence continues at coordinate 1,452,289 of NZ_AP028031.1, read as the reverse complement.
GAATCCAACACCAACAACCTGCATGGCAACATCATTTGAGATACCAAATAAAGAACATGCAAGAGGGATCAACAGCAGGGATCCACCAGCAACACCAGAAGCACCACATGCAGAAACAGCAGCTAAGACACTTAAGATGATTGCTGTAGGAATATCAACAGAGATACCCATTGTATGAGCAGCTGCAAGAGACATAACTGTGATCGTGATCGCAGCACCATCCATGTTGATCGTAGAACCAAGAGGGATAGATACAGAATAGTTATCTTCATTTAATCCCAGTTTTTCGCAAAGAGCCATGTTCATAGGAATGTTTGCAGCAGAACTTCTTGTAAAGAATGCTGTTAAACCACTTTCTTTTAAGCATTTTAAGATCAGTGGATATGGGTTTCTGCGAAGCATACTAAATACGATGATTGGGTTTGTTACAAATACAGTAAATAACATACATCCAACTAATAGGGCAAGAAGTTTACCATAATCAGTAAAGATGCTTAATCCGTTTGTAGATACAGTGTTATATACAAGTCCAAGAATACCAAATGGAGCACAGTTGATGATCCAGTGTACAGCTTTTGTAACTGCAGCAGAGATATCATGAAGAGCTTTTTTAGTTCCAGGAGTTGCAGCTTTTAATGCAAGTCCAAAAACAACAGCCCATGCAAGGATACCGATGTAGTTTGCCTTTACAAGGGAATCAACAGGGTTTGATACGATATTCATTAATAAGTTCTTTAATACTTCTAACACACCCGTTGGAGGAGCGGCTTCAGATGTAGCAGCTTTTCCAAGACGTAATGTGATTGGGAAGAGAAAACTTCCACATACTGCGACAACAGCACCAATAAAAGTTGTTAGCATATAAAGGATGATAACAATACGCATATTTTTTGCACCGTTGCTCTTAGAATTTGCTAAAGAAGCAATGACAAGTACAAATACAAGGATTGGGGCTACAGCACGAAGAGCACCAACAAATAAATCTCCAAGTAGAGCAAGCCCTGTTGCTTTTGGAGCAGCTACACCAAGAATAGCACCGATGATCAGACCGATTAAGATTCTTACGATCAGACTTAAGCTATTCCACTTTTGCAATAAGTTTTTCATTTTAAAAATTCCTTCTTTCATTATTTTTTTATTTTTAAGTGATATTTTGATACTTACATCATATTTTCTTAAAAATAAAGAATCAATCTTATTCATTATATTTACTTTTATTCCTTAAGTCAATACAAAATGTCTTTTTTACGGAAATGAATGTCTTTCTGGTGCGGACACACAAAAATCTTTTCACAATGAAATATTGACACTTTACGCATTTGATTTTACAATAAAACATAAGAGTATAGATCATAAGAGAAGACGTACAAAGTCTATACGGAAAGCGGAAAAGGAGAAAATAATGAAACAGGTAATATTAACAGGAGACAGACCAACGGGACGACTGCATGTTGGACATTATGTAGGATCTTTAAAAGAACGAGTGAGACTGCAGAATTCTGGTAAATTCGACGAAATTTATATCATGATCGCTGATGCCCAGGCATTAACAGATAATGCAGAACATCCAGAGAAAGTAAGACAGAACATTATGCAGGTAGCACTTGATTATCTTGCATGTGGGTTAGATCCAGAGAAAGTCAATATCTTTATTCAGTCTATGGTACCAGAACTTACAGAACTGTCTTTCTACTATATGAACTTAGTTACAGTTGCAAGAGTGCAGCGTAACCCAACAGTAAAAGCAGAGATCAAACAGAAGAATTTTGAAGCAAGCATTCCAGTTGGATTTTTCACATATCCGATCAGTCAGGCAGCAGATATCACTGCATTTAGAGCAACGGTCGTACCAGCAGGAGAAGATCAGATGCCAATGGTAGAGCAGTGCAAAGAGATCGTACACAAGTTTAACTCTGTATATGGAGAGACATTAACAGACCCACAGATCGTACTGCCAGATAATCAGGCATGTTTAAGACTTCCAGGAATCGACGGAAAAGCGAAGATGAGTAAATCTCTTGGAAACTGTATTTACTTATCTGATGAACCACAGGATATCAAGAAGAAAGTAATGTCCATGTTTACAGATCCAAATCATTTAAGGGTTGAAGATCCAGGACAGGTAGAAGGTAATCCAGTATTTATCTACTTAGATGCGTTCTGTAAACCAGAATACTTTGAAGAGTTCTGGCCAGAATACAATAACTTAGATGAATTAAAAGCCCATTATCAGCGTGGAGGACTTGGAGATGTCAAAGTGAAGAAGTTCTTAAACAAAGTACTTCAGGCAGAATTAGAACCAATCCGCGAGAGAAGAAAGATGTGGGAAGCAAAACTTCCAGAAGTTGCAGAAATTCTTCAGCAGGGAACAAAAGCTGCAAGGGCAAAAGCACAGGAAACAATGAAAGATGTGCGTCATGCGATGAGAATCGATTATTTTAATGAAGAAGGATTATTTTAATTTTAGATCATATATTTTTAAAGTAAAGCATGACAAAAGGGTCTGCATATCCGTAGGATAGGCAGGCCCTTTTTTAACTTTATATCATAGGAAATTCCGATGAAATGCCACGATAGAATTAAAATACAAAAGAACAAGAAAAGGAGGTTTTTATGGAAAATAAATCAAAAGGGAAAGCAGTTGAAAGAATTTATGCATTGCTTGATGAGAGAAGTTTTGTAGAAATCGGACAGGCGGTAACAGCAAGAAGTACAGACTTTCAGTTAGACAAAGTAGAGACTCCATCGGATGGGGTTGTAACAGGATATGGACTGATCAATGGATGTCCAGTTTATGTATACAGTCAGGATGCCCAGGTACTTGGTGGTTCCATCGGAGAAATGCATGCAAGAAAGATCGTAAATCTTTATGACCTTGCGATCAAGACAGGAGTTCCAGTCATCGGGATGATCGATTGTGCAGGAATCCGTCTACAGGAATCAACGGATGCACTTCATGCATTTGGAATGATCTATAAGAAACAGGCAGAGGCATCTGGAGTGATCTTACAGATCAGTGCAATCTTTGGAAATTGCGGGGGTGGTCTTTCTGTATTTACAACGTTAACAGATTTTACATTAATGGAAGAAAAAGGACAGTTGTTTGTAAATGCACCAAATGCGATCGAAGGAAACAGGAAAGAAGTATTAAACAGTGCAAGTGCAGTCTTCCAGAGCAAAGAAGCAGGAACGGTAGATTTTGTTGGAAATGAAACAGAAGTTTTCGAAGAGATCCGAAAGTTAACCCAAATCTTTCCATCAAACTACAAAGATCAAAGCAAGGTCATAGATTGTGTAGATGACCTGAATCGTCTCTGTGAAAATATTTCAGCAGGAAATGGAAAGGAAATCTTGATACAAATTGCAGATCAGAATGAATTTGTAGAATTAAAGAAAGACTATGGAAATGATATGGCGATCGGATTTATCCGCCTGAATGGAGAAACGATAGGATGTATTGCCAATAAGGAAGAAAGAATCAGCGCACAGGGAGCGAAAAAAGCAGCATCCTTTGTGAAATTATGCGATGCGTTTGGCATTGGAATTTTGACAGTTACAGATACCGTTGGATTTGTAGCCGAAATCGAACAGGAAAAAGAACTTTCACAGGCAATCGGAGCAATGACAGGAGCGTTTGTACAGGCAACAGTTCCAAAAGTGAATGTGATCTCAAAGAAAGCATTTGGAAGTGCCTATGTATCTATGAACAGTAAATCAATTGGAGCAGACTTCGTATATGCATGGAGTGATGCAAAGATTGGAATGATGGAAGCAGATATGGCTGTCAAGATCATGTATCCAGGAGCAAATGCAGATGTACTAAAAGAAAAAGCAAAGGAATATGAAGAATTACAGTCAGATGTTTATACAGCAGCAAGACGTGGATATGTTGACACAGTGATCGATCCGGCAGAAACAAGAAAATATGTCATTGGTGCTTTTGAAATGCTGTATACAAAAAGAGAAATGCAGATACCAAAAAAACATTCTGTATTTTAAAGAAGGAGGGAACCTATGCAGACAGCAGTAAGTAATACGATCATGGGTGTATCCATTGTATTTTTTGTACTGGTTTCATTAAGTTTTCTCATTTACTTATTTCGTTTTATTCCAATGTTGGAAGAAAAATTGACGAAAAAGAAGATAGCAGAACCGGTAAAGCAAGAAGTACCTGTAGAGGTACCAGTAGAAAAAGAACTCGTTGATGATCTGGAACTAATTGCAGTGATCACAGCAGCGATCGCAGCTTCTGAAGGAAAAGATCCAAGACAATATATTGTTCGTTCGATAAAAAAAGTACACAGAAATCAATGGTAGATCAGGAGGAGAGAAAATGAAAAGTTATAGGATCACAGTAAATGGAAATGTATACGATGTAACAGTGGAAGAAACAACAGGAAATGAAGCAGCAACTGCAACACATCCAGTATCAAATGCAGGAAGTGTTGAGATTAAATCTTCTGTTCCAGGAAAGATCATTGCAGTTGAAGTATCACAAGGACAGGCAGTGAAAGCTGGAGATACGGTTGTGATCTTAGAATCTATGAAAATGGAGATTCCAGTCGTTGCACCTCAGGATGGAACAATTGCAAGTATCGCTGTATCACAGGGAAATAATGTTGAAAATGGAGCTGTCTTAGCTACAATGAATTAGAATGGAGGGGATTTGATGGCTAATATCACACATACTTTATCGAATCTGATCCACTCTACAGCATTTTTTCATCTGACATGGGGGAACTATGTCATGATCTTAGTCGCACTGGTATTTTTATATCTTGCGATCCGTCATGGATTCGAGCCATTGTTATTAGTACCGATCGCATTTGGAATGTTACTTGTTAATATCTACCCGGATATCATGGCAGATCCAGCAAGTACATCAAACGGTGTAGGTGGATTATTACACTACTTTTATACTTTAGATGAATGGAGTATTCTTCCATCATTGATCTTCCTTGGTGTTGGAGCTATGACAGACTTTGGTCCACTGATCGCTAATCCAAAGAGTTTCTTATTAGGAGCAGCAGCACAGCTTGGAATCTATAGTGCATATTTCTTAGCAATTTTCTTAGGATTTAATGGAAAAGCAGCGGCAGCGATCTCAATCATCGGTGGAGCAGACGGACCAACTTCCATTTTCCTTGCAGGAAAGTTACATCAGACAGGACTTATGGGACCGATTGCAGTAGCAGCATATTCCTATATGTCACTAGTACCGATCATTCAGCCGCCAATCATGAAATTATTGACAACGGAAGAAGAGAGAAAAATCAAGATGGAACAGTTACGTCCAGTATCAAAGACAGAAAAGATACTGTTCCCAATCATTATCACAATCGTTGTCTGCCTGATCCTTCCAACAACAGCACCGCTCGTTGGTATGTTAATGCTTGGAAACTTATTCCGTGAAAGTGGAGTAGTCAAACAGTTATCAGAAACTGCATCCAATGCTTTGATGTATATCGTTGTCATTTTACTTGGAACATCTGTTGGAGCATCCACAAGTGCAGAAAACTTCTTAAATATCGCAACACTTAAGATCGTATTATTAGGACTGGTTGCATTCGCAGTAGGAACCGCAGGAGGAGTCTTATTTGGAAAACTGATGTGTAAATTATCTGGTGGAAAGATCAATCCACTGATCGGTTCTGCAGGAGTATCCGCAGTGCCAATGGCAGCCAGAGTATCACAAAAAGTCGGAGCAGAAGCGGACCCAACGAATTTCTTATTAATGCATGCAATGGGGCCAAATGTAGCAGGAGTCATCGGAACAGCCGTTGCAGCAGGTACATTTATGGCGATCTTTGGAGTGTAAGGAGGAAAATATTATGGCAAAACCAATTAAAATAACAGAAACAATCTTAAGAGATGCACATCAGTCCCTGATCGCCACAAGAATGACGACAGAACAGATGTTACCGATCATCAACAAAATGGATCAGGTCGGATACCATTCTGTGGAATGCTGGGGTGGAGCAACCTTCGATGCATCCCTGCGTTTCTTAAAAGAAGATCCATGGGACAGACTAAGAAAATTCAGAGATGGATTTAAAAATACAAAATTACAAATGTTATTCAGAGGACAGAATATCTTAGGATACCGTCCATACGCAGATGATGTTGTTGAATATTTTGTACAGAAATCCATTGCAAATGGAATCGATATCATTCGTATCTTTGACTGTATGAACGATCTTCGAAATTTACAGACGGCAGTAAATGCAGCAAACAAAGAAAAAGGACATGCCCAGGTCGCAATGTCATATACATTGGGAGATGCCTATACCTTAGATTACTGGAAAGACCTTGCAAAAGGAATCGAAGATATGGGAGCAAACTCTATCTGTATCAAAGATATGGCTGGATTATTATTACCATACAAAGCAGAAGAACTGGTAAAAGAACTAAAAGCAACGGTTGATATTCCAATCCAGTTACATACACACTATACATCCGGAGTAGCATCTATGACATACATGAAAGCAGTAGAAGCCGGAGTTGATGTCATTGATACAGCTATGTCACCATTTTCCATGGGAACATCCCAGCCAGCAACAGAAGTTATGGTAGAAACATTCAAAAATACACCATACGACACAGGCTTAGACCAGAAATTATTAGCCGAGATCGCAGATTATTTCCGTCCGATCAGAGATGAAGCCTTAGATTCTGGATTATTAAATCCAAAGAACTTAGGAGTCAATATCAAGACCCTGCTCTATCAGGTACCAGGAGGAATGCTCTCTAACCTGACATCCCAGTTAGAAAGCCAGCATGCATCTGATAAATACTACGAAGTACTAGAAGAAGTACCAAAAGTAAGAAAAGACTTGGGAGAATGCCCACTCGTTACTCCATCCTCTCAGATTGTTGGAACACAGGCTGTATTTAATGTTGTGACTGGTGAACGCTACAAGATGGTAACAAAAGAAACCAAAGAAATCCTTGAGGGGAAATACGGAGCAACAGCTAAACCATTCAATCCCGAAGTACAGAAAAAATGTATTGGAGATAAACAGCCAATTACATGCCGATATGCAGACATGATCGAAGACGAACTTCCTGAATTTGAGAAGGAGGTAGCAGCTTATAAAGAACAGGATGAAGATGTATTAAGTTACGCTTTATTCCCTCAGGTTGCTACAGAGTATTTTAAATATCGCGATGCACAGGAAAAGAAAGTTGATGTTACAGAAGGAAATGAAGAAGCATACCCTGTATAAAATGTAATTCACTTTAATGCCTATGTAGTCCATTACTATAACTTAAAACTATGGCAAACTGATAATTATATATATTTTGAAAAATAGTTTTTTGATGATATACTCTATGTATAACTTAAAAATAAGGCAAACAAAGGAGATACAGCAAGATGAGTAAATTACAAGAGCCATTTCGATATGATTATGTAGGAAGCTTTTTAAGAACAGAAGAATTAAAGAAAGCAACAACACAATATAACGAAAACAAGATCACAAAAGAAGTATACGATAACATCGTAAATGAAGAGATCGCAAAATTAGTAGCAAAACAAAAAGAATTAGGATATCATGTGATTACGGACGGAGAGTTCAGAAGAACTTACTGGCATTTAGATTTTATGTGGGGATTTGAGGGTGTAGCACATGAACAGACAGGAAGTGGAGTACAGTTCGATGGAGAATTAGCTTCTTTAGAAGACACTTATCTGGTAGGAAAGATCAAAGCGAAAAAGCATCCATTTGTAGAGTATTTTAAATATTTAAAACAGTTTGAAGATGAAAATACAATTGCAAAATATACAATTCCTGCACCAGCACAGATGTTTCAGCAAATGATTGTTCCAACAAACATTGAAACGACAAGAAAATATTATGCGACAAATGAAGAATTGATTCAGGATATTGGTGTTGCATATCAGGATGTGATCAAACAGTTCTATAAGGCAGGATGCCGTAATCTTCAGTTAGATGACTGTACTTGGGGAGCAATCGTGGGAGATGCTGCGAAACAAAGATATAAAGCATTAGGAATTGATCTTGAAGATGTGAAGAAACAGCTGCTTACTGTGAACAACCTTGCATTAGAAGGAAGACCAGAAGATATGGTAATTACATCCCATATCTGTCGTGGAAATTATCATTCTACATTCTTCACAAGTGGTCCATATGATACAGTTGCAGATTATGTATTTGCAAAAGAAAATGTTGATGCACTTTTCCTTGAATATGATGATGAAAGATCTGGAGGATTTGCACCACTTAAGAAAGTATCAGAAGACAAGAAAGTTGTCCTTGGTCTGATCACGACAAAGAAACCAGATCTTGAAGACAAAGAAAAAGTAATCAACAGAATCAGACAGGCAGCAAAATACATTCCTTTGGAAAGACTATGCCTAAGCCCACAGTGTGGATTTGCTTCTTGTGCGATCGGTAATAAATTAACAGAAGAAGAACAGTGGGCAAAACTAAAATTAGTGAAAGAAATTGCTGAGGAAGTCTGGGGAGAATAAGATTAGATCTTAATACTCCACAGAAACCAGAAATAACCCTTGAGGCGGTGCAGTAATCCCTGCATCGCTTCTTTTTGTACTTTCCAGTGCTTTTGTAATATCCTCTGGTTTTATTTTTCCACATCCAACTTCTACTAAAGTTCCAGTAAGAATCCGGACCATGTTATGAAGGAAGCCATTTCCTGTATAAGAGATCTGGATTTCTTTTTTTGTCTTTTTGATCTCGATGTTATAGATAGTACGGACGGTAGATTTCTTCGTTTTCTTAATTGAAGAAAATCCTTTAAAATCATGCGTTCCGATCAGTAATGATGCAGCTTCTTCCATCTTTTTGATATCCAAAGTTTCCGGGAAATACCAAAGGTATTTACGTTCAAAAACATTCGATACACCAGGAATTGCAATCCGGTAAAGATAAGTTTTCTCTTTCGCATTTAAACGACTGTGAAAACGTTCGGAAGCTTCAGAAACTTCCACAATACCGATATCAGATGGAAGATATTTGGTAAGATAGTTTTTGATCTCACTAACAGACATCATACAGTTTGTATGGAAATTGGCAACCTGACCATAAGCATGAACACCAGCATCGGTACGGCCAGATCCATTGATATTGACATCTTCTCCAGTCATTTTTGATAAAACAGACTCTAATTTTCCTTGAATCGTATTCGCATTGGAATCACCGCCAAGCCTCTGCCAGCCCTGATAGCGGGAACCATCATATTCAATTGTTAATCTGATATTACGTTTCATATATGTATAAATCCTTTCATTGTAAAGATATGGTTGTTGTAAAACAAATTTATTATAGCGAATTTCTTAAAAAGTGGCAATAAATAAAAAAGAGAGGCGGTAGTTTACTATATATGGTAAAATTAAGATAAAACGCGGTGAAGGTAGAGAAAGAAAGGATAGGTTATCATGGAAATCAATCAAATGTTAAAAAGACAAGAACATTTTTTTCAAAGCCAGAAGACAAAGAAATACGAATTTCGAAAGAAAGCATTATTGCGCTTGGAATGTGCGATCAAACAACATGAAGAAGATATGGAACATGCATTATACAAAGATTTAGGGAAATCATCTTTTGAGTCCTATATGGCAGAGATTGGCATGGTAAAAAGTGAACTTTCTTATGCAAAGAAGCATCTAAAAAAATGGATGAAAACAGAGCAGGTAAAAACACCGCTTGCCCAGTTTCCATCCCAAAGTTATAAGATCAAAGAACCACTCGGAAAGGTATTGATCATAGCCCCATGGAATTATCCAATTCTTTTATCCTTACAGCCGCTGATCGGAGCGATCGCAGCAGGAAATTGTTGTGTTTTAAAACTATCTGAACACGCACCACATTGTGCCAGTCTTTTAAAGAAGATGATTGGAGAAGTTTTCCCTTCTCATTACGTTGCTGTGATCAATGGAGGAGTAGAAATCAGTGAAAAACTTCTGGAACAGTCATTTGATCATATTTTCTATACTGGTGGAGAACGAGTTGGAAAGATCGTGATGGAAAAAGCATCGAGACATTTAACACCAGTGACTTTGGAATTAGGTGGAAAAAGTCCATGCATTGTAGAAGAAAGTGCCAATATTAAGTTGGCAGCAAAACGAATTGTTTTTGGAAAATTTTTAAACAGTGGGCAGACCTGTGTTGCGCCAGATTACATTTTCGTAGATAAAAAAGCAGAAAGTGAACTGATCTTCTACTTAAAATACTGGATCAATAAAATGATCGGGGAACATCCTTTGTCGAATAAAGATTATTCATCTATGATAAATCCGAGACATTATCAGCGCATTATGGAATTGATGAAACATGAAAAGATCGTTGAAGGCGGTTATGGAGATATAAGACTTCGAAAGATCGCCCCAACGATACTTGTGAATGTAAAAGAAGAATCCACGGTGATGCAGGAAGAGATTTTTGGTCCATTACTTCCTATAATGACATATGACAAATTAGAAGATGCAGTTTCGTATATCAGAGATCATAACAAGCCTTTGGCATTGTATTTATTTACAGAAAATGATAAAGTAGAACAAGATGTACTTTCACAGTTGTCTTTTGGCGGTGGCTGTATCAATGATACGATCATCCACCTTGCAACTCCATATCTAGGATTTGGAGGAGTTGGGAATAGCGGAATGGGGTCTTATCATGGGAAGAAAAGTTTTGATACATTTACGCATGAAAAGAGTATCATAAAGAAATCAGATAAGATTGATATTCCAGTTCGTTATATGCCATATAACAAAGCTAAAGAACAATTGATGAAATTTTTTCTAAAATTATAAGATAAAGGAGCAACTTTTATGGAATTTACAAATGTATTACCAGGAGTGAAATTGGTAAAACAAGATGAAGCTGGGAATGAGGAAGAACTTTTTGTTTCACAAAATGATCATGTGATCGTAAAGACATTAAATGGAAGAGAGATCAAAGGTATTTTTATGCAGATTGAATTTGCAAGATGTTTAGAAGAAGATGATATTGTACATGTGCATAAAGACAACGGGGAAAATGAGGGAATCCCATTTGACACGATCGATGATATCATTAAGGGTTAAGAAAGAAATAGAGGATGAATTTATATGGGAAATCCAAATGATACTATATAATCTTCTAGTATATAAAACAAATAAAAAAGAGATAGAATACGAAACATGAATTTCATGACGGATTTTTTGCAAAACGCTGATCCGCCATGAAATTCAATCGTTTTCGTATTCCATCTCTTTTTTATTTGTTTTATATACATGAAGGTTATAGAATACCATTAAGATATGTGATAAGAAAACAAAAAAGTTAAAGTGTATGATATACGTCACCTTTTAAGGTTTTCCATAAAAACTTCTTATTTTCATAGATCATATACCCATGTTCGGATCCTTCTTTTGGGATGGACACAGATCCTGGATTTAAATATAAAAAGTTATCATATTCTTCCCAGGCTGGGATATGGGTATGGCCAGTCAACAGAATATCTCCTTTATGTAATTTTGGAGGATTTGCTGGAGAGTTTATGTGCCCGTGGGTTGCGTAGATGGTTTGTCCATCGATGTATAGGATGCAGGATTCGCTTAGGACAGGGAAGTTTAGTACCATCTGGTCGACTTCGGCTTCGCAGTTTCCTCTGACACAGATCAATTGGTCGCTGATAGCGTTTAGCATTTCGATGACTTGTTTTGGTGCGTAATCTTTAGGAAGGTCATTTCTTGGGCCATGATAAAGTAAATCTCCTAAAAGAAGTAGTTTATCAGGCTGTTCTTGTTTATATGCTTCGATTAATTGTTTACAGTAAAAAGCAGATCCGTGAATATCGGATGCGATCATTAATTTCATATGTAAATACCTCAATTCTGTAAAAATACGATAAAATATCTTTATTCCAGTATACCACAAAATATGTTAAAATGGTCGGGATAATAAATTTGAGATGACAATTTTAGAAAGGTTTAAATAATAAAATGAAACGATTAGTATTAGCAGAAAAGCCTTCGGTTGGGCGTGATATTGCGAGAGTTCTTGGTTGTAAGAAGGAAACGCATAGTTATATCGAAGGAAATGATCATATTGTAACGTGGGCATTAGGGCATTTAGTATCTCTGGCGGATCCTGAGCAGTATGGAAAGGAATACAAAGAGTGGAATATGGATGTCCTTCCAATGATGCCAAAACATTGGAAATTAACAGTGTTAAAGAAGACATCCAAACAATTCCAGACAGTAAAGAAATTACTCCTTCGAAATGATATCAAAGATGTGATCATTGCAACCGATGCAGGAAGAGAAGGAGAATTAGTTGCCAGATGGATCTTACAGATGTCTGGAAATAAGAAACCAATCTACCGTTTGTGGATATCTTCGGTAACAGACAAAGCGATCAAAGATGGTTTTGCACATTTAAAACCGGGAAAAGAATATGATGATCTCTTCCGTGCAGCAAGATCAAGAGCTGAAGCAGACTGGTTAGTCGGGATCAATGCGACAAGAGCTTTGACATGTAAATACAATGCTCAGTTATCTTGTGGGCGTGTGCAGACCCCAACTTTGGCAATGATCATGAACCGAGAGCAGGAAATTAAGAGTTTCAAACCGCAGAAATATTACGGTTATAAGATTTTTGCAACAGGAATGAATTTCACATGGGAGAATCAGAAAGGAAATCAGAGAATTTCTGACAAGAAATGGGCAGAGGAACTTGGTAAGAAATTAAGAGGTCATGATCTTGTGATCACGGAGGTTTCAAAAAAAGAGAAAAAGAACTATGCTCCAGAACTTTATGATCTGACAACTTTGCAGAAAGAAGCGAGTAAACGTTACGGCTTTTCACCAAAACAGACATTAAATATCATGCAGAGTCTTTATGAGCATCACAAAGTATTGACATATCCAAGAACAGATTCCAGATATTTGACCAATGACATGACAGATACATTAAAAGACAGGATCAAAGCATGTCAGAATGGATCATATAAAAAGTCAGCAGCAACGTTATTAAGAAAAGAAATCAAAGCAAGCAGCCGTTTTATCAATGATAAAAAAGTATCTGACCATCATGCGATCATTCCAACAGAGCAGTATGCATCCTTGACAAGTTTTAGTTCCGATGAACGAAAGATCTATGATATGGTTGTTGCAAGATTTTTAGCTGTTTTATCAGCACCAGCAATTTCTGAACAACTCTCTGTGAAAGCAAGCATAAATGGAGAACTTTTCCGTGCAAAAGCAGAGAATATCAAACAGCTGGGATGGAGAGAACTCTACGAAGAGGAAACTCAAACAAAAGACACGATCAAAGCAGGAAATATCCCAGTCAAAGGAAAAGAATATCCGGTTGGAACGATTTCCATGACAGAAGGAACAACGAATCCACCAGGGCGTTACACAGAAGGAACATTGATCGATCAGATGGATAAAAAAGGACTTGGAACGGTTGCGACAAGAGCCGATATCATTGATAAGTTATTTAACAGTTATCTTCTTGAGAAAAAAGGAAATGAAATCCATATCACATCCAAAGGAAAACAATTGTTAGAACTTGTTCCAGAAGATCTAAAAAAAGCAGAGTTAACCGCCGACTGGGAGAAGAAACTGACAGCAATCTCTAAAGGAAAACAAAATGATCAGAAATTTATGAGAGAAATCTCAGACTATACACAGGCATTGATCAATGATATTAAAACATCGGATGGTAAATTTAGACATGATAATGTTACAAGACACCGCTGCCCGGAATGTGGAAAATTTTTATTGGAAGTCAATGGAAAACACGGAAAACGTCTAGTATGTCAGGACCGTATCTGTGGATATAAAAAGACGATCTCAAAAGTCACAAACGCCAGATGTCCCGTATGCCACAAGAAGATGGAAATGGTCGGAGAAGGTGAAGGACAGAAGTTTGTATGTGTTTGTGGGTATAAAGAAAAACTGTCTGCATTTAAACAAAGAAAAGAAAAACAAGGTTCTGGAATGAGTAAAAAAGAAGTGAACCGATATTTGAAAAAACAGCAAAAAGAAGCACAGGAGCCGATCAATAATGCATTTGCGGAGGCTTTTTCGAAGATAAAACTATAAAGTAGCATTATCTTAAAACATAAGATTTCACAGGCTTTCCTACAGGATTATATTCGGATTGCTGGTCATAATATTGAATCAATCCATCCAATTCTTTTGCAACAGTTTTCTGCAATACATCAACAGAGGTGATCTGTGAAAGATATGGAAGGTTATCAAAGTGTTCCCGATATTTTTCATCTCCGCCAGTAAAGAAATGTTCCATTGGGGTTGCGAGCCGTTGTGCGTAGGCACAATAACGTACTTGATGATGTTCTAAGATGTATTCTTCCTGACGGATTTTGCGTCCAACCAGAAAGTTTACAGGTTCTGTATTGGCTGGGTTGGATGTCATTTTTACAAGCAGAGATTGGAAGAAAGAAGCATCTAGGATATTCTTTAAATGCAGATATTCATAAACCAGATCTTCGATGGCAATGACTTTTGAGGAAAATTCAAAAGGATTCTGGACTAAGATCTGGTTAGCACCAAAAGTTGTTGCAATTCCGTTTTGGAATACAAAGAGCTTTTCTGGATTTCTGTGAACGTCTTCATAAGATTGCCCGTTTTCTACTCTGGATGCCTTTGAATCAACGACAGCGACAATGCCGTTTTTTGCTTTGAAAATGCCGGTAAATGACATGATAAAATTCCTCATTTCTGTTAGAATATTCCCGAAGGATCAGGAATCATCGGGAATTTTTAAGATCATTATAGCAAAAAAATCATAAAAAGAATACATTGAACGCAAAACACAGAGATGATATACTATGTTTAATAAAGTCAAAAAGGAGAAAATCAATGATTAGAATTGGTATTATGGGTTATGGTAACCTTGGACGCGGAATTGAATGCGCGATCAAACAGAATGACGATTTGGAGCTTGTAGCTGTATTTACAAGAAGAGATCCAGCGACAGTCAGCATTTTAACAGAAGGTGCAGCTGTATGTAATGTCAAAGATGTTGAAGATTGGAAAGATAAGATTGATGTTTTAATGTTATGTGGAGGAAGTGCAACAGACCTTCCTGTTCAGACACCAGAATATGCCAAATTATTTAACGTGGTAGACAGCTTTGATACACACGCAAGAATTCCAGAACATTTTGCAAATGTCGATAAAGCAGCGAAAGAATATGGACATATTGGAATCATTTCTGTAGGTTGGGATCCAGGAATGTTCTCTTTAAATAGAATGTATGCAAACGCGATCCTTCCAGAAGGAAAAGACTATACATTCTGGGGAAAAGGAGTCAGCCAGGGACACTCTGATGCGATCCGTCGTGTGGAAGGTGTCAAAGATGGTAAACAGTACACAATTCCTGTAGAAGCAGCTTTAGAAGCAGTTCGTAATGGGGAAGATCCAGAACTTACAACAAGACAGAAGCATACAAGAGAATGCTTTGTAGTACTTGAAGAAGGTGCAGATGCGAAGAAAGTTGAAGAAGAGATCAAGACAATGCCGAACTACTTCTCAGACTATGATACAACTGTACATTTCATCAGCCAGGAAGAATTAGATCGTGACCACAGCAAGATCCCTCATGGTGGATTTGTATTAAGAAGTGGATGTACAGGATGGGAAAAAGAAAACAAACATATCATCGAGTACAGCTTAAAATTAGATTCTAATCCAGAATTTACATCAAGTGTTTTAGTTGCATATGCAAGAGCTGCATATAAGCTTTCCAAAGAAGGACAGAGTGGATGTAAGACTGTATTTGATATCGCACCAGCATATTTAAGTGCGAAATCAGGAGACGAATTAAGAGCTTCTTTGTTATAAAAATATGAAGAATTAATCATTCAATAAAATGATTATAAAATATTTCTAAACTGCCTTGATTTCATGTAGGAGGAACGATATAATCATCTACATGTTACAGAGAAAGAAGGGAGATATTTATGTATCCATACGGTTATGGTTATTATTTTGACCCAACGTATATTTTGATCATCATCGGAGTGATCATCACGATGATCGCATCTTCCAAGATGAATTCAACGTTTCGAAGATATTCAAGAGTCCGTTGTCATTGCGGACTGACGGGTTCTCAGGCTGCTGAACGTATTTTAAACCAGGCAGGAATTTACGATGTTTCGGTAGAACGTGTCAGCGGGAACCTTACAGATCATTATGATCCAAAGAATAAAGTATTAAGATTATCAGATGCAACTTATGGATCTGATTCGATCGCAGCGATCGGTGTTGCAGCCCATGAGTGTGGGCACGCTGTACAGCATCAGCAAGGATATGCACCATTGAAGATCCGTGGGGCTATGGTTCCAGCTGTAAATCTTGGATCCAATCTTTCCTGGTTGTTTATTCTAGGTGGAGTGATTCTTGGAATGAATCAGACATTATTGAATGTTGGAATTTTATTATTTTCATTAGCGGTGATCTTTCAATTAGTAACACTTCCGGTGGAATTTAATGCATCTTCAAGAGCGTTACGAATTCTTGGAAGTACAGGGATCATGTACGAAGATGAAGTGGGGCAGACAAGGAAGGTTTTATCAGCAGCTGCACTGACATATGTAGCAGGTGCAGCATCAGCACTTCTGAGCTTGCTTCGTCTGGTCATTTTATTTGGTGGAAGAGATAACGACTAGAATCATAAGGTTAGGGAAAATCCTGCAATGCAGGATTTTTTCTTTTCAAAGAAAATTATAATATAAGGATTAAGACTATTAAAGAAATAAGAGGAAATATATGGCAGGAAAATTTTACGCAGTAAAAAAAGGAAGAAAACCAGGAATTTATATGTCATGGGATGCATGTAAAGCACAGGTCATGGGATTCCCAAATGCAAGATACAAAGGATTTAAGACAAAGGCAGAAGCAGAAGCGTTCTTAAATCCCGATGCAAATGAATTAATGCAGATTGATGAAGATACATTAGTTGCATATGTTGATGGAAGTTATGATCATTCTCAGAAGAGATTTTCTTATGGTATGGTATTAATGCATGATGGGGTAGAACGTTATTTTGCATATCCTTATGCGGATGAAGAATTAGCAACCATGCGCAATGTAGCAGGCGAGATCAAAGGTTCTGAAGCAGCCATGCGTTTTGCAAAAGAAAATGGCTATAAAAAGCTGGCGATTCATTATGATTATGAAGGGATCCAGAAATGGTGCACAGGAGAATGGGCAGCAAAAAAAGAAGGAACACAGGCTTATCAGCGAATTTACGAAGAAATGAAACAATATGTGCAGATCAAGTTCGTGAAAGTGAAAGGACATTCTAATGATAAATATAATGATTATGCTGATATGTTAGCAAAATCTGCATTAGGAATCGGAGATGGCAGCTTTGAGAAAAAAGAAGATCAAGAATGGATCAAAGTTAGATAATGAGGAATGATATCTTCATAAGTGCCATCTTTTAATAAAAATCCTTTTGGAATGATACCAAGCTGGATAAATCCAAGTTTTTTGTATAGATGTAAAGCTGCCTTATTACTTGCAACAACTGCATTAAACTGAAGGATCTTAAAATCAAATTCAGGAGCGCGTTTTATACAGTCAGTGACCAGAAATTCACCAATCTGTTTTCCTCTGTGAGCAGAAGAAACTGCATAACTTGCATTACAGATATGGCCGCATCTTCCAACATTATTTGGATGTAAAATATAAAGTCCGACAATTTCATTTGTATCAGAATCAACAGCGATCCCGGTATATGTCTGTTCTTCAAAGAAAGCAAGACCACTTTCATGATCTAAGTCATCTAACTGAGGAAAGGCAACGCCGTCGTCAATAACTTCGTTCCAGATCTTGACTGCTGCATCTGTATCATCGGGTTTAAATTTTCGGATTTCAATCATTGTTAGTTGCCTCGTTTAATAATTTTATTATTTCAATTTTAGTACATAAAAATGTTTTTTGCAATAAAGTATCTATTGCAGATGAAAAGAGGGTTCTTGTCATTGTATGAGTGAAGTTTGATGGGGTTATGGAAATGTGCTACACTTTTATGTAAGATGAGAAAATTATATTGTAAATGTCAAAATTGTATGATATGATTCAAAACATATTTATATAGTATTAAGTATATTTTTGATGCATAATGATAGGAGAAGTTATATTGAAAAATAAATTGTTTTCAGGAGAGTCAATAAATATTGAATATAAAGTTGAAATGCCCAAAAAAAGTGAAAAATATATGAAAACAGTAGTAGCTTTTGCAAATGGCAGAGGAGGACGTATTGTTTTTGGTGTTGATGACAAGACATTAAATATCGTTGGTATGAATCCTGATACGATTTTTCAGACAATGGATGCTATTACAAATGCTATTTCAGATAGCTGTGAGCCTAAAATTTATCCAGATGTAACGTTGCAATCAATTGATGACAAGACGATTATAGTAGTAGAGATTCATCCGGGACCGATGCGTCCATATTATATAAAAAACAAAGGACTTGTAGATGGAACCTATGTACGTGTAGCTGGTACATCAAGACATGCGGAAGGATATATGCTGAAAGAATTAATTCTGGAAGGTCAAAATAGATATTTTGATAATGAGCCATGTGAATATCTTGAAATTAATGAAGATGACATAAAAGATTTATGTGACAAAATGAAAAAAATAGCAATTGAAAATACATGGAATGATGAAGAGAAAGCAGCAATACGTGATGTTACAAAGAATATATTGATTACGTGGGGAATTTTGAAAGAAGATAATGGAAAAATTATTCCTACTAATGCTTATGCATTATTGACAGGGAAAATGCAAATTCAACCAACAATTCAATGTGCAGTATTTAAAGGGAAAACAAGAGCTTATTTTGTGGATCGCAGAGAGTTCAGCGGACCGATTCAAGATCAGGTACAATTAGCTTTTCAGTATGTGTTAGAAAAGATTAATATGGGTATGCAGATTAAAGGAATATATCGGCAAGATGTTTATGAACTTCCAATAAATAGTGTAAGGGAACTAATAGCCAATGCAGTTGCTCATCGTAATTATCTGGAACCAGGTAATATACAGGTAGCGATATTTGATGATCGATTAGAGGTAACATCACCTGGTATGCTTTTAAATACGGTATCAATAAAGAAAATGATTGAAGGGTATTCAAGACTAAGAAATCCAGCGATAGCCAATGCATTTGCGTATATGAAAATTATCGAAAAATGGGGAACCGGAATACCAAGAATTCTTAGGGAATGTAAAGAATATGGTCTTAAAAAACCAGAATTAATTGATTTTGATGGTGATTTTAGAGTGAATATGTATCGAAGAGAAGAAAAATCAAAAACTACCCAAACTACTACCCAAACTACTACCCAAACTACTACCCAAACTACTACCCAAACTACTACCCAAATTACTACCCAAACTACGATAAAATTAACCAAAAATGATCACGAAATTTTACAAGTGATTCAAAATAATCCAGCATTAAGTCAGAAAGAAATAGCAATGGAATTAGGATGGACAGTGGATAGAGTAAAATATTATTTAAATAAGATGAAAAAACAAGAGGCAATTAGACGAATTGGCAGCAGTCACAAAGGCTATTGGGAATTGCTGATTAAGTTATAAAGAAAGGTATCGAAACACATGAAAATCCAAATGATCTGTGTCGGAAAAATTAAAGAAACATATTTAAGAGAACTGATCGATCATTACACAAAGATCATCCGTAAAAAATATAATTTTGAGATCATAGAACTCCCTGATGAGAAAACACCAGATAATGCCAGTGACAAAGAGGAATCAAAGATTAAAGAAATTGAAGGTCAAAGAATTCTTGATAAGATTCCAGAAGGATCTTTCGTAATTCCTCTCTGTATAGAAGGAACTCCTTACTCCACCGAACAATTCCAGAAGAAATGGGATCAGTGGAACAAGGAGTCCATAAACAATATTACATTTATTATTGGTGGTTCCCTCGGATTATCACCAAAGGTTGTATCCAAAGGAAAATTAAAATTAAGTTTCAGTAGAATGACATTTCCACATCAACTAATGCGGTTAATTCTAATTGAGCAGTTAAGTTATCTTTAATCCAAAGCATTTTCGAACATTCGGTAAATTTCCGGATGTTCTTTTTTTACGTTGATCGGTTTTAAATCTTTTGTCACCATACCATGTGTTGTTTTTCCAGTAGCGATCAGGTCCCCACCTCTTGTAACCTTATAAGAGAATTCCAGACGAACCGGAGACAGCTTTGTAAGACTTGCATGAATCTGTAACTGGTCTTCATAGAAAGCTGCTTTTTTGTATTTACATTCAAGACTCGTTAATGGAGTGATGATTCCTTCTTTTTCTACATCTGTATAAGAAATGCC
The DNA here is from genome assembly GCF_030296915.1 of Anaerostipes hadrus ATCC 29173 = JCM 17467. Taxonomy (NCBI): domain Bacteria; kingdom Bacillati; phylum Bacillota; class Clostridia; order Lachnospirales; family Lachnospiraceae; genus Anaerostipes; species Anaerostipes hadrus. Next base: position 1,431,927 of record NZ_AP028031.1, on the reverse strand, counting down.
AGCAGCCTTGATAAAATCAGTTCTGGCAACTTCAAACCAGACGGCATAGTTGCTGTGATGAGCAATTCCCATCTGATCTGTTTCTGCATAACGAACTTCAACGGTTGATATATGTCCCATAAACTTTACTCTCCTTTTTTCTTTTTGTTTATTGTAAGCGTTTCTTTACAATCTGTCAAAATTTAGTTAATTTTTTCCTGATTTTCCGATCAACTGGTAATAAAGAATAAAAGCTATTACAGCTGTAATGATTTCAGCAATCCAGAAAGCATGCCATACACCATGCACTCCAACTGTTTTGCTTAATACAAATGCAGCAGGAATGATCACTACAACATAACGTAAAAATGAAATCAAAAAAGACTGGATACCTTTTCCTAACGCTTCAAACGCACCTGCAGAAACAACAGAAACGGAAGAAGCTATAAATCCTGCACAGATAATATGGAGTGCGATCACACCTTCTGTCAATGTTTCAGGATTACTTGTAAACATACTCATCAGTGTCTGTGGCATCACAAAACAAATAACCGTTCCAACAGCCATGATTCCAACAACAATCTCAAACGTCATAAGATAAATCTTACGAACACGAGCTGATTCCTTTGCTCCATAATTATAACTCATGATCGGACGCATTCCCTGGATCATTCCATTTGCTGTTAGATATAAGAATGTTTGTAATTTGTAATAAACACCAAGCACAACAACATATGTTTGCGAAAATGATGCTAAGATCGCATTTAAAGCAGATACTAAGAAAGATGGCAGTGCCATATTTAAAGTTGCTGGAATTCCGATTGCATATAAGCGCTTAACGTAAACAGCTTCCAGCTTTAAGTAATCTTTTCTGATTTTCACATGAATTGGGCGTAATACATAAACAAGAAGATAAATGATCAGTGTACTGCTTTGACCGATACCTGTTGCAAGTGCTGCACCCTGAATTCCAAGTTTGGGGAAGAATCCGATTCCAAAGATCAAAAGCGGGTCTAATATGATATTTACAATACAGCCAGTCATTAAAGAGAGCATAGTGATCACCATATTTCCAACTGCCTGAAAAATCTTTTCAAAAGAAATACTTACCATAATGATTGTTGAAAACATTAATATAATTGTTGAATATTGTAATCCCATCCCAATAACAGTTTGATCATTCGTAAACATTGCAAGAAATGATGGCATGATCATTAATCCAACGATTGTAAGCAGAATTCCATGAATGACATTTAAAAACAATCCCTGAGTTGCAGCTTTATTGGCTTCCTTTGCTTTTCCTGCACCAAGAAACATTGCAATGACTGCATTAATTCCAACACCGAATCCAACCGCAATTGAGTTGATAAGATTTTGTACTGGGTATACAAGAGATAATGCAGTCATTGCATCTTCACTGATCTTGGCAACGAAAATACTGTCAATGATGTTATACAATGAGTTTACAAACATTGAGATTACCATTGGCAGAGCCATTGATAGTAATAATGGTAAAATTGGTTTTTCTTTCATATACATCTGATCCATAAAATGATTCCTCCTTAATAACAAAAAAAGAGACGATAGACCTTGCTGTTTAATAATCAGAAACAGTAAAATCTATAGTCTCTTATAAGACGATATTAAATTGTATTCGTTGATTTTATCTAGATAAAGCATGCACCAGGCGGGAGTCGAACCCGCGGCCAACAGCTTCGGAGGCTGCCACTCTATCCACTGAGTTACTGGTACATAAGCTATATTATATTACAACATATTCAAAAAAATAGCAAGAGATATTTTGGGGTCGGACTGGACTCGCTCCGCTCGATAAGGTATACCCGCAGGGCATTCGTGAATGCATAGTCCTTCGGACTGGACTTGCTTCGCAAGGTAAGGTATAATATACTGTAAATTTGCTGTAGGTGGATTGGAGGGATGTGCGTGAAGCTTAGAAAATCTACAATTGTTGTTATCATTACAAGCTGGATCTTATTTTTTATTGCAGCTTTTTTGGCATATGCGAAATTGGACCAGATGAAACAAGAACGACTTACAAATGAAAAGATTTTTCAACAAACAACACAAAAGAATACCTCACAAGGCGTGATCAGAGAAACAAATGATGCAGCGGAAACGAAGAAGGAAGATTCAGAGACTGAGAAAAAAGCAGTTGAGGATTTTATGAAAACATATTATGAGAGAGTTCAGAAAAATGATCTAGAAAATCTTAAGAATATGGTAGAAGATACGAATGAATTAACTGAGGATCAAAAGGCAATCCATCAGTATGTGAAGAAATATAAGAATCTTACATATCTGATCAAACAAGGAGCAGACGATGAATCCTATATCGTTTATGTAACATATGAGATGAAGATCCGCAAGATTAAAACACTTGCACCGGGGATGACATCGTATTATGTGATGAAGAAAGGGGATACATTCTGTATCTATAATAATCAAAAACATGATACGGATGAGATCACAGATGCAAAAAAAGAAAGCCAGAATAGCAAAGAAATTAAAAAACTTACAAAACAGATCAACAAAAGATATGAGCTGGCTTTAAAACAAGATAAAAAATTAAAACAATTTTTTGAAGGAAATTAAAAGATATGATGAAATTTGAAATTTATATTCTGCAGAAGAAATCACAGGATCCTAAGATGTATCAGGAAGCAATGGGTGAGTATCTAAAACGTCTTGGTGCATACGCGAAAGTTTCTGTAGTATATAAGAAGAATGCAAAACAAGTAGAGAAAATATTAAAAGAACCGGGAGAACATTATCATATCCTGCCTGGAAGAGACAGTATGACAAGTCCGGGGCTTGCACAGCTGATTAATGAGAGTTCTGTACAGGGAATTTCAAAGTTTCATTTTTATATTGGAGATTTAGGATCAGAGGAAGCAAAGCCATTTCATGTATCGTCATTTACACAAAGTGGTTCGCTTGCAGGCACGATCATATTAGAACAGATTTATCGTGCTTATCGGATTTTGAATCATCAGCCATATCACAAATAAAAATATTACGAGAAAACACTAGAATGGAGTTGATAAAGATGGAGTTTAAAACACCAACAATTGAAGATAAGGAAGAAATTGATCGATGTATCTTAGCAGATGATACAAGAAGTTGTGATTATGCAACAGCGAATATTATTTTATGGAGTCCTTTTTATCAAGTAAAGTATGCGATCATAGATGGATTATTTGTATCTCATACTGATGAGGAGGGAGGTTCTTTTTGTTATCCACTTGGAAAAGGAGATAAAAAGAAAGTATTGCAATATTTTATGGATGATTGCAAAGAAAAAAAGATTCCGTTTGTATTACATGGTGTAACTCATGAGATGGAAGAAGAGTTTCGTGAGATATTTGGAGATATTTATGAGATTGAATATGACAGAGATATCTCAGAATATATTTATGACAGAGAAAAACTCGCAACATTATCAGGAAAGAAACTTCATGGAAAGAGAAATCATATCAATCGTTTTAAAGAAAATCATGAATGGTCCTATGAACCACTTTCCGATGAAAATCAGTTAGAAGTACTGGCAATGCTGATGGAATGGAAGATGCAAAATTGTGATCCAGAAGATATAGAGAAACATGACGAGATCTGCGTTTCTAAAAATTGTGTGATCAATTATAAAGAATTAGGACTTGTCGGAGGTGTTCTGCGTGCGGAAGGAAAGGTCGTAGGATTTTCAATCGGCGAACGTGCATCAAATGAAGATACATTTATCGTTCATATTGAAAAAGCTTTTGCAGATATCCAAGGAGCTTATCCGATGATCAATCAACAGTTTGTGATCCATGAGATGGAAGATTTCAAATATGTGAACAGAGAAGACGATGCTGGAGAAGAGGGACTTAGAAAGTCAAAATTATCGTATCGACCAGTCTTTATGGTAGACAAGGGCGTTCTTCGTCTAAAATCAGAAGTAAAGAATTGACACTAGGTGCCTAAAAATGTAGAATTGAAGGTAGGACAAACCATTAGGAGGAATATGTAATGAGACATTTGATTGATCCGATGGATTTAAGCGTGGAAGATATTGATAGATTATTAGACCGCGCTGATGACATCGAAAAGAATCCTGAGAAGTATCAGGAAGTGTGCAAACACAAGAAATTAGCAACGCTGTTCTTTGAACCAAGTACAAGAACAAGATTAAGCTTTGAAGCAGCAATGCTTGAATTAGGGGGAAGTGTTCTTGGATTTTCTTCTGCTGATTCATCATCTGCATCTAAAGGAGAAAGTGTTGCAGATACAGCAAGAGTCATTGAATGTTATGCAGATATCATTGCGATGCGTCATCCAAAGGAAGGAGCACCATATGTAGCGTCACAGTATGTAAATATCCCTGTGATCAATGCAGGAGACGGTGGTCATAATCATCCAACACAGACATTGACAGACCTTTTAACAATTCGAAGAGAAAAGGGACGTTTAAGTAATTTCACGATTGGATTTTGTGGAGATTTAAAATTTGGACGAACAGTGCATTCTCTGATCAAAGCATTATCAAGATATGAAGGAATCAATTATATTTTAATTTCTCCAGAAGAACTCCAGATTCCAGAGTATCTGAAGAAAGATGTTTTTGAGAAGAAAGGAATCACATTTACAGAAGTTGATAAGATGGAAGATGTGATGCCACAGCTTGACATTCTTTATATGACACGAGTACAGAGAGAACGTTTCTTTAATGAAGCTGATTATGTAAGATTGAAGGATAGCTATATCTTAGATATGGATAAATTAAAGATCGCCAAGAAGGATCTTTCTATTTTACATCCATTACCTCGTGTGAATGAGATTTCTGTAAAAGTTGATAACGATCCAAGAGCCTGCTATTTCAAACAGGTATTGAATGGAAAACATGTAAGAATGGCATTGATCATGGAATTACTGGGGGTAAGTGCAGATGAACATTGATAGCATTAAGAATGGAATCGTATTAGATCATATCCGTGCAGGACGCGGAATGCAGATTTATAATAGTCTTGGATTAGATCAGTTAGATTGCAGTGTTGCGATCATTAAGAATGTAAAAAGCAGCAAAATGGGCAAGAAAGATATCATTAAGATTTCAGATGCATTTGAAGTGAACTTTGATGTTTTAGGTTATATAGATCCAGAAGTTACGGTATGTGTCATTGAAAATGGCAGTGTAAAGTCCAAACACAAAGTAGAACTTCCAGAGAAGATCGTGAATATTGCAAAATGCAAGAATCCAAGATGTATTACATCTGTAGAACAAGAAATCGATCATGTGTTTAAATTGACAGACAGAGAACACCAAGTATATCGCTGTATTTACTGCGAATCAAAGCTTAAAAAATAATCAAAAGAAACAAGAGGTATCCGTGCATGAAACAAGAAAGCAGAACAAACATTAATCGTGTAAAGAAGGATATCAGCAGTCCAGATAGTTTCACACCGCCGGAGGAACTGAAACGACAGCTGATCACAACCATGCAAAGCATTTATGATGAAGAAGATATTGAGGCTGTAGAACGTGCCTATAAAGTAGCATATAAGGCACATGAGAAACAGAAACGAAAGTCTGGAGAGCCATATATCATTCATCCTATTTGTGTTGCAATCATATTGGCAGAATTAGAACTTGATAAAGAAACGATTATGGCAGGACTGCTTCATGATGTAGTAGAAGACACGGAAACAACCCATGAAGATATTGTAAGAGATTTTGGGGAAGAAGTTGCCCAGTTAGTTGATGGCGTAACAAAGTTAGGACAATTAAGCTATTCCAAAGACAAGATCGAAGTTCAGGCGGAGAACTTACGAAAGATGTTTCTTGCAATGGCAAAAGATATCCGAGTGATCCTGATCAAACTTGCTGACCGTTTGCATAATATGCGTACCATGCAGTTTATGCGTCCAGAGAAGCAAAAAGAGAAATCCAGAGAGACGATGGATATTTATGCACCGATCGCACATCGTCTTGGTATTTCCAAGATCAAAGTTGAATTAGATGATCTGGCACTTCGATATTTAAAACCAGATGTTTATGAAGATTTAGAACGCTCTCTTGATTCTGCAAAGGAAGAAAGAGAAGCATTCATTCAGGAAATCGTTGACGAAGTGAAAGGACATATTGACCGCGCTGGAATTAAGGCAGAGATTGATGGCCGTGTGAAACACATGTTCAGTATATATAAGAAGATGGTCAATCAGCATAAGACGATCGATCAGATTTATGACTTATTTGCAGTTCGGATCAAGGTTGATACGGTTAAGGACTGTTATGCGGCACTTGGGATCATTCATGAGATGTATAAACCGATCCCAGGAAGATTCAAGGATTATATCGCTATGCCAAAACCGAATATGTATCAGTCACTTCACACAACATTGATCGGACCAGAAGGACATCCATTTGAGATTCAGATCCGTACATTTGAGATGCATCGTGTTGCTGAATATGGTATCGCAGCCCATTGGAAATATAAAGAAAATAATAATACCAAGGGACTTAACAAAGAGGAAGAGAAGTTAAGCTGGTTAAGAGAAGTGCTGGAATGGCAGCGTGATATGGATGATAATAAAGAGTTTTTAAGTTTGCTGAAGACGAACTTGGATCTCTTTGCAGAACAGGTATATTGTTTTACACCGAATGGAGATGTCAAAAACCTTGCGAATGGTTCGACACCGATCGATTTTGCATATTCAATCCATAGTGCAGTCGGTAATAAGATGGTTGGAGCCAGGGTCAATGGAAGACAGGTACCATTTGATTATCATTTGCAGAATGGTGATCGTGTAGAGATCATTACATCACAGAATTCAAAAGGACCTAGCAGAGACTGGTTAGGAATCGTAAAATCAGCACAGGCAAGAAGTAAGATCAATCAGTGGTTTAAACGACAATTCAAGGAAGAGAATATCGTCAGAGGTAAAGAACTGTTAGAAAAATACTGTAAGAGCAAGAGCATCAGGCTCCCAGAACTCATGAAACCTGAATACATTAAGAAGGTTGAACTAAAATACGGATTTAAAGACTGGGATTCTGTATGTGCAGCTGTTGGACATGGTGGTTTAAAAGAAGGCCAGGTTATCAATAAGATGCAGGAAGAAGACCGTAAGATCCAGAAACAAAAGATCACGGATGAACAGATCTTGCAGAAAACAACAGAAGCAGCACAGGCGGCAGCATCGAATCCAGAGAAGAAAAAGGATGAGAAATCCAAAGGAGGAATTGTTGTACGTGGAGCGAATGATGTTGCTGTTCGTTTTTCAAAGTGTTGTAATCCAGTACCAGGAGATGAGATCGTTGGATTTATTACAAGAGGACGAGGAATCTCGATTCACAGAACAGATTGTGTGAATCTTCTGAATATGCCAGAATCTGACAGGGCAAGACTTATTGAAGCTGAATGGCAGGTAAGTGAAGCAGATACAACACAGACTTACACGACAGAGATCAATATTTATGCCAATAATCGAAAGGGATTGTTAGCAGAAGTATCAAAGATCTTCTTAGAATTAGATATTGACATCATAACGATCAACGTATCAAACAATAAGAAAGGAAGAGCAACGCTTAGTATGTCCTTTGATATTACAGGCGTAGAGCAGTTGAACCGTATTATTGCGAAGATCAGGAATGTAGAAGGCGTGATCGACATAGAAAGAACAGCAGGATAGGTGAAAATATGAGCGAAACAACATTAAGACTTGACAGACCTCTTAAGATGGTAACGATCTGTCTTGGGCAGATGCAGACAAACTGCTATATTGTTGAGAATACAAAAACAAATCAGGCATTCGTCTTTGATCCGGGAGATCAGGGAGAGCGTATTATGAATACATTAGAAGAAGATGGAATGGAACTGGCAGGCGTATGTCTGACACATGGGCATTTTGATCATGTAATGGCCCTTCCATATCTGATGGAACAAAAACCAGATCTTGATATCTATCTTTATGAAGATGAAGCAGATGTTCTGGCAGATCCACAGCTCAATCTCGGAGCGATGATGGGAATGGATCTCTCATTAAAAGCGAATCATCTGGTGAAAGATGGAGAGATCATAGATGTATTAGGAACAAAGGTAAAATGTATCCATGTTCCAGGACATACAAAAGGTGGAGTATGTTATTATTTTGCAGATTATGGATGGCTGATCTCTGGAGATACACTGTTCCAGATGAGCATTGGAAGAACAGACTTTCCGACAGGCAATTTGAATGATCTTCTGACAGCGATCAGAGAGAAATTATTCGTACTCCCACCATGGACAAAGGTACTATCCGGTCATACACCACCAACGACGATCGAGGAGGAAAGCAGATGCAATCCGTTTCTGCAATAGATTATGATTGGATTAATTCAGAACAAGACCATTTATGAATATGACATTCGAAGTTTAATATTGGCATTTATGCTTGGAGAGAAGATAGAATTGACGGATCACGTTGATTCTATCTATGATTTTATACTGGATGTGGATTATAAAGATCAGAAAATCGTCATGAATCTATATAAAAAGGGCGAGTTAGAAGATGAAATCCAGTTATTTGGTGATTATGAAAATAAGAAGATTTTTAAAAACCGGATGAAACAAGGAATTTATCAGTTGTTTTCCAAAGCATTAGACAAACAGCTTCCATGGGGAACGTTGACTGGGATCCGTCCGACAAAGATTGCTTTTGATGGATATGAAAAGGGTGAGAGCAGTGAAGAGATCATTCACAGATTTCAAAAGGATTATCTGGCATCCGAAGAAAAAGCAAGATTATGTACAGAAACCGTTCAGAAAGAGAAAGAACTTCTAAAAGCATTTCCATACAAAGAAGGATACAGTCTATATATAGGAATCCCATTTTGCCCAAGCACATGTTTGTACTGTTCTTTTACATCGTATTCGATCGATCAATTTGAGAATATTGTACAAGACTATCTTGAAGCTTTATTGAAAGAACTGGATTTTGTGGCGAAGACTTATGCGCACAAAGAACTTCAGACGATGTATATTGGCGGTGGAACACCAACATCTTTAAAAGAAGAAGATCTGGAATATCTGTTATATGAGGTTAATAAGAGATTCCCATTTTCAAAGATCCAGGAGATCACTGTGGAAGCAGGACGGCCAGACAGCTTGAATTTCGAGAAATTAAAGATTCTAAAGAAATATGGTGTGACAAGGATCAGTATCAATCCACAGTCAATGAACGATAAGACATTAAAACTCATTGGAAGAAATCATTTCGCACAGGATATCAAAGAGAAATTTAATCTTGCGAGACAGGCTGGGATCGATAACATTAATATGGATATGATCTGTGGGCTTCCAGAAGAGGGCATGGAAGAACTTTCCTATACTTTAGATGAGATCAAAAAACTTGATCCAGAGAGTTTAACGGTCCATGCACTTGCAGTCAAGCGTTCATCGAGATTGAATCGAATGAAAGATACATATCACTTTGGAGCGAGTGAAGAGATGGTATCTTATGCCGCTTCATGTGCAAGAGATATGAATATGGAACCATATTATTTATACCGGCAGAAAAACATTCCAGGGAACCTTGAGAATGTCGGTTTTTCAAAAAAAGGAAAAGAATGTCTCTATAATATTTTGATTATGGAGGAATTACATGATATTATAGCAGTTGGTGCTGGTACATCTTCAAAGATCGTCCATCAGGAAGACCATCAGGTGGACCGCATCGAAAATCTTAAAGATATAAAGCAATACATTACACGAATTGATGAGATCATTCATAGAAAAGAATTAAAGATGATATAAACAGGAGTTTGATTATGGCAATCAGTTATGGACGAACAGATATTGAGACACCGATCCATGCGGATATAAAAGAAACGATCAGTCATGGTATCATTGTCAGTAATTTGGCTTATCTTGTTGGCAAGGAATTAGGATTACAAGAAGAAGTGTGTTATGATCTTGCGGTTGCAGGAATGTTACATGATCTTGGAAAAGTAAGACTTAATTTCTATATGAATGAGAAAGTGGAAGATGAGATTCTGGCTGTTGACGAAACAAGATATATGAGAATGCATCCATCCATTGGATATGCGATCCTTGCAGATTACGATTATAACCAGACGGTTTTAGACGCAGTTCTATATCATCATGAACATTATGATGGCACCGGTTATCCACATAATCTGACAGGAAAACAGATTCCATTAGTTGGAAGGATCATGCATGTATGTGATATTTTCGGAGCATTGATCTCAAACAGGGATTATAGAGAGGGATTTGATGTTGAGACTGCACTTGATATCATGATCGATGAAGTAAAGAATTTTGATATGAAAGTATTTTTAGCATTCCAGAGAGTCGCATTTTCAGACGGAGTTATGGAAACTGTGATGGAAAAAGGCAATCTGGATGAATTATTTGAGGAGGAACAAGAATGATTACACAGGCACCAAGAGGAACAAAAGACTGGTTTGGAAAAGATATGGACCAGCGCACATATTTAGAGAATATTTTCAAAGATTTATGCGCATCCTATAATATTCACGAGATCATCACACCAGTATTTGAGCATACAGAGCTTTTTCAGAGAGGTGTTGGAGAAACAACAGACGTTGTCCAGAAAGAGATGTATACATTTGAAGATAAAGGACACAGAAGCATTTCATTAAAACCAGAAGGAACAGCAGGAGCGATCCGTGCATATTTACAGAATGGTCTGGCAAATGAGCCACAGCCGATCAAGATGTTCTATATCACACCAGCATTCCGCTATGAAAAACCACAGAGTGGAAGATTAAGACAGCACCACCAGTTCGGAGTTGAATTTGTCGGAGCGGAAAGTCCATTAGCAGAAGTAGAGCTGATCACATTAGTATCCACTTTTATTAAGAAAATTGGGTTAAAAGATGCAAAATTACACATCAACAGCATTGGATGTGAAAATTGTAGAAAAGAATATAACAAAGCATTATTAGCATATTTAAAAGAACATGAAGAACATTTATGTCCTACATGCAGAGAACGTATGGAAAAGAATCCATTACGTGTCATTGACTGTAAAGTTCCAGAATGCAAAGAGATCGTCAAAGATGCACCAAGAACAATCGACTATTTAGATGATGAATGTAAAGCACATTTTGAAGAATTAAAGAGTCTGTTAGATGCATTAAATATTCCATATGAAGTTGATACAGAAATCGTTCGTGGATTAGACTACTATACAAAGACCGTATTCGAATTTGTAAATGAAGATGGATTTACTTTATGTGGTGGTGGACGTTACGACAATCTTGTTCATGAGATCGATGGAAAAATTTCTATGCCATCCGTTGGATTTGGTATGGGTGTAGAGAGAATCCTTTATTTCTTAGAAGAAGAGAAAGTAGATCTTCCATGCACAAGAGATATTGACCTTTATGTAGGAATTCTTGGACAGGAAGCAAAAGCAAAAGCTTACCAGATCGTTGTAGATCTTCGTGATCAGGGATTTGTCGTAGAAACAGATTATCTTGGAAGAAGCGTAAAAGCACAGATGAAATATGCAAATAAGCTGAATGCCAAGAATACGATCATCATTGGTGATGACGAATTAGCGAAGAATGAAGGAAATGTCAAAAATATGGAAACAAGAGAAGTTACGACCATTTCGCTTGATAAGATCGCAGATTGTTTAAAATAAAATCATGCTTTCTTATACTAGTTCGTGACATTTTTGACAAAATCATATATAATGAGTAATAATTACAAGAAAGGAGGTAACATGCATGAGTGAATATGCGATCGTGGCACCAGAAGATTTCGACCAAAGCGTATTTCGCCTGATTGGTAAGGAATGGATGCTTGTTACTGCAAAGAATCAGGAAGGAAAAGTTAACACAATGACTGCCTCATGGGGTGGTTTAGGTGTTATGTGGGGTAAGAATGTCGCTGTGACAGTCTTAAGACCACAAAGATATACAAAAGAATTCATTGACCAGTCAGAATCATTTACATTATCTTTCTATGATGATACTTTTAAGAAGGATTTAAGCTATCTTGGAAGTGTATCTGGAAGAGATGAAGACAAGATCGCGAAGACACGTCTGACACCAACAGATGCGAATGGAATTCCATTTTTTGAGGAAGCAAAGATCGTACTGATCTGTAAGAAGTTATATTCTCAGCCAATGGATCCAGAAGGATTTGTTGATAAATCTTTAGATGAACAGTGGTATCCAGAGAAGGATTATCACGTACTTTACGCTGCAGAGATTGAACAGATCCTTGTAAGAAAAGATTCATAAAAGAATATATAAGGCAGAACCGAAGATACGGGCTCTGCCTTTCGTACAAAGTGAAAAGGATGAAGGAGGAAATATCATGGCAGAATCAATGTCAGGTTTAGCCAGATCCCACCGATGTACAGAGGTAAGCAACAAACTTATCGGAACAGAAGTCACTGTCATGGGATGGGTACAGAAACGAAGAAATTTAGGAAGTCTTATATTTGTAGACTTAAGAGACCGCTCAGGAATCTTACAGTTAGTTTTTGATCAGGAAGTATTATCTGAGGAAGACTATAATAAGGCAAACTCTTTAAGAAGTGAGTATGTCGTTGCAGCAGTAGGTACTGTAGAGAAGAGAAGTGCAGCGATCAACGAGAACTTGAAGACAGGAGATATCGAGATCAAGGTACATACATTACGTATCTTATCAGAATCAGAAACTCCTCCATTTCCAATTGACGAGAATCAGACAGTCAAAGATGAACTTCGTTTAAAATACCGTTATCTTGATCTTCGAAGACCAAATCTTCAGAGAAACTTACGCATTCGTAATGATGTAACAAGAATGGTACGTAACTTCTTAGGGGATGAAGGATTCTTAGAGATCGAGACACCAGTTTTAGGAAAGAGTACACCAGAAGGAGCAAGAGATTATCTTGTACCAAGCCGTGTACATCCAGGAGAATTTTACGGACTTCCACAGTCACCACAGCTGTTTAAACAGCTTTTAATGTGCTCAGGATTCGACCGTTACTATCAGATCGCAAAATGTTTCCGTGACGAAGATCTACGTGCAGACCGCCAGCCAGAGTTTACACAGATTGATATGGAACTTTCATTTGTTGATGTCGATGATGTGATCGATGTAAATGAACGTCTGTTAAAGAAGATCTTCAAAGAAGTATTAGATATTGATGTACAGCTTCCTATGCTTCGCATGACTTATAAAGAAGCAATGGACCGTTTTGGATCTGATAAACCAGATATGCGTTTTGGAATGGAACTTACGAATGTATCCGATACAGTTGCCGGATGCGACTTTATGGTATTTAAAGGAGCATTAGAGAATGGTGGATCTGTAAGAGGATTAAACGCTAAAGGTTTAGGAGATCTTGGACGTAAGAAGATCGATGGATTCGTTGACTACGCCAAAGACTTCGGAGCGAAAGGTCTTGCATATATTCAGTTAAAGAGCGATGGAACAGTGAAATCATCTTTCGCTAAATTTATGAAAGAAGAAGAGATGGATGCACTGATCAAAGCAATGGATGGACAGGCAGGAGACTTATTACTATTTGCCGCAGACAAAGACAAAGTTGTCTTTGATGTACTTGGTAACTTAAGACTTCACATTGCGAAACAGTACGATATGATCGACAAATCCCAGTATAAGTTCTTATGGGTTACAGAATTCCCATTACTTGAGTGGAGCGATGAACAGAATCGTTACACAGCAATGCATCACCCATTTACGATGCCATTTGAAGAAGATCTTGAATTCATTGATGAAAGACCAGGAGATGTCCGTGCGAAAGCATACGATATCGTATTAAATGGTACAGAACTTGGTGGTGGATCAATCCGTATCCATCAGGATGATATTCAGGAGAAGATGTTTGAAGCTCTTGGATTTACAAAAGAAGATGCTTACAACCGTTTTGGATTCTTATTAGATGCATTCAAATTTGGAGTACCACCACATGCTGGTTTAGCTTATGGTCTTGACCGTCTTGTTATGTGGTTAACAGGAGAAGACAGCATTCGTGATGTCATCGCCTTCCCGAAAGTAAAAGATGCTTCCTGCCTGATGACACAGGCTCCAGGACCGGTTGATACATTACAGCTAGAAGAACTTGGAATTGAACTTTCAACACCAGAGGAGGAATAATCAGATGGAGAAAATGTTATTTAGCGGTGTTCAGTCTAACTCTGAAGTTGCACTGATCGCAATCAAAGGAATCAAAAACCAGCCAGGAATCGCAGCAAAAGTTTTTGGTGCCATTGCAGAAGAAAAAATCAACGTGGAACTGATCCTTCAGTCCATCGGACGTGGAGAGAATAAAGACATCTCTTTCGTTGTAGCACAGGATGAAGCAGATCATGCCGTTGAAACATTAAAGAAAGCATTTGATGAAGCAGATTACGAAGATATTATCAGTGATAAAGAAGTCGGAATTGTATCTATCGTCGGAGCTGGAATGATGTCTAACAGCGGAGCAGCTTCTAAGATGTTTGAAGCACTGTATAATCGTGGAATCAACATTCACTTAATCTACACATCAGAGATCAAGATCACTGTTCTGATCAAAGAGAGTCGTGTAGAACGTGCAGTAGAAGCATTAAAAGAACAGTTCCAGGAATAATCAGATAGATCAAGTGATCGAATGATCATAAGAATAAGACACAACATACGAGACACAATATTATTTTACATAAATATATAAAGGAGAAAACAATGTTTGATTTTAGCGAAGTAAAGAACTACGATCCAGAATTAGCAGAAGCAATGGAAAACGAATTAACAAGACAGAGAACAAATCTTGAGTTGATCGCATCAGAGAACCTTGTTTCCAAAGCTGTTATGGCTGCAATGGGAAGTCATTTAACAAATAAATATGCAGAGGGATATCCAGGAAAACGTTACTATGGTGGATGCCAGTATGTAGATGTGGTAGAAGATCTTGCAAGAGAACGTGCCAAAGAATTATTTGGATGCGAATATGTAAATGTACAGCCACACTCTGGAGCACAGGCAAACATGGCAGTATTCTTCGCAGTATTGAATGTCGGAGATACATACATGGGAATGAGCTTAGACCACGGTGGACATTTAACACACGGAAGCCCAGTCAACATGTCTGGTAAGAACTATCACTGCGTACCATACGGAGTTAATGATGAAGGATTCATCGATTATGATGAAGTAGAAAGAATCGCATTAGAATGCAAACCAAAGATGATCATTGCTGGTGCAAGTGCATACGCAAGAGCGATCGACTTCAAACGTTTCCGTGAGATCGCTGACAAAGTTGGGGCAGTTTTAATGGTAGATATGGCTCATATCGCAGGATTAGTAGCTGCAGGATTACACCAGAGCCCAATCCCTTATGCTCATGTAACAACAACTACAACACATAAGACATTAAGAGGACCTCGTGGTGGAATGATCATGTGCAGCAATGAAGTGAACGAAAAATACAACTTCAACAAAGCAATCTTCCCAGGAATCCAGGGTGGACCATTAATGCATGTGATCGCTGGTAAAGCTGTAGCATTCAAAGAAGCATTAGACCCATCATTCAAAGAATATATGACACAGGTTGTGAAGAATGCAGATACTCTTGCAAATGCACTGATCGAAGAAGGATTCGATATCGTATCTGGAGGAACAGACAACCACTTAATGTTAGTAGATCTTAAGAAATATGATCTGACAGGAAAA
Source organism: Anaerostipes hadrus ATCC 29173 = JCM 17467 (assembly GCF_030296915.1). NCBI lineage: Bacteria > Bacillati > Bacillota > Clostridia > Lachnospirales > Lachnospiraceae > Anaerostipes > Anaerostipes hadrus. Next base: position 1,416,253 of record NZ_AP028031.1, on the reverse strand, counting down.
GAAGCTGAAAAAGTACTGGATTCTGTACATATCACATGTAATAAGAATACTGTACCAAACGATCCAAAATCTCCATTCGTAACATCAGGACTTCGTCTTGGAACACCAGCTGTTACAACTCGTGGACTGAAAGAAGACGATATGAAAGTGATCGCAAAAGCTATTCGTCTGACATTATTAGACAAGAAACTTGATGAAGCAAACGAATTAGTATTAGGATTAACAGAAAAATATCCACTCTATGAATAATCCATCACAGAGTCGTATTTGGAGGCAGAAATCAATATGAGGATTACAAAGAAACAAGGGGGAATCATAGGAGGTGCCGTAGCGGTTGTTTTAATAGCAGCCGCTATCGGTGTCCATGCCCATTATCAGAACCGTTGGTATCCGGGGAGTACATTTAACAAAGTTGATGTGTCAGGAATGACATACGAAGAATCAGTGAAGAAAGTAAAGAAATCCATTGATTCTTACAAGTTAAAGATCAAGGGAAGAAATAACGGACAGGAAGTGATTTCCGGTAAGGAGATCGATCTTGCATTTAAGACAGAATCACATGTAAAGGATGCTTACAAAAAGCAGCACAGCCAAAGTGTATTTTCAACGATCTTTGGTGGCAAAAAAACCAAAGTGACAGCAGTTGCATTATCAGAGCAGAAATTAAAGACTAAATTAAAACAATCCGTTTTGATCAAAGGCAGTGATACATATAAGATCACAAAACCAGTGGATGCAACGATCGTATATTCTGCAGATAAGAAATACGGTGTAATCCAGAAGGAAGATGAAGGAAATTACTTAAACCGTAAAGCATTTTATGACGCAGTAGAGAAATCCATAGAGTCTTTAAGTAACACACTGAATCTGACAGATGAAAAGAAGAATCCGGACGTCTATAAAAAGCCTGGTCTGTATCATGATGATGAAGAATTAAAACAGATGCAGACAACCTACAATGAGTATTTATTACATTTCATTCAGTGGGATATGGGCAATAATGTCAAAGAAACATTAGGTCCAGATGCGTTAAAAGACTGCATCAAAGTAAACACAAAGAGACATACTGTAAAATTAGATCAGCCTGCTGTCGAGAAATGGTTAGAAAGCTTTTGCTTAAAATACAAGACACAGGGAATCGCAAGAACATTTAAGACACATTCTGGCAAGAAGATCAAAGTAAGTGGTGGAGACTATGGATGGCGTATCGATTATGACAAAGTTATCGCACAGACAATGAAAGCGTTAAAGAAAGCACCAGATGAATCTGCGATCAAAGCCTATGAGAAAGACCCTTCCAAGGAGAATGAACAGGCTTTACTTACAAGCTTAAAACCAGTCTACAGCCACAAAGGATATCGTATGGATTATACGAACAAGCAAAATGACTGGGATACACAAAACTACAGTGAAGTTGACCTGTCAGCACAGGAAGTTTTCGTCTACAAGAAAGGAAAACTTGTATTCAGCACAACCTGTATCACTGGAAAAGCAACACCAGATCGTATCACAAGAACCGGTGTTTATGACATCAAAGAGAAGAAACTTACAAAGACATTAACAGGTGCGGATTACAGTGTTCCAACAAGATACTGGACAAGGATCATGTGGACAGGAACAGGATATCATTACAGCAGCAGAGGAGACTGGGGAAGCTGGTCACCAACGTATTATAAGACGAATGGATCTCATGGATGTGTTAACTTAACATTATCAGATGCAAGATCTGTATATAACCTGACGAAGATCGGAGATCCTGTATTTATTCATTATTAAAAGAAAGAAAAAGAGGTTTCAATCAATGAGAAATCAATATGAAAAACAGGAAAAAGTATTATGGTATGCACAGATCATGATCTTTTTAGGTGCTTTGGCAACTTGGTTTAATCATATGGATATGCATACATTTTATACGATCAATATCATTTTATCAGTGATTTCAATCATTTCTCTGACACTGGATCGCTTTTATTTTAGTGAGAAGATCGGGCAGAAAGTACATAATTCTTATTCTGTTGCATATGGATTACTAGTGATCTTTACGTTACTACTGGTAATTTTGTATGCGGGGATATTAAAGATCGATCTGATCATGCAAGAAGGGACAAAGATGATCTGGGCATTAACACCAGCATTGAGTCTTCTTTGGAAGACGAAATTCATCGCCTTCCGTGAATGGGATCAGCGTTAGAAGAAAGAGTTTGTTGCTGAAGAACAGATTTATAAAAGGCTCTTGGCGTTATGCCGAGGGTCTTTTTAAACATTTCAGAGAAATAACTGCTGCCAGAGAAACCATACATCTTAGCGATATCTGTTATCTTTTTCTCATGTTTTATGATCTCAGGCAAGCTCATATGAATACGAAGTTGATTCAGATAATCCACAGGACTTAGATGAACATTTCTTTGAAAGAGTCGGCAGCATTCACTATTGCTTAGATGGCAGTAAGAAGCAATATCAGCGAGTGTATGCTTTTGGTCGATCGTTTTAGTAAGATATATCATCACATCTTTCATACGTTCCAAATCTCTGGATTCTTTTAAGGACAGTTCTTTGGAGAGATTCACATTATGAAAGATATAATAAAAGATCTCGTTTACAAAATGGTTGATCTTCAATTCATAACCATCAACAGGACGGTCACAGATATCATTCATTTTGCGGATCATTTCAAGGATATATTTCTGCCAAGGGACTTTTGGAACGAACGTTAAAAATCCAAAGGAAGGATGATCGACCAGAGGTTTGATATATTTTTGATATAAAGGATTATCTTCTGTCTGAAAAAGAACAGAAGGGCAGATCCGGTAGATAACAAAGCGGCAGTCATAAGACTGATATACACAAGCGGAATGAATCTCCCCAGTGTTTAAAAAGAAACCTTCTCCAGAAGAAACCAGAAAAGCCTTCTGCCGGACACGAAATTCCATCATGCCAGAGAGAACATATATAAACTCAAATTCATCATCCCAATGAGGAAATAAAACCTGAGCAGGCATCTGTCGGATATCCAGTACCTTGCGTTCAAATGAAACGGTTTTAGAAAGCGGAAGCAGTGGAAAATAAGTGATAGATGAATGGTAAATATCATAATTCATAGAAAAACCTCATAATATCAATATTGTTATAAAAAATGTCGAATTGTGTCATAATATAGTTTGATTTTACTATGATTGTTATAAAAATTCAAGAATAGAAAAGGCATTTTCACTGGAATGGCGATAAAATATCCAGTGAAAATGCCTGATAAAATGTCTGTGTTCTGTGATATTTGATAGAAAGAGCGAGTGCCTTAATAACCTAGAGATTCACCAACAAGGATCACTTTGACACGATCTTTCATCATTGCACTCTGACGTCTTGTCACAACGATCTGACTGCAGATGCAGGTATCACCATAACAGTCTCCACAACGTCCAGTCATAGAACAAGGGGTTTTCAGTCCGAGACGAAGAGTGTTTGGAGGGCTGGCAAAATTACGAACTCTCTTAATACCATCTTCCACATCATTGACAACTTTGTTCATACCAACGATCATAATCACATGTTTAGGACCATAACTTAAGCATGCAACACGGTTACCAGTTCCATCGATATTGATCAGTTCTCCGTCTAAGGTGATCGCATTAGAGCTCATCAGGAAATAATCAGATAAGACAGCCTTAGAAAAGATCTCACGCTGCTCATCAAAATTCTTTGCAACAGAACGATCGATCAGCTGATAGTTTCCTTCCTTTAAGGCATCCATCAGCCCAATCTCAGAAACACTCATAGAACCACCCCAAGAAACAGAAGAGCCCTCTTTGATATAACTAAGAGCCTGTTTTAGGGCGTCTTCCTTGGTTGCACAGAAAACACCATGCATATTTCTTTTTTCAAGTCCCTTGATAATTGTCTGTGCACGAAGTTTGGTTGCTTCATTTAAAAACATACTCATCATCCTTTCAGTATAAATTTTATGTGGAATCATGATTCTACAAATATGAATTCCATAAGAACCAGATTTAATTATATCATGTTTTCAATGGTTATGTTATAATATATCGTAAAACTTTTAGAAAGAGGTAATTTTTTGAAAGCACTATTTATCACAGAGAAACCAAGTGTCGCAAGAGAATTCGCAGCGGCACTGAATATAAATGCAAAAAACAGAGACGGATATATGGAAGGAGACAAGGCAGTCATCACATGGTGCGTCGGACATTTAGTTACCATGTCTTATCCAGACCAGTATGACCCTGCACTAAAGAAATGGGACTTAGAAACCATTCCATTTATCCCAGATACATTCAAATATGAAACGATCCCAGGAGTACAAAAACAGTTTGATATTGTATCTTCACTCCTTAATCGAGAAGACATTGATACGATCTACGTCTGCACTGACTCCGGACGAGAGGGAGAATACATCTACCGTCTGGTAGACCAGCAGGCCAATGTCAGCAAAGACAAGAAGAAAAAACGTGTCTGGATTGATTCCCAGACAAAAGAAGAAGTGATCCGCGGGGTAAAAGAAGCGAAAGACTTAAGTGAATACGACAACCTAGCAGCCGCCGCATACCTGCGAGCCAAAGAAGACTATCTGATGGGAATCAACTTCTCCAGAGTCCTGACACTCAAATATGGCTGGACACTTGGTAACTATTTAAATCAGAAACGAAGCTTAGTGGTAGCAGTCGGACGAGTGATGACTTGCGTGCTCGGAATGATCGTCAAGAGAGAACGAGAGATCCGTACCTTTGTGCCAACACCGTTTTACAGAATCTTAGGACACTTTGACTGCCAGGGATTTGAAGTGGAAGCCGAATGGAAAGCAGTGAAAGGATCGAAATACTTTGAGTCCAAGAAACTATATAAAGATAACGGATTCCTGGACAAGAAAGATGCGCAGGAATTCATCAAATATTTAGAAGATGGAAGTAACAATGAGACGATCGTAGTATCCTCATCCAAACGACAGGAAAAGAAGAATCCGCCGTTATTATATAATCTGGCAGAACTTCAGAATGAATGTTCCAAACGATTCAAGCTAAGTCCAGATGAGACATTAAAAGTGATCCAGGACCTATATGAAAAGAAACTGGTTACATATCCAAGAACCGATGCCAGAGTCTTATCCAGTGCGGTCGCTAAAGAGATTTATAAAAATATCGGAGGATTAAACAATTACACTCCACTATCAGGATTTGCAAATGAGATCATGCAGGACAAGAAGTATCAGGGAATCATCAAGTCGAAATACGTAGATGACAAGAAGATCACCGACCACTATGCGATCATTCCAACCGGACAGGCAGTAGGCAGTTTATCAAGGATCTCAGAGATGGGACAGAAAGTCTACGATGTGATCGTCAGAAGATTCCTAAGCATTTTTATGCCGCCAGCTGTGTACTTAAAGATCAAATTAGAGACACAGACCAAAGGCGAAGCATTCTTTGCAAACTTTAAGATGTTAAAAGACCCAGGATACTTAAAAGTCACAGGAATGGGCGGACAGAAGAAAGAAGCCCAATTAACAGAAGAACAGATCCATGCGATCTCATCTTTGAAGAAAGGAATGTCTCTTCCAGTGAAAGACTATACGATCAAAGATGGAACGACATCCGCACCAAAACGATACAATTCAGGTTCCCTGATCCTTGCGATGGAAAATGCAGGACAGCTGATCGAAGATGAAGATTTAAGAGAACAGATCAAAGGAAGCGGGATCGGAACGAGTGCGACAAGAGCAGAGATCGTAAAGAAATTAGTGTCCAATAAATACATTGCATTAAATAAAAAGACACAGATCGTAACACCGACTTTAACCGGAGAGATGATCGTCAATGTTGTCAGTGCATCCATTGGATCACTCTTAAACCCAACCTTAACCGCAAGCTGGGAAAAAGGTCTTACTTATGTGGCGGAAGGAAGTGTCACAGAAGAAGAGTATATGCAGAAGTTAGACAAGTTTGTCACCCAGAAGACAAATATCGTCAAGCAAAATAACTTCCAGTATCAGCTCAGACAATCCTTTGACCAGATCGCACCATATTATCAGAAGAAAAAATAAAATAACATTCATAAAAACACCTTCCATCACATATATTTGGATTATACCAAAATGGGGAGGTGTTTTTAAATTTATGAAAGAGGAAGAAATCTTAGGAATCCTTCCATTACATATCAGAACGATCATAAAGCAGGCAGGCATCAACTGGGACGAACTTCAGGAAATCCGCCTGCGTATTCAAAAGCCAGTCATTTTAAAATACAACGCAAAAACCTGTTATCTATCCGAACAGGGAAAGATCACAACAAGAAAAGAACAATTACATATCGTAACCTCACAAGAGATCAGACAAGCCATGGAATATATCAGCAGCTACTCGATGTATGCTTATATCGAACAGTTAAAACAAGGATTTTTAACGATCCGAGGTGGACACCGGGTTGGAATCTGCGGAACCGTTGTCATGGATCATGATAAAGTCAAAACGATCCGACATATTTCCGGATTAAATATCCGAGTCGCACATGAAGTGAAAGGATGTGCGGACACATTATATTCACGCTGCACCAGAATGGGAAAACTCATTCCAACGTTGATCATCTCACCACCCGGCTGTGGAAAAACAACTCTGCTTCGGGATATGATCCGAAAAATCTCTGATGAAGGACAGACCGTCGGAGTTGTCGATGAACGAAGTGAGATCGGAGCATGCTACCAAGGCGTTGCCCAAAATGATCTCGGGATCCAGACGGATGTCATGGATGCATGTGAAAAAGGACAGGGCATGAATATGCTGATCCGATCCATGGCCCCCGATGTGATCGCTGTGGACGAGATCGGAAGCAAAGAAGATGTGGAAGCCTTATTTTTCTGTGCCTACCGTGGATGCAGCATTCTTGCAACGGCCCATGGAAAGAACAAAGAATCGTTATCCAAGAATCCCTATATGCGGGAGATCATCAACAAAAAGATGTTTCAGCGCTACGTGATCTTAGAACAGCGAAACCAGCCTGGCTATATCGCACAGATCATAGATGAAAACGGGGTGGTCCTAAATTGATCAAGATATTAGGATCATTGATCGTGATCTTTGCAGGGATCGGATTTGGATTTCACAAAGCCGCAAAAGAACAAAAACGTCTGGAACAGGGAATTGCGATCAAACGAATGTTATACCTTCTGCAAGGAGAGATCCGCTATGGATTTACCCCACTTCCAGAAGCTGTTTTAAAAATATCGACAAAGACAGAAAAGGAATATCAGCCATTTCTAAAAAAGGTGGCAAAGCAGTTAGAGACACACAGTGAAGAATCCTTCGCTAAAATATGGCAGCAGACCGCTGATCAGAAATTAAAACAAGTGATCTATGAACCAAAGTTTTATGAAATCTTAAAAAACATGGGTGAAACGATCGGATATCTTGACCAACAGATGCAGGAGAAAACGATCCTGCTGACGATCGAACAACTCGATGACCAGATCTTCCTTATGAAAGATCAAGTAGTAAAGAACTGCAAGATGTACCGAAGCCTCGGTATATCACTAAGCGTTCTGATCGTGATCATCTTACTATAAAGCAACTACCAGACATTTTTATGACAAGGAGGGGTTATGAGTGTCAATATCATTTTTCGGATCGCAGCTGTTGGAATTCTTGTAACGATCCTTGTGCAGGTCTTAAAACATTCCGGAAGAGACGAGCAGGCATTTTTGATCACACTTGCCGGTCTGATCCTTGTCCTTGGCTGGGTGATCCCGTATATCTATGATCTGTTTGAAAGCGTCCAGACACTTTTTACGATATCCTAGAGATTGGAGGCGGATACTAAGATGATAAAAGTTGCAGTCTTTGGGATCGTTGCAAGTCTGATCGCCATGAAGATCAAAACGATCCGTCCAGAGATCGCAGTCGTGATCGCAGTGATCTCAAGCATTCTTCTGGCAATGTATGGTCTAAAACAAATGGAGGAAATACTAACCGTGTTTGAGATGATCCGGTCCTATTCAAAAATCCCACAAAGCTACTTCCAGATCCTTTTAAAACTGATCGGTATCTCCTTCATCTGCGAGTTTGCATCCAACATCTGTAAAGATGCAGGACAGGCATCGATTGCAAAGCAGATCGAGTTTGCAGGGAAATTAGCGATCCTGATCGTTGGACTTCCAGTCTTTGAATCGCTGCTTGGAACGATTCAGAAACTATTAGGAAATGGCATATGAAACAAAGAATATTCCTGCTAACCTTGCTGTTTTTACTGATCCTTACAAGAACAAATGATATTTCAGCCAAAGAAACAAAACTCAACGAAGATATGTTTACCAATGTGGAAAACACCTTAAAAGACAAAGAGATCAATCTATCTTATACACAATTAGTAAAACAGCTGATCGACGGAAATGTAAAAGGTGTTCTGCATACGATCAAAGCCAAAATGAAAGAGGTCTTTTTAAACCGTATGTTGATCCAAAAAGACTTGATCAGAGAAATCCTTCTGATCGCATTTACCGCAGCCATCTTTAAAAATCTGTCCGATTCCTTTTTTCAGCAAAGCACAGCCAATAGTGCATTTTATATTACTTATGTGATCCTATGCGGTGTCATGGTACATTCCTTTTTTTATTTAAACAAAACAGTGACGCAGCTCGTTACCTTAATGGCAGATTATATGAAAGGAATGATCATGGCATATTCACTGGCTGTTGTCTCAACTTCCGGGATCACGACATCAACGACAGTTTATGAATTCTATCTTCTGCTGATCTATGCAATGACAACCCTTACAAATGTTGTATTACTTCCGATGATCAAGATCTTATTTGTCCTAAAGATCATCAACCATATATCAAAAGAAGAACATTTTTCAAGACTATGTAAAACGCTCGAAGGTGTGATCAAGTTTTTGCTCAAAGGATTCCTAAGTGTCCTGTTAGGAGTCCAGCTGATCCAGTCAATGATCCTGCCAGCCGTTGATTCCATGAAAAATACAGTTCTCCAAAAAGGAATGAGTGCCATTCCAGGAATCGGAAGTGGTTTGAATTCAGCCATGACCATGGTCATCGGTTCGGCAGTTGTGATCAAAAACAGCATCGGAGCCGTTGGGATCCTTGTACTGATCGTGATCATCGTGCCACCAGTTATAGAGATCACAGCAGTTGTTCTTACCTATCTGCTGGCAGGGATCATGATTCAGCCCATATCCGACAAAAGGATTACCGGAGCGATGGATGCAGTCATTCAAAGCGGGAAATTAATGCTTTCGATGATCTTTACGATGGCACTATTATTTATCCTGTCCGTGGCATTGATCGCATTCTCAACCAACGTTAATTATTATGCGGGGTAAGGATTATGGAATATCTGAAAATGATCATATTTTTTCTGATTTTAACAACACTGATCGATCAGCTCTGCGACAAAAGCATCTACCGTCCATACCTTCGGTTAATGACAGGATTTATGCTCATCTCCCTGATGATGCAGCCAATATCCTATTATTTATCCAACGAAGATATCGTGACACAGGCAATCTCAACCGCAGTCAAAGGAGAAAATAACCCTGCATTTTTAGATGGTGCAAAAGAAGAAAAACAAAATCAGATCAAAGAACAGATCACAACATTATTTTCACAGTACGATCTCAAAGTATTAGACGTTGACTCAAAGGTAAATGAAAAAGGAACCATCGAGAAGATCGACATCAAAACAGACAAGCTTCGTCATACAAAGAAACTAAAAACCGCAATTTCAAACTTCTATAATATGAAGGAATCTAATATAAATATAAGTGAGTAGAAGAAATATGATAGAGAGGGAAAAACTACAACATCTGATCGAAAATATCGGCATTCCAAAACTTTGCCTGATCTTACTTCTTGGCATCAGCCTGATCATCGTAAGCATCCCATCCGGGAAGACAAAGAAGAACGCACAAAGCACTGAAACCACAGCAAAAGAAGATTCTACTGATCTCTATGTGAAAAAGCAGGAGAGGCGATTGGTCAATGCATTAAAACATGTAGAAGGAGTCGGAAAAGTAAAAGTGATGATCACCGTTAATTCATCCAAAGAAGCCGTCGTAAATAAAGACAGTCCCTACGAACAAAGCAGCAGTGAAAAAGAAAAAACGGTCAAAGAAGATGAACAGACTGTCTTAGTCGAAGAAGATGGAAAGAAAGTCCCATATGTGATCAAAGAAGTAGAACCAGTTGTCGAAGGAGTGGTCGTTGTCGCCCAAGGCGGCGGGAATGATATTATAAAGAATCAGATCGTTGAAGCAGTTTCTGTGTTATTTCATATTTCATCTTATAAAGTGAAAGTCTTAAAAATGGAGGATTCCTAATAATGAAAAAAGTATTTCAGAAAAATCAGATGATCATCATGACCCTAGCGGTCGTGATTGCTGTTGCAGGGTATGTAAATTATAGTCAGAAATACGATTCGGATGGGGCGAAGAATAGTAAGACGAAGACAGTTTCAAAGAACGTGGCAAAAGAGAGTGCGGCAGCAGTGACCGATGACGTTACCGATGTTGGGGAAGCGGTGCTTACAAATGCACAGGTTAGTAATTATGTGGCAAAGGCGAAACTTGAGAGGGAGCAGACACATAGTAAGGCGAAGGATACATTGGAAGAGATTATTAAGGATAAGACAGTGAAGGATAGTGTGAAACAGGATGCGGTGGATAAGCTGGCAATGTTGTCAGAGCAGATGGAGATGGAGACTGCAGCGGAGAATCTGCTGGGGGCTAAGGGATTTTTGAATAGTATTGTTACGATTACGAATGGGAAGGTAGATGTGTTGGTGAATAAGAAGGATCTGTCGAAGGTTGAGAGGAGTCAGATTGAGGATATTGTGGTGAGGAAAGTGGGGTGCCAGTTGGGGGATGTGGTGATTAGTAGTATTAAGACGGAGGAGTAGGTGGAAGGTTAATATGGAATAGATGTTTTGACTCTCTCTGGATGATATTCATTGATAAATGAATATCATCCAGAGAGAATTTTGTTTATATACAAATTCATATATTAGAGTTGTGTATTTAATTGAATTGATTCATAATATATATTATAAATGAGTTTGAATATAATGTAGGTAATGACTATAGAAAATGGTGGTGAAGAGATGATATATAATGATTTACAACTAGATACAATAAATTTAGATGCTAAAAATATTATCGCAAAATTAAAAAATAGAGAATTGGATATAACGAATATTCCAGAAGAATTTGCTTTAGATATGAAGATTGTAAGAGCTGAAAGACAACTTGGATTAAGAAAGAGTAAGCGAAGAGGATTTGATATTATTAGACAAAAATTTTTTGTGGAAGAGGAATGGCTATGTAGAGATTGGATGAATAATTGGGGGTATAAAGAAAATAAAATTACATTTGACACCTTTGAAGAATATTATAATTTTTTAGATGGTGATATATATGAAAATGCATGTTATTATCAATATTCATTTAAGGATGATTTTTCCAAAATATTAAAATTAAATATAAAAAAATTAAAGAGAAAGAAATGTTTTATATCTGAAAACATAGATGATTATAAAAATCCATTATTAAAAGAAGAAATGGATTTTTATATTGAATCAGAGCATCGAAAGAAGGATTTTAAACAATGGATAAGAAAATTTAATAATTGTGATACATACGAAGAATTTAAAAACGTATGTGATGAATATGAAAATTCTGAAATGAAAAGCTATGCAGAAATTATGTTTTTTCAATATGCACGTTCAAATAAGCCCGATAACAAACATTTAGATATACTAATGGAATATTTATCAAAAGATTATTATGGAGACAACATTGTACAAGGGTTATGTTTAATTTATAATCCGAAAGAAGTAGCTGAAAAATATAATTATTCACAGAATTCTAAAATTGTAAATAAAAGACATATAAATTTAATCAAAAAATTTGTAGATGATTTTGAAAATAATAACAATATAGAAAAAACAGTGGTTGCTTATTTTGATAAAAATATACATTATTTTTTTGAGAAAACAATGATTGATTGGTATGTGATTAATAGAGATAGAAAGCAGAGACGTAGAAGTCGAGTATATCAAGCTTTTGAAAATTTTAATGACTTTATTAAGTATAGAAATGGAGATTTGAGGGAATGTGATTTATCTGATGCGTTTGGTTTAGATATGGATTTGTCGAAATATGTAATAGATGATACAACAAAATTACCAGTAGAGAGAAATCAAAAATTAGAATATGAGGTGGAAAAAACATATGAAAATGAGAAATTTTTAGTAAAAAAAACTTGGTATAATAAATATGGATATGAAGTAAAAGAACAAACATTTGATTTTACATATTTTTTTGACTTTATTGCTTTTTTAAAAGGAGATTTATCAGATGCAAACTTAATTTTTTGTACAGGAATGAAAAATCTTTTAGATATAAAAGATATTAATTTAAAGAACGCTAAATTGACGAGCCAGGTATGTAAATCGTTAAATATTATGTATGATAAATATATCTATGATAAAAAGTTGGTACAAGAGTTTGCATGTGTAGAAGATAATGAAAAGCAGATGGAGTCGGAAAAGATTGAGTCAAAGAAATATGGTATTTCAGTTGATAATATGGATGTGGAAGGAGATTATAGAATTAGTTATATATCAGATTTACATTTACTTCACAGAATAGCTCATGCTGAATGTGAATCAAAAGAAGATATATATTATTTGATTTATAAAATTGCTGATAATATAGTAAAAGAAAGTGATGAGATAATCTTGATTGGAGGAGATGTATCATCAACATTTTCAATATTTAGATTGTTTGTGAAGATACTTAGAAAAATTGCAGATCAAAGCTATGTAAAGAAAGAATTTGTATTTGTTCTTGGAAATCATGAGCTATGGAATTTTCCAGAGTTATCATTGAATCAGATTGTCGAAAAATATAGAAATTTTTTAGAAGAATATGATATGTATTTGTTACATAACGATTTAATGTATAAAGATAATAAAAATGAAACTAATATTATACCATATAATAAATTGATGCATTTTAAAGATAGTAATATTATAGAAAAATTGAAATCTTCAAGAATGGTTATATTAGGAGGACTTGCATTTTCAGGATATAATAAAAAGTTTAATGCCAATCAGGGAATATATAGAGAAACTATTGACAGGGATGTTGAAATTGTAGAGAGTAAAAAGTTTGAAAAATTATATTATAAGTTAGAAAAATTATTAGACAAGAAAAATACTATTATTTTTACGCATACACCAAAAAAAGATTGGTGTGCAAATGAAAGTTGTCATAAAAAATTTGTATATGTTAGTGGACATACACATAAGTCGATGTTTCATGATGATGGTGTGGAAAGGATATATGCAAATAATCAAATAGGATATAGGAATGAAAATCCACATTTAAAAAATTTTTTATTAAGTGGAGAGTATGATTGTTTTGATTATTATAAAGATGGAATTTATGAAATTACATCTGAGCAATATAGAGATTTTGCAAAAGGGAAAAATATAAATATGACATTTAATAGAAAAGTGTTGATATTATATATGTTAAAGAAAAAGGGATACTATTGCTTTATATATAAAACAAAAACAGGATCGTTATGTATATTAAATGGTGGGGCATCAAAAAAATTGGATAAAAAAGATATCCAATTTTATTTTGATAATATGGAATTAATGATATCTACAGTTAAGAATCCGTTGGATAAATATACAAAGTATCAACAAAGGATTTCAGATGAAATTAAGAAAATTGGTGGTAGTGGAAGAATCCATGGATGTATTATAGACATTGATTATTATAATCATGTATATGTAAATCCAATAGGATTGGAGATAGTATCTTATTGGGCATCGGATATAATTAATAAAATAGTATATCCTAATATAATATCATTGTTAAAAGAAAAGTGTCCTACATTATATTTTGATTATTTGAAAGCCATCGAGATGCAAGATGATAATAGTGTATTACTTAAGGGGCATAGAAATGAAAAAGTAGCGTTAGAACCACAGAAATATTTAGAAACGGATATTTATAGAATTTCTGTCGAAATTAAAAAAATGCAAAAATTGTATTCCAATATTCTAACAAGCTGGTATGACACAGAACAATTAAAAATAAATTCTAATAATCAGGAGATAGATATTTGTCAAAATAATAACTTATTGAAAGATAAATAAAATGATTTATAAGGGCTGTTTGTGATTTCTGAGACCGTTTCAAGTTTTGTGTAAATACAAAAAAATGATAAGATTAGTCAATAGTTAAGAGGGCTATGAATCAAAAATTGACTCATAGCCCTTATCTGCATTATATAAAAAAGGTTTACACAAACTGATGTAAGATAATATTACTCAGTTTGGAGGTTTTTTTATGGGAAGAAGAAAAGGAGACACACCGCAAAAAGCAGCATTAAGGCAACTAATGCAAGGATATTTAAAAGACAATGATATCAGCATAAAAAATGGAACGGACGTTAATGCAATCATGCGTGATATGATGTCAGTAATCCTTGAAGGTGCTCTGGATGAAGAACTTAATGAGGAACTGGGTTATTCCAGATACGATTATCGTAATAAAGATACGGAGAACAGCCGTAATGGTCATTCTGGAAAAACCATGCATACCAGTTATGGTGATATTGAAATTGCTGTTCCTCGTGATCGCAACGGTGAATATGAATCACGATTGATCAAGAAATATCAGAATACTGTTACCTAGGACATGGAAGAAAAGATCCTCTCCATGTATGCAAAGGGCATGACAACCGGAGATATTGAATCTCACATGAAAGATCTTTATGATATTGATATATCAGACAGCACGATCAGCCGTATCACAAATAAGATCCTTCCGATCGTAAAGAAATGGCAGGAAAGACCTTTGGAAGAAGTATATGCTGTTGTTTATATGGATGCCATCCATTATCATGTACGAAGTGAAGGACGGATTGTAAAACGTGCAGTTTATATTGTGCTTGGTATCAACATGGATGGGAAAAAGGAAGTCCTTGGAATATATGTAGGCGATAATGAAAGTGCTAAATTCTGGCTTTCTATCATCAATGGGCTGAAAAATCAAGGAGTGAAAGATATCCCGATCACATGTGTGGATGGACTGACAGGATTTCCACAGGCAATTGAAGCCGTATTTCCACAAACAGAGATACAGCAATGTGTTATTCATCAGATACGAAATACAACAAGATATGCATCTTATAAAGGCAGTCGAAAAGTCATGGCTGATCTTAAAGCAGTGTATGCTGCACCAACCGAAGAGATTGCTTTAGAGAATCTTGAAGATTTCGGAGAAAAGTGGACTGGTCGCCGAAGGGACTGGAGCCAGATCCGTGCACAATTGGATATATTTTTTGAAGAACGATTAGAAAAATATATGTATTAAAAATCTGTATTTTGAGGCAGATCTATTTGACATGTCCAAAATTTTTTATATAATGCAGATAAGGGCTATGAGTCAAAAATTGACTCATAACCCTCATAACTATTGATTAATTTTATATCAGTTTTTTGTGTTTACACAAAACTTGAAACAGTTTCTATGTTGTATTATTTTAAGAATTCATATTTGAACAATGTCGGTACGATTTCTTTATTATAGTAATCTTTAACCAGAGATTTTAACGTCCGAAGAGCGGAATGTACTTCAATGTTATTCCAAATGGTGTTGCCATCATCATCTTTGTAAGATGTATCAATCTCGGCAAATATTTGATACACACCATAAGTGAGTGATGGATTATATTCGTCAGTCTGTTTTGCGGATTCTAACAATGTATTCCATTGATCGATAATGCAAAGTTCAGCATCTTCGCAAATGAGTAAATCTAGATCTTTTGATGCAACAGTTGGACCATTTGTTGTGTCCATGCATAGTTCATTGCGGTAAAAACGACCATCGCTTCCAGTGAACGTACGTATATGGTTCTGCATTTCAATACAGGTAAACAATAGACATTTACGCAACCATTGATCGAGCTTTCCTGATGCGACGTCAGTGTGGAACTTATCAGCTCCATCTCCAGACTTCATGACTCGAGCACGTTCTGTCCACTCACGGTTATATGTGATATATCTTCCAGTGCAGAACATAGGAAGCTTTTCGAGATAGTTATGTTTGCGAAGACAGAAACCATGACCATTGTATGCTTCGGCACGTAGTAGTTTAGTGTTCAGGTCAGGATTGTCGAAACCTGCGGTCATAGCAACAAGATAGCCAATAATGTCATCGTTGTACCGCTTTTTGGCATAAATTTTTTTAGTTTTCGACATGCACTCAGTACCATCAAATTCAACACAAATACCATCAAGGACATCGCTAGGTTCAGTACTACGGTCATAGTAGGCATCGCTCAGACGCGAGTACATACGTTTAACAGGTAGACTGCCACAGGAAACAAGCTTACCGGTCATATCGATATCATATCCATCAAGATTGAACTCAGTAATATTATCAGATTCTACACCCCAAAGAATGACTGCGACACATGCGTCGATGTTCGTATGGAAGTGCTTACGGTTCAATGCAAAGCCACTGAGAAATTTTCGATTGATAAGATGTTGTGCTTTCCAGTACTTCACTGGCGAATAGACCACGTAGCTATCAGTTGGCTGGCGAAGGTAATATTTGAATGCAGACCAAATAAATGCATTACCAAGGTCATTTGATGCTGTACCTCTAACCTCTTTCTTCATTTCAGAAACGACAAAGCTATTTTTCCATGTTGAAGACTTCTTACCAGCTCCCTTACGCTGATGTTCAACACTTGTAGTCTCTACGTATGGTGGATTCTCAAATAAGATAATCGTACAGTTTGGGTCATTCACATACTGTTTGATAACAGGATTTTGGACATATTCTTCACTTAGGGCATCGGCTCCACGCACGAGCCCGGCATTGAATGTGTCATCAGACTCAATGGGTGGGATAATATGACGGACTTTTGCTCCAAGAATCTCTTGCATGACTTTGTACTCGTAATATTCAACGGTAGACAAGATACAATGCGCTAGTTCCTCGTCTGTGAGACCTTTCTCTAAGTTTCCAGTCCCTGCACAACGGTCGATGATAACATAGTCATTTCCTGCGGGCACGCGGTCAATCGCCATACGTAGCAGTTCATGAGATTTTTCGGCATAGGTCGTCGGGGTGTAAAATGCTCCAAGATTTTTCTTCTGAAGTGTATCGTTTAGCTTGTCCATTAAATATTGGAACTTGACGTTCGTAATACCTTTGTATGGATAAATGTACTTGGCAAACACTGATGGATTGCGAATCTCGCCGATAGTTTTGTGTCTACCTGTATCGTCGCCGAGAAAGTCTTCTTTACGTGCTGTAGGTACAGCCTTGTAAAACGCTGTTGCCCAGCCAACGATGCAGTTCTCATCGATATGAATACGCGTGAATTCCGTTTCTTTTAGGCATTTAATTAGTTGTGTTGTCGAAAGTTGATCTGCACCATATATATATTTTTTATTATATCCACGACCAACAAAGCCTGTATTCGATTTTGAAGCTCCACCTGAATATACTTTTTCGATGTCATTGAGGTAGTTTGCCGATTTATAAAGATATGCTTGCTCAGCATTTAGATCGATGATAACGATGTTTGCAGGGACCGGCTTACCTTTGATACGCAGGGCTGAAAGGTATTTCACGCATTGGAACAACACTGCGTTTAAATCATTTACGCGTAACTTGAATTCCAACAGATTTCCGTTCAAAACACCGTCGTTATCGTCTGCAAGAATATCATCCAATGTGAGATTCGGATCAATAAGGGGCAGAAATGTCTTGTAAAATTCAATCTGTCCCTCACGTTCAGTATCATAATTTGCCATATATAAACTCCTCCTTATTACCAATTGTGATTTGCGATGTACTCGTCAGCGGCTAAACGAAAGAACGCGCTCAAACTCAGACCGTGAGCTTTTGCAACTGCTGTCAGACGTTCCTTATCGCTTTTTGTCATGGAAACCAGCGACGTTGCGCGAGATGTAGATGTGTCGGCTCCGTTCTTATCATGTTTCTTGTCGGCATTGATATCGAACGTGTCGAGTGCCGTCATCAAATTCTGTTTCTTAATCATATTCTGCCTCCTTGTGTTAGATATACATAACTTAACAAATATCTAATTTATATCTATTTTTAATGTCTTTTGTTCAGATGGTAACACTGTAAGCTCATTTACTTTACGATAATGCTATCACATTAGTTGCTTATACCAGTAGCAGAAATGTCTAATTTTATAGATAATCAATATCTAAATTATAGATATTGATTATCTATTTGTCAATATTTAATAATCTATTATGATTAGTTCATTAAAGGCCGCTATTAGGTTTGTGTTCGGAATTTAGGCACAGGACGAAATGCGTAATTTTCTAAACTATGGTGACATTACATTATGCTATAATAACATCATACCAAGAGGCAACAAGAAAGAAACCAACCATGAGCAAATTATTGCGCAGTGTTACGGAGTCCAAGGTAAAGTCTACACAGCGCAAGTCTGTTGCTATGACACGTGTGGGCAAACGGAAACTTAAATTATTGAAAATAAACAAAAACATGTTATAATCATAAATATAATTCACTATATTTACCAAAAAAATAGAATTGGAAAATACATGAAAATAAATAGGGAATTTTAATATTCAATGTGAGTATATAAAAAAATGTATGTATGGCTAAAATTTTGGACGATAAGCAAAGAAAAGAGTCAGAGAGGGAAATAGAACAAAAAGAAAGAGAAACAAGAAAAAGTGTGGAGAAGACAACATCGAAAGGGCTTAATAATAGTTGATTTAATAATTACTCTTATATTGACAAGTACAATAGGGTGTTATGAATATTTAATTAGAATTCCTGTGGATTATGTTGATTCAGATTTTATAGGAAAAAATTATCAAGAAGTTGTAAGGAAATTAAAAAGATCAGGATTTAAATATATTATGGAAGAGCCTGTCAAAGATTTGTCTATAAATGATATAAAAAAAGATAATTTTGGTATTAGATGTAAAAATAGGTTGGAAAGATTCTTTTAAGAAGAATTCAAAATATCCATCTAAATGAGAGGGTTAATAAATGAAAACAGTTAGAGTTGCTGCTGCAGTTATTTGTGATTCGGTAAAAGAAAAGCATAAAATATTTGCTGTGGCAAGGGGCTACGGAGAATTTAAAGATCTATGGGAATTCCCAGGTGGAAAAATAGAAGAAGGAGAAACACCGGAGCAGGCATTAAAACGTGAAATTGAAGAAGAATTGGATATGAAAATCGAAGTATATGATTTGATTGATACTATTGAATATGATTATCCTAAGTTTCATATTTCAATGGACTTTTTTTGGTGTGAGACAATAACTGGTAAGCTGGTTCTGAAGAAGGCAGAAGCAGCTAGGTGGTTAAGCAAAGATGAACTAGATTCTGTTCAATGGTTATCGATAAATTTAACATTAATAGAGAAAATTCGCATTGAAATGAATGCAAATAAGGAAATCATTTCAACTGAAGAAACAGAAAAATTAGAGGAAAAAATTGTTTTAGATAGTAGAAGTAACAAAATTCTTAAAATCCATGAAGGAATGACAAATATTGATTTTGCTAGTGCCGTTGATAGATTGGCACAATATGTTAACATTGCAGAAATTGTATCTACAATAGAAAAAGGTGTGGAATATGTAGTTCAAATACCAATACAGTATCAAAAGCAATACGAAACAGGTGAGTATTTTATTAATCAGAATAAAACAACTGGAATAGAATGGCCCACATTAATGAGAAAGGCTGAAACTGGACAGTATAGATTTGTAGATAATTTGCCAATTGAGCAAGAAGAATTTATACGGGGTAATCCTTTCCAAGATATTTGCAATAGTTATCATAATATATGTATGCAACAGCAAATGGCTCAGTTATCAGAAAGAATAGAAGAAACTTACCAGACAGTTGAAATGATTGAACGTGGACAGCAAGATGATAGAGTAGCATTTATTGAAGCGGGAAGAAAAGAAATAATGCTTGCGTTGACATTACAAGATGAAAATGATAAGAATGAGCAGATGCGGTTAGGAATCCACAATTTACTTTTAGGTCGGGAGCAAATTGGTAAAGCAATGGTTCGACGAATAGAGAATTTTGAACCTTTGCCAGAGAGTAGAGTGGTGCTCTTTTTAAATACATTGGCTCATAGCAACTATCAGAATAAAAAGGATGATGAAATTGAATATATTCAGGAATGTTATGAAATGTATTTGCAAGCTACAAAGATGATTGCAGGAACATATGCATATAAAGGTGAAATGACTGCTGTTGAACAGACATTTGAAGATGGCATAGCTTTTTTAGATGGTATAGATTTTGGTAAACTTAAGTCAATAGAGTTAGCACACAGGGGTGTTGATCTTGATGATATGTTTTATAATCATGCATTATGGTATATGGAAATTGAAAAGAAACAATTTTTAGAAAATGGCAAATTGTATGATTATGTTGCAGTTGAAGTTACTGGTGATAGGTTATTGGAGGTGTTGTCAGATGGAAGAGAGATTTCAAAAGAAAAAGTTGAATAGATATGATCATAAGAAAATGGAAAATGTTGCCAAGTATGTAAAAAAAGGTGGAGTTATTTTAGGTGCACTCACAACATGCGTAATTGTTGGAAAAAAGAATGGTTCTAAATTATCAGAATGGCTAAGAATATAATTACAGATGAGATAATATATTGTAGAGTAAATTCGTATTAGGAGTTGAGAGTGTGAGTATATATGAATTATTGAATCAAATTATTGTAGATAAAAAATATACATTATTATCTAGTTTGTTTACGGATGCTGACAAGAAAAAATTACCTGAAGAAGAAAGATATATTTTTGATTTAGTAAAAAATATATCTTCATTAGGCATGAAAATTGATAATAATGGAATAGAATTCCATCCTATGCTTGTAATGGCAGATGGTAGACGTGCTTTTTCAATTGAAGATATATCCGAAGATGATTATTTAAAATTGCAGAATTTGGAATTAGAGAAATTACCATTAATTTTGCGTGCACGAATTGCTGATATATTGTGGGTAAATAAAAAAGAATTTGTTGCTGCAAAAATTGCGGCCAATACATATTGGAAATTATTTATTCTTTGGTATGAGGCTAATGAAAATATTGCTTCACTTGATATGATACAAAGAGCTGTATGTATTTCAGTGCAAACAAAACAAGATACATTATATAATGAAATACAAGAGTGGCTTAATAATTTTATTAAGAGTAATACTGCAAGTAGTGATGGTTTTTTCTTGCTGCGAATAATAGAGTTGTTTTTTTATCAAAAAGGATTCGATGTATCTATATTTTTAAAAGTGTTAGATGATTTGATCAATGATAGTGATAATAACGTTATTAAAGTTGAACAAGCCTATGAATTAAAGATACAGTGCTTATCTAAATTAAAAAGAAATGACGAAGCGAAACAAAATAAAATAATGTGGGCAAATTATTATGTAGATTTTGCTGAGAAGATATTTCAGAATAATATTCAAGATGCATTAAGGGCAGTTAATTATTATCAAAAAGGGATAATGTTATATCGAGATAATGGAGAAACTCAAAAAGCAGAAAATACACATAGAAGATTAGTTGAAATACAGAAAGAAATTCCTAAAATAATGGTACCATTTACCAAGGAAATTGATATAAAAGGTGTTATTGAAAATCTTAAAATCAATATGGATGGATTAACTTTTGAGGAAAGTATCCTTAGGTTAACACAAATGCTTGTATTTGAGAAGTATGAAGATATTAAAGAACGTGTGATAAAAAGATATAATGAAAATCCTATAGCTCATTTATTTGAAAAAAAATTAATTAATGCTGAGGGACAAACAGTGTTAGTATTGCCACCATTAGATATTCATAACCCAGAAAAAAATTTAAAATTTTTGAAATTGCATATGTATCAAAATGCGTTAGAACAACAAAAACTTTTAGGGGATATTTGGATTAAAAATGCATTGTCTTTATTGAGGGAAAAGTTTGTTATTGATGACTCAAAGATGAAATTTTTAGTGAAAGACAATTTGATTATTCCAGATGGAAGAGAACGCATATTTCAAAGTGGATTGTACATGTTTATAAATGGGGATTATTATGAAGCAATTCATATTCTTGCACCACAAGTAGAAAAACTTTTTAGAAACATTGCTCGAGAGGTGGGTGGCTTGACAATAACATTAGAAAGTGATGGTTCATCTCTGGAAAAGGTATTAAGTTCTGTTTTTTCTTTACCTGAAATGTTAGATTGTTATGATAATGATATTTTATTTACATTTAGAGGTTTACTAAATGAACGAGCAGGTGCTAATATAAGAAATGAAATTGCACATGGTATTATGGATGAATATACTTGCTCTACAGGTGCTTGTTTATATTTGGGAGTAGCAGTTATAAAGTTACTTTCGTTAACTTCTCATTCTTGCTATCAGATTTTTAAAAATAGTGAGAAGTTAAAACATTTTGAGATGCCGAGTAAGGATGCGTTCAAAGTAATTCGTTAAAAATTTTCACAACATTTTTGTCAAAATAATAGTTAAACAATAATATATAAGGGGAATGAAATACAGTTATGGATAAGAAATTAGTTGAAGATGCATATAGAAAATTAAAAGGGAGTGTATATTTAGATAAAACAGTACCGTTTTTAAGAATGCGAATAGCAGAATATGAGGAATACAATATAGATGAAAAATTGACAGATCTTTATGAGGCAATTCAAGAGGAAAATAAATGGATAAATTATGAAAATAAAATCTTGAAATCTATAAAAGTATTAACATTCCCTAAGAAAATAAGAAATAAAAATGAGATAGAAGACACTAAGTCCATTGTAATCTCTAATATAAACGGTGAGGATATAGAAATAGAAAAATATAATAATTTTATAGATATGTCAGTGGATGGTCATATACTAGGAATATTGTGGATACTAAAAATAGGATATAAAATAGATGAGAAATTATATGAAAATTGCTATGGGAATCGATTAAATGAAAATTTAATGTTTGATGGACAAAAAACAACAGCATCTCCTAATTTATTTAAACCATATTTTAATCAATATGAAAGTTGGAGAAATAATGGATTAAATTTAGCTAGAGAAAAGGCAGGAACAAAAAGTTTAATAATAACAATGTTAGATTTAACCAGATATTATTACAATGTAGAAATTACAGAGAAAATATATGACAAAATGACAGTAGATTTTTGTAAGGATATAGATGATCTAGACATTATAAAAAGATTGAATAGGTTTGTTTATAAAGTTTTTGAAACATATTCAAAGAAATGTGGATATAAAAATGCTAATATTTTACCAATAGGATTTCTACCAGCTAATATTATAGCAAATCAATATTTGAAAGATGTAGATCTTATGATTGATAAAGTTTCAGATATTTCATATTATGGTCGCTATGTTGATGATATGTTGTTATTAATGGAAATTCCAGATGATGAGGCTCCTAAATTAAAGAAACAAATTCTAAAAAAGGGGAATCAATATATTTTTGATTATATGATAAAAAAACTAAGCAAAGAAAATATATTGGGAAAGAATGAAGATGAATCTTTTTATCTTAAAAATTATGAAAAACTAGTATTTCAAGGAGAAAAGTTTCGATTTTTTTATATAGATAAAGATGGCTATGATACAATTATTGATAAAATACATAATGATATTTGCAAAAATACGAGTGAATTTAATTATATTCCAGAAACGGCAGTAGAAGAATTCGGAACAGAGATTCTTAGAATTGAAAGAGATGATAGTGTTAATAAATTAAGATCAATTAACAAAACGACTATTGATAAATATGCTATGTCAAAGATATTAGGCAAAAATATTTTGATGTCTAAATTTACAGAAAGAAAAATTGTAGAAAAATTCACAAAGAGTTTAGAACAAATATTAGACTATAAAGAGACGTTGAATAATTATACGTTATGGGAAAGTATTCTTAATTATTATGTAATCAATAAATATAGTAAAGGCATAGTGCATTTGTCTCAAGTTGTATTTCAAGCAATTAATCATATGGATGAAAACACCAATAAATCTGAAGAATATGGGTACTTAAAAAGTAACGAAATTGAAAATGTGGGGGACTCTTTAATATATTATTATTTGTCTTGTTTGACAAGATCAACAGCAATATTTTGGGGAGAAGATGTTGATCATGCAATAGCAGAAACGAGTATTATATTTCAAGGTTGTGAGAAATATAAAAAATATGATAATTTATACAATATAGATGTTATAGAAAAAATTCGAGAATTATATTGTAGATCGAGAATGATTAACAAATCGTTATTGCCTATTAATATAGAAAATTTCATGGAAGAAATTCAGCCGAATGTTTCAGTGGAAGATAATAAGAATTTTTTACCATTAACTCAATATATGGAATATGGTTTAAAGAATCCATATATAAAAAATAATCGAAAATATGCACCCTATATACTAAGTCCATTTGAAATTTTATTTGGTGAGTTACTTAGATCAATTAAAAATGGAAATAGAACTTTATATTCAGATCAAGAATGTGTGGAAATCTTGTATAGAAAATATGCAGAAAATTTTGGAGAGAATAAAGGAACTATTTTGGAGAGATATATTTCAGTACAATCTTTTGAAAATGAACATTCTTTAATAAAGATTAAGAGTAAATCAAAAAAAGAAATGCATATTGCAGTTGCTAATGTGAAAATGAATGGAGACGATATTGCAGATATATTAAATGACAAAACAAGAGATGTTTCAAATAGATGTAAAGAAATAGGGCGAATCTTAAATGAAGCAATACGCAATCATGTAGATTTATTGGTTTTTCCTGAAGCATATATTCCATTGGAATATTTGGAGATATTGCAAAAGAAATCGGCAAAACATAATATGGTGATAATAGGTGGAATTGAACATATAAAACATGAACATCTAGTGTATAATTTAACAACTACAATTTTACCTATAAAAATTAGTGAGACATCATATGCAGTGCCATTTTTTCACCAAAAAAAATATTTTTCACCACGGGAGTTAAAGGATGTAGAAAAGGTAAGATGTGAACCGGCTAAAGGACAGAAGCATACATTGTTTGAATGGAATGGTATAAAATTTGTAACGTATTGTTGTTATGAATTAACATCAATAAAATTAAGACAGACTTTTCAAGGGCAGGCAGATATTTTGTGTGGAGTAGAATGGAATAAAGATACACATTATTTTGGAAATATTATGGAAGCATTAAGTAGAGATATGTATTGCTATTGTGTACAAGCTAATATGTCAGAATATGGGGATAGTAGAATTGTACAACCGACAAAAAAAGATTATGCAAATATTCTAAGAGTAAAGGGTGGAGAAAATGCTTCGGTATTGATTGGTACGGTTGATATAGAAAGATTAAGAAAATGTAGAAAAGGTTTGGAAATTAGTGGACCATTTAAACCATTACCTGCGGGATGGGGTGAAATTTAGAATAAGAATAGTTAAATACTCGAGTAATAAGCATATTATGATGTGAAATACAAAAGGAGAAAAAGATGAATGAAAATGAAGAACATAAGGAATTCTTAGGAAAATGAAAAAATAAATCAATGAAAAAAATACTAGATTATTTTAGGGTGAAAGAATATTTTAAAATTATACACGATGAAATAAAAAATAATTTTAAAAATGTTATTTTTTGATGACTGGTGTTGTTTTTAGGAATTTCCTTAAGGTTCCTAAGACATTAAGAAATCATATAGCACAAAGTTGAGGAGGAGTATTTATATGAAAGCAAAACACATACTTCATCATAAAGAAATAGACGGTTTCAGAATAAAATATGATTTGTGTTTTCCAGAGAAGGCAGGAATAGAATTTTCTGAGGAATCAGATACTTTAATGAACCAAGATGAACATGAATTATTTCAGAAAAAAACAAAAGATTTTTTAGATAATTATTCAGAAACTGTAGAAGAAATTGAAAAACTTACTTGTAATGCAAATGGAGTGGATTATGCGTTAGCTGTTACTTCTGGATTGATTGCAGGATTGATTGATGCTATTTTTGTTGGAGAATGGAACTTTAAAGAGGCTAAGGCAATATCAAATGAAAAGATGAATGATAGGGTTATGATTTTTGCAAAAAAGCATCCGGATTATTTACTGTTTTGTAATAATTCTTTAGAAGGAAAAGGAGGAACACGTCTTAAGCCATTAGATTCAGAACGATTAGAAACTGCTATAAGGTTTTTAGAGTGGAAATATCCACTACCAGGTGATAATTCATGGAAAGGAGTAGCAGATAAAGTAACGCCAAAATCTCATCATTTAGATGATTTTTCACATCATCCAACATTGGGAGGATTAATTTGCTGCATAGCATCACAGTTTACGCAAAAAGCTACATATGTTAACCGAGAAGGAGCTGTAATAAACATACCCATTGAGGTTGACGAAAATGGAATGCTTGAAGGGAAAACTCCTTCTGCTAAAATTAGTTCAGGATTCTTAAACTGGATAATAAATGTGATAAAATATAGAAAAGGACATTTATATAGTGATATAAGTGGTTCAAGTTCTACTGTTGGTAGTGGAATGGGTATTCCTGGATCACTGATGTCGCTTTTAAAGGAATTGTCTGTATTACCTATTTTCAAAGAGTCAGATTTTTCAGAAAAATTGTATAAGGCGTTCACAAAAGGAATAGGTGAAGGAAAGAATCAATTAGATTTAAATGCTTTAAATGCTCTTTTTCAAAGTGCGGATAACAAATTTGATTCTAGAACTGAGGAGGCGGTAAAACACGAATTAAAAAGACAGTTTTTTCCTGTAGTAATCAATGAGATTTTGACACGTTGCTTTTATTTTGTACGACATTTGTATTCAGAAATAAAAGAAAAACAAAATATAGAATTGATTGAATGGACAAAGGTTATTCCATTTGGAAATCGTACTATTGCAAGGATGATGACCATTTCAACTGGAACGATGGAAGTTGTAGATATGGCGGATACTGCTATTATGGCTGGGGCTAAATCAGGTGGTAATATGGCTTTATTTTCAACGCAGTTTGTATTAAGAATTAATTATATTGGAATAGGAAGATTTGCTATTGCTTGCACTGCAGATGTAGCTATGGAAGCAAAGAAGAATCGATTAGAAATGGCAATGGCATCGGCAGATGTAGCTATCGTTGCAGAAGAAGAAATAAAAGTAATTGATGAAGTTTATGATATGCAGAAGAAGACAAATGAACATTTAAAACAAGTGAGCAGACAGATTGATTCTGTTTATAATATGATTAATTAATGTAGTGGGGAGAAAAATATGGATAAAGATTATAACTCAATCGTAGTAAATCAAGATATATTTACAATTGATGATGCAAGGGAGGCTGCAAAGCAACTTTTTGAAGCACAAGCAGATGATTTTTATGCCTTAAAGAATGAAAAATGGTACAAGCATTTTTTAAATGCGATTACTTTTGGCTCAGACCAAAAGAAAAAAGTAATAAAGGATATACGGTCGTTAAGCAAACTGCAAACGATTTTTATGCGTATTTACTACGAAAATTATAAAGGCTTGGATTCACAACTTAATGAGATTATAGATAACATTGAAAAAACTAATGAATCTGTAAAAAAAATTTTTGTTAATTATATTGTTTGTGTTAAACCACAGCAAAGTATTTTAGATTTGCCACAAATAGAGCAGGATATATTACTACTTTTTTTGTGTGCATACTCATCTAATGTTGGAAATGATGAAAAACTTAAAAAATTTAGAGCAGGGGTAGCTCAAACTATAGGCAGGGGAATCCCACAAGGTAAGTTTAATCCTAAAATGTTGGAACAGATAAAATCTGGAGATGTTTTCTATCGTTTTATTGTAGAGATGTGTGCAATAGATGGAGGTTTAGATGATTTTTCAGTGCCTGATAATATTTATGAGGCAATTGATTATCTGACTATTTCTAATAAAGCAAAACAAAATATTGAATCGCAGGTTAGGAATGAATTGGAGAATTTTGGTACAGATTATTTGATAGAAAAATATGGTATGTTAGAAGAAAATCTTATTGATGATGATATTGAGTTAAAGGATGAAGATATTGTAAATGAAGAGGAAGAGTTTACAAGTATTATAATAGATAAAGAATTAAAGATTGAAAAGGGAAAACAGAAAGTATACAAAAATAAAGAAATTTTGATTCATGCTAATGTTATTTGTGAAGGAGAATTATTATTTGATCATTGTATCTTAAAATATAATGATAGTGCACTTTCCAGTGGAATAGGAATCAAAGCAAATGGACAGTTGAGTATTACAGATTGTACTATTATATGTTTAAGTTACAAAGAAAACTATTTTTTTGAATGTGATGGAAATGTAATTATTAAACATACTAAGTTTTTAGATTGTGCATATTTATTTAGAGTATCAAAGGATTTTTTTGTGGAACAGTGCGAAATAGTAAATTGTACTTCTAATTTATTTAGATTAAGTGGATATGAAAAAAACAAAATAATAATTTGTAATAGTAAAATTTTTCAAAGTGATTTAAAACAGTTTTATAAAGAAAATTTAGAAAGAATGTACGATGCTATGATTGAAGTGTCATATGATTGTATAGTTCAGTTTAATAATAATATTGTCATAGAAAAATCAGGGTTTTCTGAAATATTTAAAGATAAATATAATAAATTTATGTATATTGAATCAGATGAAACTAGTATAACACAATCGCCTTTTATAAACACTAGTGGAGGCATTGATGCATCAAATATTGAAGAATGCTATTTTAAGGAATGCAAAAATCCAATTAAAAATTCAATTTTTACGAGTGAATCTTCAAAAATCCAAAATTGTATTTTTGAAGAGTGTATAGATGTTATTTCTTGCAGAAAAAATGCGGAGATAAGAAATTGCCAATTTATTTCGTGTAAAAATAGATTGATTGATTGTGATGATGCAAGTGATGGAGGTGTTATAGTTGATTCGTGTACATTTAAAAATATTCAAAATGATTTTTATGGTGATGATTCTAACTATCGAAAAGCATATGATGCATCAGCCCTTCGTTTTAGAAGAAGCAAGAGAGGAGCGCAAGAAAGTAAAATAAATAATTGTAATTTTGACGGAATTAGAATGAAAAAAGCTTTCTTAATAGCTTCAGAAGGATATGAAAAACCAAAGAATGATAGAGTTGTTTCAGTATGTGGGTGTACGTTTACACATTGTGTTACACAACGTAAATCTAAGAAATTGATTAGGGAGTATTTTTGGTATTATGGACTTTTTGATAAGAAAAAAGATGTTCATGCTGTAAATTTATCTAATTGCAAAGGGTTAGATAAGATTAATTGTGAAGGATCGCGTCCGAAAAATCTATCAATTAATAATATATCGACTTCCGGAAGAAAGATTGGTGCAGATTTAACACTGGAATAATGTAAACGCACAATAGCACGTCCCTTTTTTATTAAAATTACTCTTCTAGCATTATCCTATACAAAATATAAAAAGTCAAAAAAGTTAAATACTTAACTTTTTGTACTTGGATAGGAGATGATCGTATAAATACTCAAACAAGTTTAGTTGCCTCACACAGTTTACATAAGATCCCGTAGGTATTAAGAAAACAGTCTATAAAGTAAATTGTAACATTAAGTTTGAATTATTAAAAAAATTGAAGAACTAGTATACATTTTAACATAAGATCAGAAAATTAAAAGATATATCTCCTTTAACAGAGATATGCAGGGTGTATAACTTAGGGCTTCTGAGATCTTGCCAAATCATGAAAAAGACCTATAAAAGTTTCAAACAATCATTACAAAGGTGGTGAATAACAATGTTCAACAAATTTCGATTAAAACAGATACTGGCAGAATACAAAAAAGTTTTTGTTCAGCAACAGTGGCCTAACGAAAAATACAAATGGGAAGCTGTACAATGCTTTCAGGAAAATTGGGATATTAATTCAGCTGATTTTGCACAAATGCTTAAGAAATCTCTAGCTCAGACTGATAATTTACTTACGTCTAGGAGTAATTTTCCAGCAGGAATGATTACCGGTTTTGCGGAGGCTGCACCAGAAGCGGTCCGTTCAATGTATATGGAACTATATGACGAGAGTAAAGATTTATGTGAGAGAATTGCTAATTTTAAAAACAATTCCAATACATTATTGGAGCGCTATACAAATGGAGCTGCGCAGCACTATCAGTACGAAAATGCAATCATGGCATATTTGTGGCTGCGCTATCCAGACAAATATTATATCTACAAATTCAGTGAAGTAAAAGCTGTCTCATCGGAACTTGAAAGTGACTATCGGTTTAAGAAAGGTGCTTATGTAGATAATATTAGAAATTTCATGGCATTATATGATGAGATATGTGCAGAATTACAGCAGGACGATGAGCTTAGAAATCTGCTAAATTCTCAGATCACATCGACTTGCTATGCTGACCCTGAATTACGGACACTTACAATAGATGTTGGTTTTTTCATTTTTCGTTATTGGAACAAGGAAGATTCAACAAATGTTCCTCTTTATGCTCAGTTTCAAGAAGATGATGGACAGCAATATTGGTTCTTGAATGCAAATCCAAAAATGTGGAGTATGTCCAGTATGCCAGTGGGAGAAGTTCAGAATTATACTTTGTTTAATGACAATGGAAATAAGCGTAGAATCTTCCAAAACTTTCTTGATGCAAAGGCGGGAGATATGGTGATTGGATATGAGTCTACTCCGGTGAAACAAATTGTAGCTATATTTCGTGTAAATGCAGAGCAGGATGGAGAGAGAATATATTTTGAAAAGTTAGAAGGACTCTCATCACCAATTGATTTTGCAACATTGAAAGCCTGTCCTGAACTGGAAAAAATGGAATATTTCAGTATCATTCAGGGAAGTCTATTTAAATTAACAAAGGATGAATACGAATTTATTATTGATTTGATCCGTGAAGAAAATCCAGTGCCAACAGCTGAGGAAAATAAAGATGAGTATTCGAAAGAAAAATTCTTAGATCAGGTTTACATGACAGAAGCAAAATACGATCGTCTCGTAGCTGTTCTGACAAGGAAGAAGAACATTATTCTGCAGGGAGCACCAGGTGTTGGAAAGACTTATGCAGCTAAGCGTCTGGCTTATTCGATAATGGGAGAGAAAGATGATGACCGCATTGAGTTTGTACAGTTCCATCAGAATTATTCCTATGAAGATTTTATGATGGGGTATAAGCCTGTCGAGGATGGATTTGAACTGAAGTATGGAATTTTTTATAGATTCTGTCAGAAAGCAGCGAACCATCCAGATAAAGATTATTTCTTTATCATTGATGAGATTAACCGAGGCAATATGAGTAAAATCTTTGGTGAATTACTGATGTTGATTGAGGCTGACTATCGAGAGACAAAGACAACATTAGCCTATAACGGTCTCAGCTTTTCCGTTCCAAAACGTCTACATATCATTGGTATGATGAACACTGCTGATAGAAGTTTGGCAATGATTGATTATGCACTTCGCCGCCGATTTAGTTTCTTTGATATGGAACCAGGATTTGATTCGGAAGGATTTATTAAATATCAGGAAGCATTTGCAAATGACACATTCAATATGTTGATTGACCGTATTAAGGAACTGAACAGAGAAATTGCAAACGACAAATCTCTAGGGAAAGGATTCTGTATTGGACATAGTTATTTTTGTAATACGAAAGAATGTACGGATGAGTGGATGCAAGATGTAGTTGATTTTGATATATTGCCAATGTTAGCAGAGTATTGGTTTGATGATACAGATAAACTACAGCGTTGGGAGAATATTTTGCATGAGGTATTTCAATGACAAAGGACAAGAGTATTCTGATCAATAATATTTACCATATGCTTTCCTATGCTTTTCAGACACTGAAGCAAGAGACATATGATGATGTTGCAGTAGAATCTTTTGACGAGATGTATAATCTGCTGGCTGCAATCCTTGCCAAGGGCATAGGGATGCAGTTGAAGCAGGGACTTTACAGAGAATATATAAGCCATCAGGAAGAGCTGACGGTTATGCGTGGTAAAATAAATATGCCCGGTACAATTAAAAATAAACTGCTGCATAAACAAGTACTTACCTGTGATTTTGATGAGCTTTCAGAAAATAACATGTTGAATCAAATCTTGAAGACAACAGTCATGCTTCTTTTGCGAAACGGCAAAGTAAAAGCAAAATACAAAGATGATCTGAAGAAGAAAATGTCGTATTTTTCGAATGTAGATTCTATAGAACCTACAGAAATTAAATGGTCATCGATTCGTTTTCAGCGTAATAATCAAACATATAGAATGTTAGTTAGTATTTGTCAGTTGACTATTGAAGGAATGCTGATCACAACAGATGCAGGTAACTATAGATTAGCATCCTTTGTAGACGAGCAGCGTATGTGCAGTTTGTATGAAAAATTTATTCTGGAATATTACAGCAGACATTATCCAGAATTGTCTGTTAGTGCATCGCAGATTCCGTGGGCACTAGACGATGGTGTTGGAACGATGCTGCCGGTTATGCAAACTGATATTCACTTGCAACGTGGCAATACAGTGCTTATCATTGATGCGAAATATTACAATCACACTACACAGGTCCATTTTGATAAACATACGCTTCATTCAAACAATTTGTATCAGATTTTTACCTATGTAAAAAATCGAAGCTATCAATTTGGAGAAGAAGATAATACAGTTTCAGGAATGCTTCTTTATGCCAAGACGGAAGAAGAAATCCAGCCTGATAATGTGTATCAGATGCATGGCAGTCAAATAAGTGTTAAGACACTTGATCTGAATTTGCCATTTGTAGAGATTGCAGCACAGATGGATAGAATTGTTGAATCACATTTTACTGGTGTAATAAAAGCTGATTAGATGAGAAAGCTGTTTTGTAACTTAAGCATTCCTGAATTGAAACCTTGTGAAATCTGAATACAAAGATGAAGTCAAAAAGTTGCAAAATGCAGGCTGTAGCGCTTAATGATGAATGAGATAAAGAAACTAGAGCATATCTAAATGGAGGATTTTAAACCAGCATGAACATACAAATATTTGGAACAAAAAAATGCAACGAAACAAAGAAAGCAGAACGTTTTTTCAAAGAACGTGGAATCAAATATCAGTTTGTTGATATGAAGAAAAAAGGCATGAGCAAAGGCGAATTCAATTCAGTAGCTCAGGCAAATGGTGGTTTAGATCATATGATCAATTGGGAAGGCAAAGATCAGAACTTGCTTGCACTGATCAAATATATTGCCAATGAAGATAAACTTGAAAAAGTATTAGAAAATCCACAAGTCATCAAGACACCAGTTGTTCGAAATGGAAAGCAATCAACACTAGGATATCAACCAGATGTTTGGAAAAAGTGGAATTGATTATTTGAGAAATTTTAAAAGGAAGAAGTGATAAGTATGATAAAATTTAAACTAAAAAAAGAGCAAATTGAATTTCTTAAAAAGACGTATCCTGATAATAAGCTGATTCATAGAGTTTTGAGCTTTGAGAAAGAAGGAATTTTCGAAATGGATGATGAGAATACATATATTGATTTCATGGATTATTTGGACGACGAGTCTGTAGCTTGGATGGATGAAAATTATGATGCTACACCACAAACAATTATGTTAGAATCAATAAGAGATAATATTTTTTGTCAGACTAATTAGAAGAGAAAGTGGACATTGAAACAAGACCTTATAGTCATAACAGGCCATAAGATCTTGTTACAGGAGAAAACGGATGATGACTTAATCATCATCACGAGGTAAAAACGGTGGTCGGAAGGGGTACAATTCTTCGTAAGATTCAAGCTCGGCTTCTGTTCTTGGAACAACCTGGATCAATCCAGTACAATCCGTGGTAGAACAAATATTGCACATTCCGAAGATATTTTCATCAATTTCTTCGTTTGTAAGTTCTCGTTTCTTCTTATTATTCATGCATTGAAACCTCCTCGTTTCTTAGTATGTGATAATTTAAGAAAAATATTTTGTAAAATAAATCCAATAAAAGATATTATACGAGGAGATAGGAACAATGTATTATGTACCAGAAGAAGGCAGAGAAAAGGCTGTCCATCCTAGACAGAATGGAAGCCTTTTCCGATAATCTCACTTGTATTAGAAACTAAAAGAAAAGCTTTTGGATCATGTTCTTTGATAAAGTTTCGAAGTTTCACTGCCTGCGAAGGACTAAGAACCGTCAGGATAATATATTTGTCATCCCCTGTAAAGGCTCCGGTCGCATTCACAATGGTTGCTCCGCGCTGTAGATCATTTTGGATAAAATCACAAATACATGTTGCATTGGAAGTTACAACATGAAAGTATTTAGAACGGTTAAAACTTTCAATAAAGTTATCGATCAACGCAGAACGCATGATCAGACCAAACAAAGAATAAAGTCCTGTTTTGACGTTAAACACTAGGAATCCTACGAGAGTAAAGATAAGATCAGAGATCATTAAGCCCTTTCCGATATCTACACTTGTATATTTTTTAAGAATCATAGCGATAACGTCTGTACCACCACTAGAAGCTCCAATATTAAATAAGATTGCTGAACCAAGCGCTGGCAATAAGATTGCAAAGATCAACTCTAATAATGGCTCATTGGTAAGTGGATGACTCATAGGATAAATTCGCTCTAAAAGAGATAAACTTACAGATAAAAGAATCGTGCTGTAAGCTGTTTTTTCAGCAAAGCTTTTACCTAAGACGATCCATCCAATGATCAGCAATAAAATATTCACAACAAAAGAAAAATCACTGGCAGAAATAGGAAGGAATTTTGCAACTAAAACGGCAATACCTGTGATACCACCAAATGTGAAATTGTTTGTAAATTTAAAGAAGTAAATTCCGACAGCCATAATGAGTGTGCTGATTGTAAGTAAGGAAAAATTTTTAAGTTTTGATTTCATAATACTACCTTCTTTGACGATTGTTTCATTTATAATGATTCCATAATTCAATCATTTATTTTAGCATGAATATTCTATTTTTCAAGAAATTCGGTGGAAATAGTGAGAGAGAACGTATTATAATTTTTGTTATGGAATCTTTCGACAAAATGGATTGGCGCAATCAAGACAAGTATCTATATTTACGTATCCCATGTTGTAACTGTAATACTTTCCGTGTTGATCTTACATGAAAAAATAACAGTGATTTCTATCATTGGAACTGTATTAATCCTTATTGGGCTTGTGATCTCACAAAAAAACTAAGACAACAGACCAGATTAGATGTATAATATGTGATAATAAAGCAAAAAAGGAGATAGGAACAATGTATTATGTACCAGATGGAACAAAAAAATGCGGATATTATGAATGCAAAAAATGTGGGAATAGATTCCTCTCATTACAGACGATGGAGAAGATTCCATGTCCAGACTGTGAGGCAGAGATTGACTATGAGATTGGACCAGATGAAAGTATGGAAGATATTTTAGATACTGCGCAGTTACTTCAGAAAATCGAGGGTGAAGAAGAAGTCGAAAAGATGGATGCTTTACTAAGCCTTGCTATCACGGGTGGAGACTGCAATTGGATTTAAAAATGTATTTTCTAAAAGACTCAGGGACCATGGACTTCTGAGTCTTTTAGATTGTTGCAATAATTGAAACAGGAAGGCAGGAATATCAATTTATGAACGATACACAAGACAACAAATGGGACAAACTATTGCACATCAAAACCATGGGCAGAGACGACTCTCAATCCGATCAATACCGCTATCCATACGAACCAACTCCATATTCTGTACTGCAACGATTAGCAAATACAGGACTTATAAGGAAGAACAATATGCTCTTAGATTATGGCTGTGGTAAAGGAAGGGTAGACTTTTTCTTATCCTACCAGACAAGATGCCGTTGCCTCGGAGTTGAATATGACGAACGCATTTATGAGAAAGTAATGGAAAATAAGAAAGAAGCCGTATCGAAAGAGAGGGTATCATTTTCATTAGCGAATGCAGAAGAATTTCAACTCCCAGAACAGATAGACCGCATCTATTTTTTTAATCCATTTTCCGTAGAGATTTTGAGAAAAGTGATGGCAAGGATCATGGAAGCATACTATGAACATCCAAGACAGATTTTATGTTTCTTCTATTATCCATCCGACGAATATCTTACATATCTGATGACGGTGGATGAGATGATGTTTACCGATGAAATTGATTGTTCCGATTTGTTTGGTGGAAATAGTGAAAGAGAACGCATTATGATTTTTGAGATTGGGCAGTAGACAGACTTAGGCCATCTAAATATTTGATACCAATATTAGAAAATTTATATATTTCTACAGAAGAATTTTTAAAGGAAATAAAGGAGTTAAAATAAAATGATAAAAGATATAATGAAAGATCCATTGTTTCTAGCACAGAAATCAACAGATGCAACAAAAGCAGATCAGCAGGTAGTAGTTGATCTGTTAGACACACTAAGAGCTAATTTGGATCATTGTGTTGGAATGGCAGCAAATATGATTGGCGTTAAAAAGAACATTATCGTAGTAGCAGTTGGGCCATTTCAGTTTGCAATGATCAATCCAAAGATCACAAAGAAATCAGGCGTATTTGAGACAGAAGAAGGATGTTTATCTTTGGATGGAGTGAGACCTTGTAAGAGATATAAGGAGATAGAAGTAGATTATCTGGACCAGGATTTTAAAGAACAGCATGGAAAATATTCTGGATGGACAGCACAGATCATACAGCATGAAATTGATCATTGCAAGGGGATTGTGATATGATTGAATTACAAACAATGAATGAAATACCAATTTATACGATCATAAAAATAGAAGCAGAAGAAGCAGAAATTCCAATGTTAACTTTTTATGTAAAAGAAGATTCTATAGATGAACCAGAAGAGATTTCAATGGAAGAATTAACAGCTTATGATAGGAATCTAGGGATTGGAGATCAAGTAATAATCGGTCCAGATGAAACTTTGTTTCCGCTAGATATGGCAGAGAATCTTGGAATGTTTGACGAAATCGATCCGTTAAGCCAGATATCAGAAACAGACCCCAGACAATGGCAGATGGAATGGATGGATAATTATATGGACGCGTTAGAAGAACTGGAGGATTCTACAACTAGGGAATAAGCCAAAAGTCATGAAAATAAATCCATTAAAAGCAGAAAAACTTATGGAGATGAATGTATTTATGCAGAAATTACAGATAAGACAGAAAACATGTTATATAGAGCAAAATGGTTCCGGCGGTCCGATCATTTTATGGGGAATGTATCCTCATCGTGGAAATGAAATAGCACATATGTGGGATTGTCTGATGGAGACAGTCAATGATCAGGATTTTCTTTTCTGTGCATTTCAGGTAATAGATTGGAATGGTGATTTTTCTCCATGGAAGTCACCTGCTGCCTTCGGAGATGATGATTTCAAAGGAAATGGTCCAAAGACTTTACAATGGTTAATGAATGATTTGATTCCGAAATTAAAAGCAGATTACGGGGTAGACAGAGAAATTTATCTGATCGGATATTCCCTTGCAGGATTGTTTGCTCTATGGACAGCATATGAAACGGATATCTTCTCGGCAATTGCAAGCTGCTCCGGTTCTTTATGGTTCGAACAATGGGATGAATATGTGTTGCATCATCAAATAAAGCATGAAAGCAATATCTACTTAAGCCTTGGAGGAAAAGAAGAAAAAACAAAGAATCCGGTCATGGCAAGAGTTGGAGATCGAACTAGAACACAGGAACGAATTTTGCGCAATGATCCTAAGGTGAAGCATACAACATTAGAATTTAACAGCGGCGGGCATTTTGCTGATGCCCAAAAGAGATTAGCGAAAGCTGTCAAATGGTTATTAGAATGTACTTAGGAGAGGATTCCAATGAACAACAAAACCATAAATTATTATAACAAATACACTAAATCATTCATACAAACAACAAGATTCGTAGATTTTACAAACATACAAAATAAATTTTTATCTTATCTTCCATCGGGCGCATTCATCTTAGATTTTGGGTGTGGTTCTGGCCGTGATACAAAATATTTTCTAAAGCGAAACTATAACGTAACGGCAATTGACGGATCCGAAGAGATTTGTAAGGAAGCTTCAAAATATACAGGAATCAAAGTAAAACAAATGTTGTTTGAAGAATTAAATGACCAGAATATTTATGACGGAATCTGGGCATGCGCATCAATTCTTCATTTATCAAAAAATGATCTTTTTCGTGTATTTCATAAGATGAACAAAGCATTAAAAGAAAATGGAATCATTTATGCATCATTTAAATACGGCGAATTCGAGGGAGAGAGAAATGGGCGTTATTTTACGGATTTTACAGAAGATTCATTGAAAGAATTTATCTTGCAGATCCCTCAATTACAGATCAAAGAAATATGGACAACAGGTGATGTCAGAGAAGGACGAGGTGATGAACGATGGTTGAATATCCTGATTTGCAAGGGAAAAACATCCTAGAAATTGAGCCAAAATATTATAACAATCTAAATATCGATGGATTTTCTAAAATGATGAAAAGTCCATCCTATTGCTATAAATTTTATTGGCTGGAAGCGATCATACAGTTAATCTCTGAGGGAAAAACAGAATCGACATTTGATGAGATCATAAATGAGATGATCACAAATGCATGGTATTCTGTAAGAGAGTTCCATATTCACTTAAGTGGAATGCCACTGGACGGTCAGATCAAGGATGGATTGGAGAGAGCAGTCCTTTTGCTAACAGAGCTTAGTGAGTTATCGGCGAATGCTTCGAAAGTAGAGATTAAAAACGCGATCAGGCAGTATAACAAGGAATTAAAAACGACGAAAGAACAGCTGACTCATATGGTTCCATACCGAGCATTAGCAGGCTTTTTTACGAGGAGTGATGAAAAAGTAAATTGGAATAGTGCGAATCGAATGACAGCCTATATTCAGAAATTCAATAAGGAAGTCTTAACTCTTCCATACATATTAGGAACAAGCAGCAAGTTAAAAAAAGAAGTATATTTCCAACAAGACTGGATCAAGATGATCCAAGATCATACAGTCAATATTTTGGGTTGGATTCAATACGAAAAAGTAAAATGGCTGCAGAACAATAATCCAGAAGTTCCCGGTCTGGTATATAAATTAACCCCAACAGAAGAAAAAGTGCGAAAGCTTAAAAAAGTAAGAGATCTCTGGCAAGATATCATGGAAGTTCAAGAAATCAGAGACGTCTTTACTGGACAACCTGTGAAGAAGAAAAAATACGATATTGATCATTTTATTCCATGGTCATTTGTTATGAATGATGAACTTTGGAATCTGATGCCGATGGATGCATCACTAAATTCATCCAAGAGTAATCGATTACCAAAATGGAATCCGTTTTTTCAGAATTTTGCACAAAATCAATATCTGATGTATCAAATGATTTATGATGATATGGGAATCTATAACAGATTTAAAGGCTGTTATAAGGATAATCTTCATTCTATCTGGGCAGGACAGGAATTATATCGAAAAGGAAATTCAAAAGAAATGTTTTATAATATACTTGAAAAGAATATGATACCTGTATATGATTCCGCACGTCGACAAGGATATGAAATATGGGATTATTCATAAGGATTTTAAAAGGGCAGAAGAATATGTGGTCAGAAAAGCAAAGAAAATATCAGAAGAATATATGTAGTAAATTAATGCTAGCTATTTTGTTACTCGCAAGTGTCACAACACTTACAGCATGTAGATCATCAAATATAAAAGAAACAACAAAACAAACAGATCATAAGACAAAAAAGTGGGAACCATTGGTGATAACAAAGCGAGAAAAAGCTCAGGCACAAAAAGAAGTTAAGCAAATTTCAGACATTTGTCAAAACATAAAAATCAATGAGAATAAAGTTACAAAAAAAGACTTACAAACATTATATGATACATTAACATCCAAAGGTTATCCAGTTGCCCAGATCGGGGAAGAAAAACATAGTACAAAAAATGCACCAGTAAAATTCAAACCATCAAAGACAAGTCATGGTGAGAAATTGAAAACATTTTATGAAAAAACAAAAGCTGGAAAACCAACAACGATAACATTGTTACAGCAAAATAGTTCCGGAGGATTTGCAAATATCCGATTACAAAGCAACAATGGAAAGACAGAAGGAATTTTGACAACGATCTATAAAGAAGATGGTAAATTTTCTGTGAGTGAAATGGTAAAGTATCAAGTGAAAAAACTGGAATTGAATGAAAAAAATATTATGACTTTGGAATTTTACTTATCCGATCAAGCAGAATTACAGACGGATGGTACGATGGAATTTCAATGTAATTGAATGTTAAATTTTCGCCATTCGTTGCATAGAAATGCATCAAACAGCAGATAATACCATCATAAAAATTTGCAAAGTAGAAAGGAACTCATATCATGGTATTAAAAGAGACAGAAAGAACAGCAATTGAAAACCTAAGAACACAGGAGAAAAGCTGCATAGAAAAGTATCAAAAATACGCACAGCAGGCAATCGATC
Organism: Anaerostipes hadrus ATCC 29173 = JCM 17467; assembly: GCF_030296915.1. NCBI lineage: Bacteria > Bacillati > Bacillota > Clostridia > Lachnospirales > Lachnospiraceae > Anaerostipes > Anaerostipes hadrus. Next base: position 1,375,609 of record NZ_AP028031.1, on the reverse strand, counting down.
CAGAACTTAAAAATCTTTTTGAACAGCTACACAAAAAAGAGCAGACACATTACGATTCACTCACACAGGTCTTAGATGGAACAGTACCGTCAAGTGATTGCAATGACAGTGATGGAAGAGACTATGAACCAAGAGCAATCTATACAGCAGCGAGCCAGTCCGAAGATAAGATGCATGATGCATTTCTTGCAACTGATGCAATTGGAACAGAGAAATTGGTTTCCGGAGAATATAATACAAATGTATTTATGTTTGGGGATAGTGATCTTAGAAAGTTGATGGCTGACATTCAGGTAGAAGAACAGAATCATGCTGAAATGCTGTATAAATATAAGACAGCAAACGGAATGCAGTAATGCAATAGCTATATGATAATTTTAAAGGACTCAGGAGCCGTGGACTTCTGAGTCTTTTGTTGTATATCGATGATGTATGGATTGGATAAGATATGAAAATATGATAAAATGATGTAAATATAGTACTATACAAGAGAGGATAAATAAAAAGATAATGAAAACAGAACATCATACATTAACAAAGACTTGGGTTGTAGCAGCACTGGCAAGTTTATGCTGTATTCTATAAATCTAAGCAGAGTACCACGTCCATATTTTAATATGGGCGTGGGTGAATGCGTCCTGACGGACACATTATCGTTTCCCCTGATTCCGAATATACTGTTTTATTGTGTGCAGACTGTTTTCACTAACAGATGAAATAAAATAACTATCCGACCAAAAATAAGGTTTCCAGTAATATTTTTTTAAAATGGTTTCGCCATACAACTTTCGTGCTTTTCGTGCTGTTTGTGTTTTTAAAACATTTGCAAGTTCCGCCGGTGAAGTTGTTGTATCAGCTTCCATCAGGATATGGACATGATCCGATTCGCCATTGATCTCTAGGATGTGAAACCCTCTTTGATCTGCTACATAGTGGATACGTTCATAAACAACATCTTTTACTTTGCCTGTTAAGACTGGATGTCTGTATTTTGTAACAAACACGATATGGTATTGCAATAAAAAGCAACTATGCCGGTTTATATAATAATCTGTATTATCTTTCTTTCGCATGATGTATCTCCTTTACAGCTAAACATATGTTTGGTATAATTATACTATAAAAGTACGATATTTTCAACATATCAGAAAGGAGACAACCATATGGCATACCGTGTGACACAAAGAATCATTTCTTCGGATGATCTGTTATATCCATATTTTGACGATCTGTGCAGAAAGTCCAAGCTGTTGTACAATGCAGCTCTTTTCCGTGTGCGGAATATCTTTACCGGTTATGACAAAGAACATCGGACAGAGAACGAAGTCGAAGTCTTTCAAGAAGTTGCGTTATTACAACGATCTTATCCAAACATGCACGTCCGCAGAGTGATCTCTTATACACACCTTGAAAAGATGATGCGTGTCACAGAGAATCCAGATTTCTTTTCCGGACTTCCAAGACAGACAGCACAGCAGATGGTCAAACAGTCAGTCACAGATTTCAAAAACTGGCTTGCTTCTTTAAGAGAATATAAAAAGCATCCAGAAAAGTATCTGGGTAAGCCTAAGATGCCTCGCTATAAGAAAAGTGACCTGACGACTGTGATCATCACAAACCAGGATGCTGTCTTGTATCGGGACGATATCGGGATGTCCTTAAAACTGCCTTTGCAAAAGCAACGCTTGTACTTTTCAAATCTTTCTTCGGATCCTGTATTAAAAGAAGTCAAGATCAAACCGTATTATGGTCGTTTTTTACTCTGTCTGACACTAGAAGAACCAGATGTTGCATTTGATCCTTCCGGATCTCATGTATGTGCCATTGATCTTGGAACAGATAACTTCGCAGCGATCGTATGTGATGATCACTCATCCGCAATATACAAAGGCGGAGCTGTCTTATCCAAGATCCAATGGTTCCATAAACAGAGAGCAAAGTATGTCTCCATCATCACAAAAGGTCATGAAAAGAAACACGCTGTTTCCAAGCGGTTAAGAGACCTTTCTTTCCATTATGCCAATTTTGTGAAGGACCAGTGCCACAAGATCAGTCGTAGTATCATTGACTTCTGTATGGAACACCAGTGTGGAACACTGATCCTTGGTGTGAATCTGCTCTGGAAGCAGAGATCCAATATGAATAAGATCAACAACCAGAATTTTGTCTCCATGCCGATCACTCTCCTGCGGACAATGATCACATATAAAACTCTGAATGCCGGCATCAGAATCATAGAGCAGGAAGAAAGTTATACTTCCAAAGCGGATCTGATCGCAAATGACAGGATCCCAACCTATGCTGTCGATGATAAGGATGCTTCGTTTTCTGGAAAGAGGATCAAACGTGGTTTATACCGTTGCTCTAACGGAATGATCTTAAATGCGGATTGTCATGCAGCAGCAAATATCATGCGGAAAGCGATCCCTGATATCTGGAAAGATACCAGAGATTATACGTTTCTTTCTGCTCCTGATGTGTATGGATTCCACAAACTGAATCCGAAAGGTATTCCCGTCAAAGGGATAGCGGCATAAGTGAATATGCCTTGATTGGTACGGACAGCCAATCTTTTGGTCAGAAATGGGTAACTGTCACGACTGTTAGAAGCCACTTCCATAGGAACTACTGTACCGCATGGGAGGGGTAATTCACGGGGAAGTGCTATTCCGATGATCAAGACAGGATATCGACTGTTACAAGTAGATACGACAAACACAGCCTGTCAGATCATATTTGCAGGAATAAGATTTGCGTTAGCAGGACTTTTCGTCTTGATTTTTGCTTCTATACAGGAAAAGAAAGTGACACTGCCCGATGGAAAGATTCTAAAATATGCAGTTCCTGTCTGCCTTGCGCAGACTGTTGGACAGTATTTTTTCTTTTATATCGGCGTGGCACATACATCTGGAGTGAAAGGTGGAATCATTACAGGTTTAGGAAATTTTATCGCAATCCTAATGTCATGTTTGATCGTACGAAATGAAAAATTAACGGGAAGAAAATTAACAGGATGCATCTTAGGATTTGCAGGAGTTGTCGTGATCAATCTTCTTGGAAATTCTTTGGATTTCGGCTTTACGATGATGGGAGAAGGATTCGTTTTGATTTCACAGTTAGCCTATGCAACATCCACAATATTGATCAATTACTATTCAAAAAAAGTATCACCAGTTATATTAAGTGGAACTCAGTTTTTTATTGGTGGAATTGTATTATTTTTAATCGGAAACGCAATGGGTGGACATTTAGATCATGTAACAGTTGGTGGAATTACGGTCGTGTTGTATCTTGCATTGGTATCTGCAGTTGCCTATACACTTTGGTCTGTATTACTTGCATATAATGACGTGTCAAAGGTAGCAATCTTCGGATTTGTGAATCCATTATGCAGTGTAATCTTGTCGGCATTGGTATTGGGAGAAGTCAAACAGGCATTTAATATCGGAAGTCTGATTGCACTCGCACTTGTATGTGTTGGAATTTATATTGTAAATGCAAAGAAGAATAACAAATCAAATGTTGAGTAAGGAGGAAAACATTATGAGATATGAAATTTTAGGTGAAACACTTCCAGTAGTTATCTGTCATCTGGAATCTGGAGAAAAAATGGTTACAGAAGGTGGAGGAATGTCTTGGATGTCTCCAAATATGAAAATGGAAACAACTTCGAATGGAGGAATAGGAAAGATCTTTGGAAGAGCGTTTTCAGGAGAAAAGATGTTCCAGAATGTTTATACAGCACAAGGCGGAGAAGGGATGATCGCCTTTGCTTCATGCTTCCCGGGATCCATCAAGGCATTTGAAATTGCACCTGGACAGGAAATGATATTACAAAAAAGTGCTTATCTTGCCGGTGAGAATGGAGTTGAGTTATCTGCATTCTTTAATAAAAAGATCGGAGCTGGATTATTTGGCGGAGAAGGTTTTATTATGCAGAAAGCATCTGGCCATGGTATCATGTTTGCAGAATTTGATGGTCATGTTGTGGAATATGAATTAGAGGCTGGAGAGCAGATTGTTGTAGATACTGGACATTTGGCCGCGATGACAGCAAGTTGTACGATGGAGATCAAAAGTGTTCCGGGTGTAAAGAATATGTTGTTTGGTGGAGAAGGAGTGTTTAACACAATACTTACAGGCCCTGGGAAAGTATGGCTGCAAACAATGCCGATCAGTAATGTAGCTGGAGTATTAAGCCCATATTTTCCAAGCTCTAGTAAATAGAAAAAACATGAATAGATTAAGGAATGGGGAGTGATCAATATGGCCTTTTTTGATTATGATCGAAATGGGAAAAAAGATTGGAAAGACAATGCCAGAGAATATTATCTTTATAACAAATTGAAAGAAGATGATGCATCGAAGCATAGCCAAGGGAAGAAGGAATCATCCGATGATGGGAAATCAAATGTTGGGTGTGGTTCTGTACTATTGTGTTTTTTATTTATGTTTTGTATGATGTGGTTCGCTATGATGGTTGATTCATTATGCAAATAGAGGAGCATAGAACGATGACAAAGACAAAGGCTTATATTGCGATCGACCTCAAATCATTCTATGCTTCTGTGGAATGTAAGGAGCGAAATCGCGATCCTTTAACGACAAATCTTGTGGTTGCAGATCAAAGCCGGACGGAGAAGACAATCTGCCTTGCGGTATCTCCATCGCTGAAAAGCTATGGAATACCAGGCAGACCACGTTTGTTTGAAGTCGTGCAAAAGATTAAAGAAGTCAATAATACCCGCAGGTGGAAAGCTTTAAACAGAACATTTACAGGTTCGTCGGATGACAGCACAGAATTAAATACAAATCCGGCATTGAAGGTTGATTATATTGTTGCACCACCACGTATGGAATACTATTTGGAATATAGTTCCAAGATTTATAATATTTATCTGAAGTATATTGCGCCAGAAGATATTTTTCCGTACTCAATTGATGAAGTATTTATAGATGCAACAGATTATCTGAATACTTATCAGATGACTGCAAGGGAACTTGCCATGACTATGATACGAGACGTTTTAAAAACAACGGGAATTACAGCAACCGCTGGAATCGGAACGAATATGTATCTGTGCAAGATTGCGATGGATATCGTAGCAAAGCATATTAAACCGGATAAGGATGGCGTAAGGATCGCCGAATTAGACGAAATGTCTTACCGTAGGAAGCTATGGAATCACAGACCGCTTACGGATTTCTGGAGAGTAGGCAAAGGCTATGCGAAGAAGTTGGAAAAACACGGTCTTTTTTCAATGGGAGATGTTGCAAGATGTTCCATCGGAAAGCCAAATGAATTCCATAATGAAGAACTGCTTTATAAGATGTTTGGGATCAATGCGGAACTGCTGATCGATCATGCCTGGGGATATGAGCCTTGTACTATGGAGCAAGTCAAAGCATACAAACCGGAAACCAACAGTGTATGCTCCGGGCAAGTACTTCACTGCCCATATGACTTTGATAAGGCAAAGTTAGTTGTAAAAGAAATGACTGATCTTATGACACTTGATCTGGTAGATAAGAGACTTGTTACTGACCAGATCGTATTGACCGTAGGTTATGATATAGAAAATCTAACGGATCCAGATAGATATAGGAAGTACAGGGGTTCTGTTACGATTGACCGATATGGAAGGAAAGTTCCAAAACACGCTCATGGAACAACAAACCTGAAAAGGAAGACATCATCTACCATGCTGATCACAGATGCAGTGATGGAATTATATGATCAGATCGTGGATAAAAATCTGCTGATCAGAAGAATCAATATCACAGCGAACAAGCTCGTGGATGAAAGTTTTTCAAAGGAAGACGAAGCGTATGAACAGCTTGATCTTTTTACAGATTATACGGTAAAGGAACAGGAACAAGCCGAAGAAGAGGCCGTTTTAGAGCGTGAGAAACGGATGCAACAGACAATGCTCACAATCAAAAAGAAGTTTGGGAAGAACGCTATCTTGAAAGGAATGAACCTTCAGGAGGGAGCAACAGCAAAAGACCGTAATGAGCAGATCGGCGGACATAAAGCATAGAAAGTAAGTATTCAGTGTCAATGGAGGAAGATTATGAAGGATCAGTACAATCATAAATACGATGATATTATCAATCTGCCGCATCCAACTTCAAAGAAGCACCCTCGTATGTCACTTTATGCCAGGGCAGCACAGTTTTCGCCTTTTGCGGCACTTACCGGACACGAAGCAGCTATTAAAGAAACTGTAAGACAAACAGATGCAAAACAAGTGTTGAGTGAAGAAGTTATAGCAGAATTAAATAAAAAGTTATATCTGATCGCTGAAACGATCGGTACACAGCAAATGGTTGAGATCACGTATTTTGTACCAGATGCTAAGAAAAATGGGGGAGCATATATTACCTGTTCTGGTTGTGTAAAGAAAATTGATAAATATAAACACACAGTTGTTATGACAGATCAGACGATCATCCCTATTGAACAGATAAGTAATATAGAGGGAGAAATGTTTGAAGAATAGTAATGGTGCCTGATTCGATCAAAAAATCAGGCACCATTGCTGTTTCATAAAAATCTACATACTCTGATGGAATGTACGACGAATCACTTCTTCCTGCTGTTCGCGGGATAATCGATTAAAATTCACGGCATATCCAGAAACACGGATCGTAAGTGTTGGATATTTTTCTGGATGTTCCATAGCATCGATCAAAGTTTCTCTATGCATAACATTTACATTCAAATGATGTGCACCTTGAACAAAGTATCCGTCTAAGATTGTTGTAAGGTTTTGTACTCGTTGTTCCTGATCTTTTCCAAGAGCATCTGGTACGATGGAAAAGGTATTGGATACACCATCCTGACATACATCGCGATATGGAATTTTAGCGACAGAGTTTAAGGATGCAAGAGCACCATTTTCGTCTCGTCCATGCATTGGGTTTGCACCTGGAGCTAAAGGTTCTCCGAGTTTTCTTCCATCTGGTGTGGATCCGGTTTTCTTACCATACATAACATTGGATGTGATCGTTAAAGCAGATAAAGTATGGATCGCATTTCTATAAATTGGATGTTTCTTTAGTTCGTCAGAGAAGAATGTTACTGTGTTAACTGCAAGATCATCTGCGCGGTCGTCATCATTTCCATACTTAGGGAAATCCCCAATGGTTTCAAAGTCAATTGCTACACCATTTTCATTGCGGATTGGTTTTACAGTTGCATATTTGATCGCTGATAGAGAGTCTGCGACAATAGACAGACCAGCAATTCCATAAGCTGCGATTCGCTCTAAGTTTGTATCATGAAGAGCAAACTGGCTGGCTTCATATGCGTATTTATCATGCATAAAATGAATGATATTTACTGTATCAACATATAATTCAGCAACATAAGTCATAACTTTCTTATAGTTTTCCCATACTTTGTCAAAATCAAGAACGTCATCTGTAATCGGTTCGATTCCAGGAACAACCTGGATTCCTTTTTTCTCGTCAATTCCTCCATTGATCGCATAAAGCAGTGATTTTGCCAGATTGCAGCGGGCTCCGAACAGCTGTGTCTGTTTTCCAACCTTCATTGCAGATACACAACAAGCGATCGCATAATCATCCCCATAGACTGGGCGCATAACATCATCATTTTCATATTGGATAGAATCCGTATCAATAGAAACTTTAGAGCAAAAATGTTTAAAGTTGTCTGGCAGTTTTTCAGACCATAAAACAGTTAAGTTAGGCTCTGGAGCAGTTCCAATGTTATATAAAGTATGAAGATAACGGAAAGAGTTCTTAGTAACCAGAGGTTTTCCATTAATACCAACTCCACCGATAGACTCCGTGATCCACGTAGGATCTCCACCAAATAGTTCGTCATATTCAGGAGTTCTTAAATGTCTTGTCAGACGAAGTTTGATGATAAATTGATCGATCAATTCCTGAGCTTCTGTTTCTGTGATCACTCCATTTTTAAGATCTCGTTCAATATAAATATCAAGGAATGTAGAAGTACGTCCAAGGGAAGTTGCAGCTCCATTATTTTCTTTTGTTCCCGCAAGATATCCCATATAAACCGCCTGAACAGCTTCTTTCGCATTTTTTGCAGGTTTTGAAATATCAACACCATAAGATGCAGCCATTTCTTTCATTTTAGAAAGGGCACGGATCTGCTCAGAAATTTCTTCACGCAGACGGATGCGGTCTTCTGTCATAGGTCCATCTTCAAAGTCTAGATCTTTTTGTTTTTCTTCGATCAAGTGGTCGATTCCATAAAGAGCAACACGACGGTAATCTCCAATAATACGTCCACGTCCATAAGCATCAGGAAGTCCTGTTAGAAGTCCAGCAGTTCTTGCAAGACGAGTACGTTTTGGATAGGCATCAAAAACCCCTTCATTGTGTGTTTTTCTGTATTCATTAAAATGGCGGTCGATCTCTTCATTTAGTTTATAACCATATTGTTCCAGTGACTGGTACGCCATACGTTTACCGCCATATAGATTGACAATACGTTTTAGGGGTGCATCTGTCTGAAGTCCAACGATCACCTCATTTTCTTTATCAATATATCCAGGTGCGAAGTTCGTGATACCAGAAATGATATCTGTCTCAACATCTAAAACGCCTCCTTTTTTCAATTCTTCAGCAAGCAGTTCTTCACATTTATTCCAGACTTTTTTTGTTTTCTGAGATACATCAGCTAAGAAAGAGTCATCTCCTTCATAGAGAGTGTAGTTTTTCTGTATAAAATTTCTTACATTGATTTCTTTTGTCCAGACACCATCGTTGAATCCATTCCATTCGTTTAACATGATTTTTCCTCCATAAAATAAACATGATCAAAATAGGTTTGTTGTAACATCTCTGTTTTCTTTTTATCCATGGCCGGTACACCTTCTAAAGAATAAGGAATATCCATAACTTTATATTTGTTGGTACCAAGTAAATGATAAGGAAGCAGCTCAACTTTCTCTACATTAGGAATCGTTTGAATATAAGCTTTTAACTGAGCCATATGATCTTCGCTGTCAGTAATTCCTGGAACAACGACATGGCGAATCCATATCTTAGTCTGATGTTTTTTTAAAGCATTCAAAAATTCTTCAAACCGATCCATTGATCTTCTTGTCATTTTTTCATAATCCGTTTTATGGATGTGTTTCAGATCAAGAAGAACAAGATCTGTATGGTTTAAAATCTCATCATAATCAGAAAGTCCATAACCTGCAGTGTCGATGCAAGTATGAATGCCTTCATTCTTGCATAGTTTTAAAGTCTCTTTTAAAAAATCAGGTTGTAATAAAGGTTCTCCACCAGAAAAGGTAACACCACCATCTTCTTTAAAATAAGGTTTAAATCGTCGGATCTTTGCAACAAGTTCTTCCGGTGTGTATTCGGTCCCGCCAGATAATTCCCAAGTATCAGGGTTATGGCAGAAACGACATCTTAGAGCACATCCTTGTAAAAAGATAACGGTTCGTATCCCTGGTCCATCAACCAGACCCATCGATTCGATGGAATGGACATGACCAACTGTCATAGTATTCCTCCTTATGGATGATACGTACTTAGAACAAGTACGTAAAAAGTTAACAGGATCAATATCTGAACGATGAAGCGTTGCAAAAATAGAATAAAAAAACGCCGCACGTCCAGACAGATTGCCCAGACGGTCGGCGATTAATGATCATACTTCCATGTGGTTAATTCCACGTGCTCCGTCAGTTATATGACCTTATGGCTATAAGATACTATAGAAAATGAGATTCGTCAACCCCTTAATTTTGTCGAAAAACTTCACAAATTGTACAAAAAATGATACAATATAGTTATCAAAACAACTTAAAGGAGGATATGCCTATGAAGCTAGAGAAATTGCAGTTCGTTGTAGAAGATGGAGTTGGTATCATCACAATGAACTATATGAAGAATCTTAATGCAATTGATGATCAGATGGCAGACGAGTTGATGTACGTAGTAGATACTTGTGAGAATGACCCGAATGTAAAAGTTGTTGTTTTAAAAGGAATGCCAAAGGCATTTTCAGCAGGAGGAGACATTGGATACTTCTATAACCTGATCCAACAAGGTGGAGAAGTGAATATGGATTCTCTGATCAGTAAAGTTGGCAATGTAACCGATGGTCTGAAGCGTATGAGTAAGCTTGTGATCTCAAGTGTAAGTGGAGCGGCAGCAGGTGCAGGAGTAAGTCTTGCATTTTCAGGGGACTTTGTTGTATGCGCAGACAATGCGAAGTTTATTATGGCATTTGTGAATCTTGGACTAGTTCCAGATACCGGTGGAACGTACCTGTTTGTTAAGAGTCTTGGAATTCAGAAAGCAATGGAACTGTGTGTTACAGGAAGACCAATGAAAGCACAGGAAGCAAAAGATGCCGGAATGGTATATGATGTAGTTCCAGCGGAAGAATTAGATGATACCGTTATGAAACTTGCTAAGAAATTTGCTAGTGGACCATTACTTTCTTATAAGAATATCAAGAAACAGATTTATCAGGCAGGGCTTGCTGATTATAAGAAATACCTGGATGAATGTGAGATTCCGACACAGCGTGAATGTGCGGCATCTTCTGATTTTATAGAAGGAGTCAAAGCTTTTATGGAGAAGAGAAAGGCTGAATTCAAAGGAGAATAAAGCCAGGATCAAACCATGAACATAGAAGGGAGGTCACGCCTTTGAAGTCAAAAGTTGTAACAAGAGAGGAAGCGCTCTCAAGAATTCATGATGGACAGACGATCATGTTTGGAGACTGGCATGGAGAATTTGCAGCAGATGAGATCATTGATGGAATGTTAGAAAAAGGAATCAAAGACATTGATGCGATCGCTGTATCTGCTGGAATGGCGGATCAGGGAGTCGGAAAGCTGATCAAAGATCACAGAGTTAAGAGTTTGATCACAACACATATTGGGTTGAACCCGATCGCCAAGGATCAGATGTTTGCAGGAGAACTTGCGATAGAATTTAGTCCGCAAGGAACCTTTGCAGAAAGAATCCGTTGTGGTGGAGCAGGTTTAGGTGGCTGTCTGACACCAACAGGACTTGGTACAGAAGTAGAAGAAGGTAAACAAAAACTAACGATCGATGGCAAAGAATATCTTCTGGAATTACCATTACGTGCAGATGTTGCTTTGATCAAAGCAACGAAAGCAGATACTGCAGGTAATATTTCATTCCGAATGAATTCCAGAGCAACAAACAGTACGATGGCTATGGCTGCTGATACGGTGATCGTTGAAGTCGAAGAGATCGTGGAAGTGGGTGAACTAGGACCAGAAGAGATCGATGTTCCAGCACCTGTGATTGATATGATCTATGAAAGAACCGGTGAGAAACGACCAATGTGTCCAATGTGGCAGCGAGCCAAAGCAAAAGCGGAAGGAGGTCAGTGATATGGCAGGATTGACAGGAAGAAAGCTGATCGCATCACGATGTGCAAAGTTTTTTAAAGATGGAGATTTTGTAAATCTTGGTATCGGAGTTCCGCTGATGTGTGTAAATTATCTTCCAGAAGGTGTGGATCTGTGGCTGGAAGCAGAGATCGGAACCGTCGGAAGTGGACCAACCCCAAGCTGGGATAAAGTAGATATTGATGTTATTGATGCCGGCGGACAGCCTGCATCTGTGATCAAAGGTGGAAGCGTGTATGATCATGAGATGTCTTTTGCATTTATACGTGGCGGACATATTGATGCAGCAGTTCTTGGTACACTTCAGGTAGACCAAGAAGGCAATATCGCTAACTGGACGATTCCAGGGAAGATGGTGCCAGGAATGGGTGGTGCCATGGATCTGTGTGCCGGAGTGAAGAAGATCATCGTAGCAACAGACCATTGTGAAAAGAGTGGAAAGTCTAAGATATTAAAGAAATGTACACTTCCTTTGACGGGAGTTCATTGTGTAACAGATATCGTAACAGAACGCTGCTATTTTGAAGTTACAAAAGATGGTCTGGTGTTAAGGGAACTTGCAGAAGGATATAGTGTAGAAGATATCCTTGCATGCACAGAAGCTGATGTGATCGTACCGGATGAAATTGGTGTTATGAGCTGATAATAGACGCAGGAAAGCATATAGAAAAACAGCACTGTACAGGAATAAAATTCCCAATGCAGTGCTGTTTTTATTAGTTTATTTAATCTTCTTTTGGCAATGCAATATTTAAAATAATTGCAACAAGTGCCGCAGGTACAATACCAGATCCTCCGAAGATCAACTGAATTCCTTCAGGTAGTCCAGAAAGAACTGTGCTGTTTGCACCGATTCCATATCCAAGTCCGAGAGCTACAGATACGACAGTAATATTTCTCATTGTTAATGGTTCTTTTGTGATCAGCTGAATACCACTGATTACGATAGAAGAGAACATCATAACAGCTGCTCCACCTAATACGCTCTGTGGCATGATAGAGATCAATGCAGCAAGTTTTGGAAATAATCCACACAGGATTAAGAAGATTGCTCCTGTTGCAAGTGCAAAACGGTTTACGATCTTTGTCATAGTAACAAGACCAACATTCTGGCTGAATGATGTATTTGGTAAAACACCAAAGAATGCTGCGATCGTAGATCCGATACCATCACAGACAACACCACCAGAAAGCTCAGAATCTGTAGCTTCACGATCCATACCACCTTCGATAACTCCGGAAATATCTCCGACTGTTTCTACAGCAGTTACGATAAACATGATAAGTACAGGGACGATCGCTCTTGCATCAAAAATGATTTTTACAGGCATAAATTTTGGAATGGCAAACCATCCAGCCTGAGCAACTTTATCCCAGTTTAACACCCATGCTTTTGTATACTCTACACCATCTGCATTGACAGCAGTTGTAGGAAGTACAACACCCATGATTCCTGCGATAATGTATCCTGCGATAATTCCGATCAGTACAGAAGAAGCACTTGTGATACCTTTCGTTCCATGTTTTAATGCAATGATGATCACAAGAACAATTGTTCCAAGTAACAAGTTCTCGATTGAACCGAAATCATTAGCAGAATTTCCTCCACCAAAAGAATTCACACCAACACCGATCAGTGATAATCCGATGGAAAGTACAACCGTACCAGTTACGACAGCTGGGAAAAATCTTCGAAGTGGT